>JALUZF010000289.1 GCA_027012135.1 Gammaproteobacteria bacterium
TCCTGCCAGATCTGAAACATAAAGACGTCATTGCCTTTAATTTCCGGATGTTTGGCCTGCATTAAATTAATCACTCTGGATTCAGATAAAGGCTTATAACCATTCTCATTAAACAGTGAAAAGACAATGGATAACAGGTAGGCCTTATCAACCAGCGCCATATCAAACAACTGTTCAGCTTTATGCATACTGTCTTTGTAACCGTTCAGGGCTGACAGAAAAACCACCAGGGTGATCGTGGATAAAATAACCGTGATCAGGAAAGTACGAATGGACTTCATGTCTTATTAACCGTATACCCGACACCTCTTACGGTTTTAATAAAATCAGCAGCAATTTTTTTTCTCAGATGGTGAATGTGTACTTCCAGGGTGTTACTGCTGACTTCTTCTCCCCAGCTATAAAGCTGGGATTCAAGATTATCACGGGTCAGGATCCGCCCGGCATTCTGCATCAGAGCCTTAAGCAGCATATATTCAGATTTTGAGAGCACGATATCCTTACCGTCAACCTTAACCTGCATGGCCTTAGGGTCCAGCAAAACATTGCCTACCACAATATCATTGGATGCAGTAGTAGTACTGATACGACGCTCGAGTACCCGGATTCGGGCCAGAAGTTCCTGCATTTCAAAGGGCTTGGCCAGATAATCATCGGCACCGACATCCAGGCCGGAAACCTTGTCTTCAACCGAACCCCGGGCAGTCAGAATCAAAATAGGTAGAGTGATATGTTCTTTGCGTAACCTGGATACCACCTCAAGTCCATCTATATCCGGCAGCCCCAGATCCAGGATCATAATATCCGGTGGGAAGCTTTGGACCACATGCAGGGCTTCCTGCCCTCTGGAAACATGATTTACGGTAATACCTTCCTGTTTTAAGGCCTGTTGCAGACCATCGGCAAGAGAGAGATCATCTTCAACCAGTAGTATTTGCATGAGTGTTATCCCGAATATGTGCCTGCTTTATATATTAGCTTATTTAAGCTGTTTTGTTCCAATACTAACCAGGGTTCAGGACAGGTATTTTTTGGCAGCCTTATTCTGACCCCGGGTTGCCTTGTCCACCAGGCCCGGCAGAATAGCATTAATACGGACAAACAAAGATTCAGGGAAGCCCAGATAACGTTCTTTATCCTGTTTAATGACAGAACGCACAATCTGCCTGGCCACATCTTTCGGTGCATCCATATTCATTTTTACTTCTTCGGCCATTTTATAGACCGCTCCTGAATTGAGAGCCGTTTTAACTGCTCTGGGAGCCACATAAGTTACTTTAATCGCCGTATCGGCCAGTTCACGCCTCAGTGCCTGGGAAAAACCACGCATGGCGAACTTACTGGTAGAATAAGTAGTAAACCAGGCAAATCCAATAGAACCGAAGGTGGAACCGACATTAACAATATGACCTTTTTTCTGCTCCAGCATATAGGGCAGGACTTTTTTGGTTAACTGCATAGGTGCAATCACATTGGTCTGAAAGACCGCCTCAATTCGCTCATCGCTTTGATCCACAAAGGCGGTAAAATCCATAATGCCTGCTGTATTAATCAGGATATCATAACCACCAAAGGCTTCACGCATCTGATCCACAATTTTCTGACGTCCATCAGCATCAGTAATATCTGCAGCAACAGCTCTTATATCACTACCTCCAAGCTTCTTCTGTAACTGTTCCAGCTTCTCCTTTGAACGTCCTACCAGACCCAGTTGCGCACCTTCAGCCTGTAATAGTTTGGCAATTTCACCACCTATGCCGCCGGTCGCTCCAGTCAGAATAATACGTTGTTGTTTTAACTTGCTCATTTTTTACTTCCATAAAACAGTAGAGGCAGAGCCATAGCACATGACTCCGCCCCATAATATACTAATTTAATAAATAAACTTCTCTATAAAAAAATGTTCAACAAGAAGTTACGACTTGTCTTTGATTTTTTCCAGTTTCGCTTTAATTTCAGCACGACGGCCTTTATCTGCAATCGGGCGGGCTGAACGATCCGGCGCATTTAAGGCCTTGTTTAGATATTTTCTGGCTTCATCATACTTACCTTCTTCAATCAGAAAATCCCCATAAAAATAATTAGGATCAATACCATCAGGGTTCATCTCCAGGGCTTTTTTCAGATATTTTTCTGCCTGATCATCATCACCGAAACCCAGAGGCCAGCCGGGCACCTGATAATATAAACTGCCTAAAGAAGTGTAGATAGAACCGTGCAGAGCATCTGGATTAATTTTCTCTGCCTGCAGTAATAATTCACGGGCTTTTTTAACTTTACCCAGTGCACTCAGTCCACCGTTTTTACCCGCATCAGAACTGACAATAATGGCATTCCAGATCAGGGGCTCGGCTTTATCAGGAAAGGATTTTACCGCTTCTTCCGCCTTGATAGTGAGATCTTCAAAAGCTTTTTCAGTTTTAGAATCATCAGTTTCATAATTGGCGATGGCCCACTCTTTCTGTAATTCTTGAATGGTATCATCCAGGCTGGCGGCATACGCCACAGCAGTGAATATTAGGGCAAAAAATGCCAGTGCAGTAATTTTAACCGTAAGTGTAAGTAATGGTTTTATCATGATTATTCCTTATATTAGTCCTTTAGTTTGTTCTGGTTTTTTATTAGAAATTAATCTAATGGTAATGCTCTGAAAATGTCACCATATAGTCTGTAAAACATTTTAGCTGCATGGATAATAACATTCTGGTCATCTGTATCCGTGACCTGATTCATGAGTTTTTCATAAAACCCCATGTGTTCAATATCCAGAGAACCGTGCGAGCTTAAGTAGCTGAAAGCTTTATCCGATAAATTGAGGTTCTTTTTAATCTGCTCTGCCGCATTAGTAGCCAGCGCAATACTTGTCCCCTCAAGAACCAGTACCATACCAAAAAAGCTGACTGGGTTAATACGGTTAATACTGTCATAGGCATAAGCTACCATCAGTTCGGTAGTATAATGGGGCTGGCCGTTACGGACGGCTTCTGCATCCCCGCCAGTCTCAGCAATATCATTTAAAATCCATTCCTGGTGTCCCAGTTCTTCTTCAATGTATTCGGCAATGGCATTACGCAGCCATTCTTTTGAATGAGGGATCCGTCCGCCGCAGGTCATTAACAGGGGCGTGGTATGTTTAACATGATGATAGGCCTGAGTCAGAAAGGCCTGGTAAGTCGGCAGGGAGATATCCCCTTTACTGCCTCGCTGCAGGGCTTCAATTTGCTGTAACTGCTGCCGTTCCTGATCAGTTTCTGCCATTAAGCGGTCAAAAAAATTGCTCACTTTTTACTCCATAATTTTATCAGGCGCTTTTATCAAGCACTTGCTGTTTATCATAACAGCGTTCAAGCTGTTTATTATAAGTCTGATATATCTGCTGCCTTCTGGGCCGACCGGTACCGGTTAATAATTCATTGTTAACCGTAAACGGTTCCTGTGCCACAATAAAGTCTTTAATCCTGGCATAGTCCGGTAACTGGCTGTTTAATAGCTCCAGAGCCTGACGCAGGTTACTAATACCCTGTTCAGAGCTATCCCTTAATACCACTATCGCCACTAAAAAAGGCCGGCCATGTCCATATACCACGCATTGTGCTATAGACGGTATGGTTTCCAGTTCTTTCTCCAGCCACTCGGGAGAAATATTACGGCCAAAGGAAGTATTGATCACATTCTTTTTTCGACCGGTAACATAAAGATAACCGTCTTCATCCAGTCTGCCGATATCACCGGTTGCATAAAAAACATCACTATTGACGGCCGGCTGTCCCAGGTAACCGGAAAACAGTTGATTTTTAACCAGTATTTCACCGTCCTCACTAATTTTTACGGTATGGGTATCCAGTATTTTACCGACCGAACCCAGCCTGTGATATGTCGGGTTATTAACCGCGACCACCGATGCCGCCTCAGATAAGCCGTAGCCTTCAAAAACAGGGATCTTCAGCTGTTCAGCCAGATCCAGTAATTGCCGGGAGACTGGGGCACCACCCATGGCAATAAAACGCAGTGAATCCGGCAGTTGAATGCCCGACTGTAGCAATTTAATTAATAATAATAATAACTGAGGAATAATAATAAAGGCTGTGGGCCGGTATTTTAAAATAACGTTGATCAGTTTTTCATGATCGATCTGACTCGAACCGGACAACCCGGTACTCTGTGGCGACAGTAATATAATACTGGCTCCACAATATAAAGGCACGTACAGCCCGCCGATATTTTCCAGCAGTGTTGATAAGGGCAATATACACATAGAACGGTCGCCAGCATTGGCCTCACTGGACCAGCTCAGTGCCACCACCTTGGTCATTATGGTATCTTCCGATAACATAACACCTTTGGGATGATCGGTCGTACCGGAGGTATAGGTAATTTTTACTATTTGTTGCTGCCCATCCTGGAGCTGATTATTATTACTGACCACTGAATTAGTCGGTACATTTAAACGGTAAAAATCCAGTGACTTACCGGCAATCTCAATATTTTCATGGCTCTGAATAATATTCTTCAAAGAATGAATAAGTTCCCTGGTCATTTCAGATTGATCGAGGATCATATATTTAACGCCAGAATCGGTAATGGCGTGTTTAAGTTGTTCAAGGGAAAAGAATTTGGGCAGCGGAATTGAACACTGGTGATTAAATAACAGGCATAAATCCAGTACAGCCCAGGCTGGATGGTTGTCCATAATAACAGCAAAAGTATGGCTATTCTGGTGGACGTCAGATGAGCCTGGAAACCCCAGGGTAGAACAGGTTGTTTCTATTTCAGCAAGCAGGCTCTGATAATCCAGCTGGCTGTCATCACCTTCTATGGCCAGCTTGTGCGGCTGCTGGATTGCATATTTGCGGATTTTCTGTTCCAGTAGATTCAAGCAACCTTTCCCTGTTGTGTGCGTTTTGCCAGATCATCCCGCCCCAGTTGACAGGCTTTTTCAAATAAGGGGATAAGCTTTTTATTGGCGGTATAAATATTCTGCTTCATAATTTCAAAGCCTTCTGCAATATCACCGGCCAGAACCATGGGTTTAAGATCATAATATTCTGGCCCCCACTTGTCCTTCAGCTCTTCCGGCAGACAATCGCGACAGGCTTCAGTAATTTGTTTTAAGGGAACATCCATACGTTTAAAAGCATTATATACACCGGGAACGGCCGTAAAAACAATATATTTAAAGCCTGCTGAATATAAAAAAGCAGTAATGGAAGCAATTAACCAGCGCATCTGACCGACATTGGCCGGAGCCAGATTACCCACTTCAACCACGGAATCACGGGAAATAGTTTCACCGTACAGATTTTCCAGTTCGCTTTCCAGAGCATGCCTGAGATAATACTCGGAGAACAGCGCCTCATCTGCGGCACAACGGACGCCAGCAACGGCCTTGATAATGGTGTCATCACCTGGCTGCTGCGCATCGGCTTCAATGGTCAGCAGGTTCGGATAAAAATGATCCAGTTCGGCATTATAGTATTTTTTAAATACCTCACTGATAAAACTTTCCAGACGAGCCCGCTCTGGCCGGCCTTCTTCAAAATAATGTATTTCAGACGCCTGAGTCTGCTTATTATTTCTGTGATTGGCCAGTAAGGTAACGGTTTTATCTTTTAAGGCTTCGCTCATAGCCTGAACTCCAGTGTATTTTTTCATTGTGTTCAGTGTAACCAACGAACCTTAAAGAAATCTTAAGTTTCAAAAATTTATGTGATTTTGTTAAACAGTTCTCATAAAATGAGCTATTTCAGCTGATTAAAAGCTAACTGTTTCACACATTGGCCAGATCGCCATTGGATTCCAGCCAGGCTTTTCGGTCTGCAGCCCGTTTTTTGGCCAGCAGCATGTCCATCATATGGTAGGTTTCATCATCCTGTTCCACGGTCAGGCGCACCAGACGACGGGTGTCCGGTGCAATGGTAGTTTCTCTGAGCTGCATGGGATTCATTTCCCCCAGGCCCTTAAAGCGCTGTACATTGACCTTGCCGCGGATTTTTTCCGCTTCAATCCTGTCCAGCACACCTTTTTTCTCCGATTCGTCCAGGGCGTAGAACACCTGTTTACCGACATCTATACGAAACAGCGGGGGCATGGCGACATAAACATGACCGGCATCCACCAGGGCCTTAAAATGACGTACAAACAGGGCGCATAATAAAGTGGCAATATGAGCACCATCGGAATCCGCATCCGCCAGAATACAGACTTTACCGTAGCGCAGGCCTTTTAAGTCAGAAGAACCGGGTTCAACACCAATGGCCACAGAAATATCATGCACTTCATTAGACGCCAGTACCTGGGATGAATCCACCTCCCAGGTATTAAGAATCTTGCCGCGCAGAGGCATAATGGCCTGAAAATTCCGATCCCGGGCCTGTTTGGCAGAACCTCCGGCAGAATCCCCTTCCACCAGGAACAGTTCTGTTTCATTAAAATCCGAAGAGGTACAGTCTGCCAGCTTGCCGGGCAGTGCCGGCCCCTGGGTAATTTTTTTACGCACCACCTTTTTACCGGCGCGGATCCGCTGGCTGGCACGGCTGATCACCTGTTCTGCCAGGCGCTCACCGTCCTCGGTATGCTGGTTCAGCCACAGACCAAAGGCATCTTTAACCACCCCCATAACAAAGGCGGCACATTCCCTGGACGACAGGCGCTCCTTGGTCTGTCCGGAAAATAACGGGTCCTGCAGCTTTACGGATAAAATATAGCAACAGCTGTCCCAGACATCATCAGGGGTAATTTTTACTCCCCTGGGCAAGAGATTTCGGAATTCGCAGAACTCACGAATGGCTTCCGTCAGACCGGTTCGCAGACCGTTTACATGCGTTCCGCCCTGTGTAGTGGGGATTAGGTTAGCATAACTTTCAGTAATCGGTGTGCCATCTTCAGCCAGCCACAATAAGGCCCATTCAGCCTGTTCATTATTACCCTCCATTTTTCCGGTAAAGGGAATGGCGGGAATCGTTTCTTTTTCTTCTATGGCATCAAGCAGGTAATCAGACAAACCGTTTTCATAATACCAGCGTTCTGTTGCTCCGCTGTTTTCATCCTTAAAATTAATTTCCAGTCCAGGGCAGAGCACGGCTTTGGCGCGCAGGGCATGTTTTAATCGGGGCACAGAAAATTTTATGGAATCAAAATACTTTTTGTCCGGCCAGAAACGCACAGTGGTGCCGGTATTACGCTTACCCACATCACCGATAACGTCCAGTTCATGGGTTTTATCACCATGGGCAAAGGCCATATAGTATTCTTTGCCATTACGCCTTACCCAGATTTCCAGTTTGTCCGACAGGGCATTGACCACCGACACCCCTACTCCGTGCAGACCGCCGGAAAACTGGTAATTATCATTGGAGAATTTACCCCCGGCATGCAGGCGGGTCAGGATCAGTTCTATACCGGGGATTTTTTCTTCCGGGTGTATATCCACCGGCATACCACGACCGTCATCTTTTACGGATAATGAACCGTCTTTATGCAGGATAACATCAATCCGACGGGCAAAGCCGGCCATGGCTTCATCCACACTATTGTCAATTACCTCCTGAGCCAGATGGTTGGGACGCTCTGTCTGAGTGTACATGCCGGGACGGCGTTGTACCGGTTCCAGGCCGTTTAGAACTTCAATATCCTGAGCATCATAGGAACTTGCTGCCATATAGAGTATTACCTTATCATCGTATGATTTTTAAAAGAAAAATGTGACTGTAATTATAATGATTCAGCATTCATTCAAGTACCTCAGAGCGCCTGCTTACAGACTCTCTGGATACTCTAAATAAATATCTTTGTTTTCAGTACAATTACCAGAATAGTGAAGTTTAGCAAAATCGGGGAATAATGTAAGCTATTAACTGATGGCTTTGGTAATTAGAGGAACCAGTGGCTCGGGCAGTTTTATGGCTCCGGAAAGTGCAAATTTCTGACCTTCTTCGGACATTTTTTTCCAGGTGCGTAAAATAATGTCAATCCATTTCTGTTCATCGTATTCGGGATGTTTATTTACAAAATCCGTCATATAATGCTCAATAAATACCAGTGCGGCAATATCCTCAACCAGTTGAGTATCCTTATTGGTTTTCAGGGCTTTTTTTCCTATGGCCTGTTTAGCCCGTTCAACTTCTTCCTCGGAATAACCTGCTTCTAACAATAACTCTCCCGCCGTTTGCGCATGAAATTCGTATAAACTGGTACGCCATTGATGATAGCCTTTTCTGTCCATGGGGTAGGCATCCCGGGGTGATTTCCAGCGCTGAATATGCTGGGCCCGTATGGCCAGTTTCATAATATCATCGGTTTCAGGTGCAAAGCGCTCCAGCATATCCGACATGCGCCGCCCATAAAGAAATTCTTTTGGCTGGCTTTTATCACCATCCATTTCCTGGTTCGGATCTTCTTTATTTGCTGCATCAATAAGTTCAACCGCTTTTTCATATTTTGTTTGTGTCATAAGTGTCTCTAATCCCTTTTTATTTCGGTTAACATTCACTTATCTGCAATATCTTCTACCAGGCGAAATCCCACCTTATTGCTGGTATAGGTAGGAAAGTTATTGAGCCTAACATAGGCACGCAGTATTTGTTTAGCTGTATCCCAACTGCCGCCGCGAACCACAACGGTTTCACCTTCCAGTTCATCGTCATCGGCACAATACTGTTCCTTGCCATCATAACGCCGGGTATATAAGGAACAGGTCCATTCCCAGACATTACCGAAAATATCATAGATACCGTATTTATTGGGATCATAGGAGCCAACTTCAACCGTCTGGGCACTTTCCCAGAAATAACGACAGCCGTCACAGTTAGCATCTGCCAGTCCGACAATATCATTAAAACCCAGCTGGCCTTTAATACCGGTACGGGCAACATATTCCCACTCGGCTTCAGTGGGTAAACGGAATTTGCGGCCGGTATTTTTACTCAACCATTGGGCATAGGCTTTAGCATCATACATGGAGACATTAATAACCGGACGGTTACCTCGGCCCCAGCCATTGTCATCCGGTAAGTCCTGTCCTGTAGCTCGGGCATAGGCATCGTATTGGGCAAAAGTCACTTCATATTTGCCAATGGCAAAATCCTGGTTGATGGTTATTTTATGAGGCGGTTTCTGATCCTCTGAGCCATGGTTGCTGCCCATAATAAAAGAATCTGCCGGTATTTTAACCATTTCCGGAATAAAGCCTGTCTTAAGCTGTTTTTCAGAAACATCCGGGATGTCTTTTCTGGATATCTGGTGTTGCTTGTTTTTTCTGGATTTAGACAATAAATAACGGGCATCAGAATAATACCTGTTGTTACTGTCTACTGTTTTAAGGAACTTGCCCAGGTATTGTTCTGCCTGAGAATAATGGCCATTGTTATACAGAGTTTTACCATAAAAATAATAAAAATCATTATGCAGTTTTACCTGCATCAGGATTAGCTGGGCAAAAGCCTGCTCCGCCTGTTTATAGTCACCCTCATTATAAAATTGAGAAGCCTGGTTCAGATAAAAGCGGGCATCTTTAGCAGCCCATAAAAAATTACTGAAAATCAATAAAAAAATGGCGAGAAAAACAGTGATGAATCGATTGCTGTTTTTTTTCATGCTATGAGCTGACATATTAACAAACCGGGCAATGGGTAAAATGGATACAGGCTTACAGGGATTTATCAAAGGCGGCTTCAATGGAATTGCTGTATTTCTTTTCGGTACTGGATCGGGCTTTAATAGAGTCAACAAATGAACCATAGGACTTAATAGACTTAACCAGGTAGGCCTGCACTGGTTCTTTAATACCTTTGAGTTTCAGAGGAGGTGTAGGGATGACGGTTATTTTATCCTTAATCATTTTATAAGTCGCATGACTGATTAATATTGCATCATGTTTGGCCAGATGCTCAAGCCGATTGGCAATATTGACATTATCACCAATCAGGGTAAAGTCCCGGCGCGAATGCTGACTGCCGATATCGCCCAGAATAACATGTCCTGAATGTATACCTATACGTATATGAAATTCCAGACCGGTGGCCGCTCTGACTGCAGGCAGTGCCTTGAGCATAGCCGCTGCTGCACAGACAGCCCTGAAAGCACCCTCTTCCTGAAGACCAAAAGATGAAAAAATACCGTCACCCAGAAACTTGTCTATGGTGGCATCAAAAAACATCAGTTCCTTAACCATACGGTCAAAATACAGGTTCAGAAAATCCACAACCTTTCTTGAGCTTAACTGTTCAGACAAACGGGTAAACTGAACGATGTCAGAAAACAGCAGTGTTCGGAACTTGTCTTCAGCAATGGCTTTATTACGGTTCTGATGGCCCATGGCAATATGTGATACCGCCGGATCAGACAGGTAATGACTCATGGCATTCTGATGCTGTTTCAGGCGGGTTTCTGCCAGTACCCGTTCTACTTCAGCAATCATACGATCCGGTGAAAACGGCTTGGTAATAAAGGCCTGAATCCCCATGGAGCGGATTTTAACCTGATCAGCTCTGGAGTCCTTGCTGGTCTCAATAATAATGGGCAGCTGACTGAACTCACTGGACTGACGTATGCGAGTACACAGTTCCAGCCCATCAACATAAGGCATATCGTAATCGGTTATGACCAGGTCATAATTCTGGTTATTAAGTTTTTCCCAGCCGGACAGGCCATCAGTCGCAACATCAACCTGAAAGCCCTGGATCTGCAGTGAGGTTTTCATCTGGTGCAGCATAGTAGCTGAATCTTCCACCACCAGAATTCGTTCAGGACGCCCCAGTGATGTACTGGCATGCATCAGGCGTTCGACACGTGATAATAGTTCCGGCAGTACAACATTACGGGTAGTCGAGTGATCAGACTTAATAATATAGTCATCGGCACCGGCATTAAAACCACTGATAATAGCCTGATCCGTTTGCTGTGAAGACAGCAGCAGAACCGGAATGGTCAGTTTTTCCTGCTGACGGATAATGCGGCATAAGGTAATACCGTCAATGACCGGCATTTCCACATCACTGATGATTAGATCAATTTTCTGCTGACGAATAATTTTTAGGGCAACTTCACCATTTTCAGCTTCAAATACCGTATAACCTTCCTGTTCCAGGGCAGGCCTGACCAATTTACGGGAGGTCTTACTGTCATCGACCAGCAATAAGCGCGGATTTTCTTCAAACAGGGGACTTAACACCTGTTCCAGTTCCTGTTTGGTAAAGGGTACCTCAAGAAATTTATTGGCCCGGTGATCAATAGCCTGTTCACGGTTCATGGTATTAGATGAAATAAACACCAGGCGGGTTTTTTTTAGTTGAGGATGAGAACGAATTTTATCGCAGACTGATAAGCCATCTATTTTAGAGAGCATGGCTCGAATAAAAATAAGATCCGGTTGAAATTGCAGGATCTGCTGAAAAAAACCGGCTTCATCCGAATGGATAACCTTAAGCCGATAGTGCTGGGGATCCAGTAATGAACGGATCAATCCGTCAACCGTGGACGAATCTGTCAACAATATGGCATTGATTCTTTTATTATCCATGAAAGCTCATGTGTTTACTTAGCCGGTTTATTGCCATCCATGTGCATAAGTTGCCTGATACAGTATTGAATTCAATAAAAATTATTCTGTAAAAGACTATTTTTTATAGTATTCCCTACTACCCCCCTCGTCATACATTACCACCGACCAGATCAGAGACCTATACATAAAAATATATACAATTAATCCTTTTTATTCAAATAATTTCCCAAAATGAGAACCAATACCCTAAAATACTCTAACATTTCAGTTTTTTATCTGTTAAAAAGAACAATTACCATTACTGTCCTAGAATAAACCTGCAACAATAAAGAATATTCCCGTCATTTACTTTACAATACCGGGTTCCGGATAAGGATTATCTGTTTTTCTGTATTTTTTAACTGAAACCAAATAAATGGCTGTCAAAAGTAAAAAGGTAAAAATAACTGCTCTGATAAAAGGCATGTATGTTTCCGGACTGGATCGCCCCTGGATAGAAACGTCCTATCCTATTGAAGGCTTTTATATTCAGAATGACGAAGACATCCGCAAACTCAGCTCCTTATGCAAATATGTCTATATTGATGTTGATTTAACCCGTTTACGACTGGATCCTTCGCATCTGGCTATAGACGCTGAACACAGCCCCAAATTTACCATTGAGGATATCAGGGAAAAAATATCCAAACCGCCCACAACATCAGACGGACCAACCAGATCAACCATACGGCGTCCCTTAAAACCGCTTTATATCGAGCGGGTACCTTTTGAAAAAGAATTTAAAACAGCCAATAAACTGTACGAAACATTATCCCATACAGCAGAAGAAGTCCTGCAGGAAGTCAGCTCAGGAAAATCCGTTAATGTTGAAAAAGTCAACCAGACTGCCAGCAGCATGGTTGACAGCATTATTCGTAACCCCGATGCCTTTTTATGGCTGTCCCGTTTAAAAGCCAAGGATACTCATACACATAACCGTGCCATTCGAGCCACTATCTGGGGGATTGCCTTTGGACGCTACATGTCCTTATCAAAACAGGCTCTCAATGATTTATCCATTGCTCTGCTAATGTCCGGTATCGGTAAAGCAAAACTGCCCAGAGAACTGCTGGAAAAATCCGATGAACTGACCGGGGCAGAACGCTCCATATACCAGAAGCACATTAACTATTCCGTTAAGTTGCTCAGACAAATGGGGGCTTTTTCATCCACGGTGATTAAGATTGTCGCTGCTCATTGTGAGCGTTTTGACGGCAGCGGCTACCCAAAGAAATTACAGGGCAGCCAGATATTTTTTTCTGCCCAGATTGCCGGTATCGTAAGCTATTATGAAAAGATAACCAACCATAGAGATCCTGAAAAATCACTGGATGCTACCCGGGCCATGGAACACCTGTATAAATTAAGAGACAGCAAGTTTCAGGGCGAACTGATCGAAGAGTTTATTCAATCCATTGGTATTTATCCAGCAGGTTCCCTGATTGAACTCAACTCCAGGGAAGTCGCTGTTATAGTTGAACAGAATGAACAGTACCGGCTGTTACCAAAAGTTATTATTTTAAGAGATCAGGATAAAAAGCCGGTTTCTAAATTTAAAATTCTGGATCTTTCTATATTTGATCAAACCGATAAATATCGTCCAAAAATTATTAACAGTATTCCGCTGGGCAGTTATGATATTGATGCTCAGGAAATTCTGGACTGTATTTTAAAGACGGATAAGGGGTGGCTGGTTAGGCAGTTGTTTTCGTGAAAAGAAGCGTTCAGTGTTCAGCGTTCAGAAAGAGCATAAAGATTTAAGTGTTAAGAAAGAGCATAGAGCATTTTGAAGTATTGAGTTTAGGGCATAAAAAAAGCCTGCTCCGGGTTTACCGGGGCAGGCTTTTTGCTTTACTGTGCCTGGTATTACTTGGCAGCAGGTTTAGCAGCAGGTGCGGCTGGAGCAGCAGGTGCCTGAGCAGCCCATTGCTTCATTCTTTCTTCGTATGCTTTACGAGCAGCTTCCATTTTGGCTTGCTGTTGCTTTTGCATTTCCTGCATACGCTTTTTGTGAGCTTCCATCTGAGCTTTCTGCTGAGGAGTAGGACCGGCAGGTGCTACAGCTTGAGGAGCTGGAGCTACAGGAGCAGCCACTGGCGCTGGACGACCATAAGCATATGGGCCATAGCCATAAGGAGTATTGGCATAAGTGTTACGACCGTCAAAACGGCTGTTCATGTTGTTGTAACCGTTGTAGTTGCTGTAGCCATTACCATAAGCTGAACCACGAGTGTTACCTTTGCCACGACCACGACCACGACCTTTAATAGTGATTTCGATATCACCGTCCATGTCGGCATCACCAGAACCGTCGCCCCAACCATTACCATAACCATTGCCGTAGGCATTGTTATTCCAGTTGTTAGCACCATAACCATTCCAGTTAGTATTGCTGTCGCCGTCGCCCCATGGGCCCCAGGAATCAGCAGAAACAGACATAGATACAGTTGTAGCAGCAATTGCTGCAGCAATTAATAATTTTTTCATTTTATACTCTCCAAAGTTTAAATGATGAATGTGTTAAATTTGTCATAAAAATTACAACAATTTTTAGCCCCAAAAAAAGGACTACCCAATACAGGGCTGAAAATGGATTGATAAAAACATCTTCCTTACTGCACTGCTATTTATATTAACGATTCTAATATTACGAACTGCTATATAATTATTAATAATGTTTTTTCAATCTTTTTATAAAGTGAGGTCAGTATAGATCGAACCAGAAAGATTAGCAACCCCTTATATTAGATTTTATTAATATTACTTATATAGATAAGGGTTTATACTTACCTCAATGGCAATACAGGTATTAAGAAGCTGTTTCAACAACTATACTAAGATCAATTTCATCATACCATTGCAGATACAATGACTTACACTATATCAACCTCGGTACTAAAGATACTTTACAAGCTTCTGGAATACTATCAGCAGGATGCTGACACTATTTTTGCTTCCGCAGGCCTGTCCAGAGCTGACCTTGGCAATGACCGCAAACGGGTTAACTATCAAAAAGCCTGGGAGCTGTGGTCAGAAGCATCTCATATAATAGAGGATCCCTGCTTCGGCCTTAAAACAGCAATAATATTTCATCCTTCCGACTTAAATCTGCTCGGCTATACCTGGCTGAGCAGCCCGACCCTACGGACTGCCTTTGAACGCCTGCTGCGTTACCAGAAAATGGTCAGTGAGTTTATTAAACTGACCATTGAGGAAACAGATGGTCAGTTTAATGTGATCCTTGATGTACAGGACTGGTCCCAGGTTACAATGGAGCAAATGGACAGCGGTATAACCATACTGTTTCATATGTGCCGGAGCAATTTTGGTCAGGACCTCAGACCCTCAGCGGTTTTCCTGGCACACCCGAAACCACCCTGTCAGCAGGCCTATAGTGACTTTTTTCAGTGTCCGGTGTTTTTTGAACAGCCAGTCAACAAACTGTGCTTACCGGCAGAGGTGGTCGATACTCCCCTGCTCAACTCACTGGGCAATATTAACCTGATAACGGATAAAACCATACTTGCCTACCTGGACAGCATGTATGAAGAAAATACCACAAGCAGGGTTCGGCAGGCTATCAGCCGTTTACTTCCCTCCGAGGTATCCATTGAGAAAGTGAGTCAGCTCCTGCATCTTACCCCAAGAACCTTACACCGGCACCTGCAGGCCGAAAATACCTCATTTAAAATCATTCTGGATGATCTGCGTTTTCAGCTCAGTAAAGAGTATCTGCAGAAGAATCAATACAGTATTACTGAAATTGCTTTTCAACTGGGCTTTTCTGATTCCAGTGCCTTCAGTCGGGCCTTTCGGCAATGGTCAGGGGAATCACCCTCTCATTTTAAAAAACAGCTCCAGCTCTCCAGCCTGTAATTTCTGAAAATTTGTCATTTTATGTCAGATTTTTGTCCGCTATGGTCAGGAATATGGACGGCCATATTGAT
Organism: Gammaproteobacteria bacterium; assembly: GCA_027012135.1. GTDB lineage: Bacteria > Pseudomonadota > Gammaproteobacteria > GRL18 > GRL18 > JANELJ01. The sequence continues at coordinate 15,484 of JALUZF010000289.1, forward strand.
ATATTAATATCAAATCCAAATAAAAGCCGAATAAAGAACGTTAAATCCAAAGGGAAACAGTCATGCTTACTACTACCAGCTTAAATAACAATCCTTACCTGGATCTGGTTCAACAGGCAACCCGGCGTAATACCCTGCAGCAGGTTGCCGAAGCTCAGCAGTCCGGTCAGCCTTTAGATGTTGACGCTGTTATATTATCCAATCAGGCCTTAAGAGATTCAGCACGGGAAACCGGTGTTGAATTATACTCACAGCAACTGCTCAAACAGCAGTTTGAAACCTATGCATCTGCATCAGCCAATGCTTCTGACAATAGTCAGGCATCCGGCACCGGAAGCTCTGAAAGCAGCTCTTCAGTCTGGACTTATGATGCAGCCAATGTCAATGAAGCTTTACAGACTGCACAACAACGTGCTTTAGGTGTTTCCGTTTATGAAAGAATGTATGAAGCACGAGACAATTTTGACGGTTTCGATCCCGTTTCTCGACCAGTCACCCAGCCTGTTTTTGATGTTTATGTTTAGCCAGTCAGGTTTAAGGGTTGTTATCTTTTGTAATTTGAAGTCCCTAAATGAATAAACCCCTGAAAGTAGAAACTATCAGGGGTTTAAAAAATGGTGGGCCGTGTGAGACTCGAACTCACGACCAATGGATTAAAAGTCCACTGCTCTACCAACTGAGCTAACGGCCCATCCTGTGTAATGGACCGCTTTTGCCGTCTCTTCAGGATGGCGCATATTCTACCGTTTTTAGTTTTTTTGGCAAGTTTTTTTATTACTTTTTATAAAATTTTTCTAAATTATTTATAATTTTTTTAATAAACGTCTGGCCTGCCCGGCTTCCGTAGTATCAGGGTATTGACGCAATAACTGCTCAAGTGTTTTCCGGGTTTCGTCTTTTTTGCCCAGCTCATAATAACTATAGGCCTTTTTAAGCTCAGCTTCAGCTTTTTTAGGGCTGAAGGGATATACATCCAGCAGGCGCTGGTAATCGGCAATGGCCTGTTCATAATCTCTCTGGGCATAACTGGATTCTGCAATCCAGTACTGGGCAATATGGGCGTAACGGCCATGAGGGTATTGTTCGATAAATCGGGTGAAAGCTTCCCTTGCCGCATTATAACGACGGGCTCTTAACTCATCATAAGCCTCCTGATAGGCTTTCTGTTCCGCCTGACGCTCTTTAGCCGTCATGGGTTTTCTGATGGCTGCCTGAGGCTTTTGTGAACTGCTGGCCGAAGCAGATTTGGAAGATGATTGCCGGGGTTGTTCTACCAGTACTTCTTCCCTTTCAGTAAGACCGTAATTAGACGGTTTGACCGTGGACTTCTCAACGACTTCAACAGGAGGGAATGTTTTTTCCTGACCAGCCGGTTCCATTCCGCTTAATGGTACCTGAGAAATACCGGCACCCTGCCCCAGCCGACGATCCATATCCTGATACAACTGTCGCTGCTGCTGTTTAAGCTGGCGTATTTCATTGGCCTGCTCTTCCAGTAAACTGCGCAGTTCCTGATTTTCTTTCTGTAGTTGTTTCAGACGATACAGAAATTCCAGCTGTTTCTGAGAGCTCATCAGCCGTTCCAGACGTTCTACCCGAACAGCCAGGGGACGATTTTTATAATCATCCCTGGATTCTGCCTGAACACTATAAACAGCCGATAGTAATATCAGACCGGATAATACAAAGCACGTTCTTTTGATAAAGCCCATAGAGATATCCGCAGTCCTTAATAAATCAGTTCAACACGACGATTTAACTGCCAGGCCGATTCATTATGATCCAGTGCTACTGGGTTTTCTTCGCCATAGCTGGTTACTTTCATCTGCTGTGCCGGTACACCGGAGGCCATCAGAAAGTCTGCCACAGCCTGGGCACGACGTTCACCCAGAGAGAGGTTATATTCTCTGGTGCCCCGTTCATCGGTATGGCCTTCAATGGTAATCACCTTATCCGGATGCAGAGACAGATATTCAGCATGAGCATTTAGGGCTGACTGACCTTCGGTACTGATCTGAGCACTGTCATAGTCAAAATAAATGGTTCTTATAGATAAAGGGCTATTGGGATCGGACAGAGGGTCACCGCTGTAGGACTGGCCGTTCATGGCTGAACCATCACCCATACCGGAATCATTATAGCCCCCGGTCTGGCCTTCGTAGCCCTCCCCATTCTGGGTACCGGCAGCACCGCCGGTACGATCTTCTACAGCGGCATTATTAGTTTCGTCTTCACTGGTGGATGAACAGGCTGTGAGTAATAACAGAGGGGTGATCATTATTAATAAAATAAAGGTTTTCAGAAATTTAGTCATTTCAGGCTCCTGGTGTTTATTGGCTGCGGTAAGGTGACCATGCGGGTTCTCTTACATCGCCGCTCAGTACACGTAATCTTTGAGGTGAGTTGCTGCCGTCAACGGCAATGGCTTCCAGAATACCCCGGCCGCGCAACTCGGTTGCATATAAAATCATTTTTCCATTTGGTGCCCAGGATGGGGATTCATCCAGGCTGGAATGAGTTAAAACCTGTAGATAGCCCGTGTCCAGCTCCAGAGTAGCGACCCGGTATTGCCCCTGTACACGGGTGATCAGTGTAATGTTTTTACCGTCCGGTGAATAGCTGGCATTGGAATTATAATCCCCCTCATAGGTCAGACGGCGGGGGTTACCGGCTTTACCCTGGGGTCCCACGGCAATCTGATAAATTTGCGGTTTGCCCGCCCGGTCTGAGGTAAAAATAATGTTCCGGCCATCAGGCGACCAGGATGGTTCGGTATCAATGCTGTAATGGTTGGTTATACGCTGCAATACACCACTGGCGATATACATAATATATATTTCTGAGTTACCGTCTTTGGACAGGGTCAGAGCCAGTCGTTTGCCGTCAGGAGAAAAAGCCGGTGCACTATTAATGCCCTTAAACTGGGCCAGTACTTTACGCTGACCGGTTTTCAGTTCCTGCAGGTAAATAATGGAGCGGTCTTTTTCAAAAGACACATAGGCCAGACGTTTGCCATTGGGTGACCAGCTCGGTGACATAATGGGTTTTCTGGATTTAAGGATAATTTGCTCATCAAAGCCGTCTGAATCGGCCACCGCCAGGGTGTAGGTTCTTTTTTTACTGCCCGGATCATTTTTGACGACTACATAAGCAATAAGCGTATCAAAGGCACCCCGGGTATGGGTCAGCCTGGTATAAATTTTGTCACTGATCTGATGAGCCACCCGGCGTAACTGGTTTTTCTTAACCGTATAACGATAGGCAACCATCTCCTGACGGCTGAACACATCCAGCATCTGAAATTTTACTTCATACAGATCCTGGCCGACCGGTGTAATGGCACCAATAACCAGCTGCTCTGCAGCGGTATTTTTCCAGCGGTCAAAGTTAATATTACCGCCCAGTGCAGGGCGTTCCGGCAATTGATTAAGTTTTAAGGGAGAAAAAATTCCGCTGCGGGCCAGATCAGAACGCACAATCCGCGCAATATCAGTGGGTGCCGAACCGCTTCGAGGCCAGGCAAAAGGTACAATAGCAATGGGGTTGGCACTTTGAAAGCCACCCTTAATCTCCACTTCCAGAACGGCATAGGCCGGAGAGCTTATAAACATCAGATAAATCAATAATAAAATAACCGCACTGATGGGCTTGAGAGTGAATAATTTCATGTACTTAGTGGCTTCCAGGCTCAAATCGTAATCTCATGACTTCGAATTCTTTAAAAATAACACTATCTTTAGGAACAGGCAATGGCGATGCTCTGCGTACTGCAGTTTCCACGGAACGGTCAAACGAGGCATTGCCGCTGCTTTCTGCAATTTTAACGCTGACCACTTCACCCGTGGAACGCAGCCGGATATCAATTTTACACTGCAGATTACGCGGAGCATCCAGCGGCTGACGCCAGTTACGCTCAATTTTCTGGGCAATCAGGGCAACATACTTATTGACAATCCCCCGACTTAATCGTTCACGTTCGGCACGTTCCCGCTCCTGCTGACGCCTGAGTTCTGCCTGACGTTTTTTCTCGGCCTCGGCTTTTCGCCGCTGTTCTTCTTTGCGTTTTTGTTCTGCTATTCGTTTCTGTTCTGCCTCTTTGCGTTTTTTTTCTTCTGCTTTTTGGGCCTCAGCTTTTTTACGGGCCTGTTCTTTTTTACGCTTTTCTTCTGCTGCTTTTTTCTCTGCTTCCTTACGCTTTTTCTCTTTTAGTTTCTTTTCTCTGAGTTTTTTCTCTTTTAGTTTCTGTTCTTTTAATTTTTTCTCTTTCAGCAGTGCTGCCTTGCGCTGCTGTTCTTTTTTGCGAGCCGCTTCGGCTTTTTTGCGTTTCTGTTCTTCTTTTCGTTTTAATTCTTCCCGATGTTTTTTTTCCTTAAGCGCTTTCTTTTTCCGGGCTTCAGCCGCTTTACGCTGTTGCTCTGCTTTTTTCTGTTGTTCTATCTGTTCAATTTTAGCATTAAAGCTATTGGCATCCACAGCAGTGGTCTGGATCACATCGCCCTGTTTGAGAACTATCTGTTTGGGCTTATCATATTCCCAGTTAAATAATAAGGCACCAATAAACAGCAGGTGCAGAATGACGGCAATGGTAAAAGCAATACTGTTTTCTTTTATCCATTCAATCATATTTAATTTTGCGTCTGCTCGTCCAGGGTTCTGGTCATCAGCCCGACATTGGGAATACCCGCCTGACTTAATAAGGCCAGTACATCCATAATATAAATATACTGTACGTCTTTATCACCGGCCACCAGTACAGATAGTTTTGGGGTCACCAGCAGCTGGTTTTTAATTTGTTCCACCAGTGCGGTTCTGTCAACCGGCTGCTCCTTGCCCAGACCAATGGTCAGGTAATAACTTCCCTGGACATCCACTTTAACAATAACGGTTTCTGTCGGTTTGGGATCCAGTGCTTCGGTTTCTTCTGCCTGGGGCAAATCAACTTTTACCCCCTGAGTCAGCAAAGGGGTCGAGATCATAAAGATCACCAGCAGTACCATCATAACATCAATGTAAGGTACCACATTGATCTCAGCCATGGGTTTACGGCGTTTTCTGGCCATTACTGATTATGCACCTGACGGTTGAGTAAGTTTGAGAACTCTTCCATAAAACCATCATAACGGCTTTCCAGCCGTTCCACACTATAGGAGAAACGGTTAAAGGCAATCACTGCAGGAATTGCTGCAAACAGCCCCATGGCTGTAGCGATCAGAGCTTCTGCAATACCGGGAGCCACCATAGACATGGTAGCCTGTTCAACCTGTCCCAGAGCACGAAAGGAATTCATAATGCCCCAGACCGTTCCAAACAGGCCGACATAGGGACTAGTGGAACCAACAGTGGCCAGAAACGGCAGCCCCGATTCAGCCCGTTCCACTTCCCGGTTCAGGGTAACCCGCATGGCTCTTTGCGCCCCTTCCAGTACAGCCTCACTGATGATGCCCGGCTGCTTGTGTAATTTAGCGTATTCCCTGAATCCGGCTTCAAAAATACTGGCCATGCCCTGAGCATTTTTTCTCTGGGTTAAAGCTTTATAGAGATCCACCAGATCCGCTCCTGACCAGAAGCGTCGTTCAAACAGATTGGCTTCCTGTTTGGCTTTTTTCAGTATTTGCCACTTTTGAATAATCATGGTCCAGGATATTACCGAAACCGTCAGCAGGCCCAGCATGACCATCTGTACCATAAAGCTGGCATTGGTGATCAGGGATAAAATTGACATATCATGTTGCATATATATGTTTACTCATAAATATATAAAATAATAACCGAGGTTATCATAACAGGACTTTAAACTTGTTATAAATAACTTCCGGTAAAGCCACCGGTCTTTTTTTATGCAGACTGAGGCTGACTATTTTTACTTCGCCCCGGGTCAGAATATCTTCCCCGCCATTTTCAGCAGGACGTACAATACTCTGCTCAAATACCAGACTGGCCCTGGACATTTTTTTTACACTGGATCTGACCTGCAGAGCATCATTAAACAGGGCAGGTTTAAGGTAATTAATTGACAGGCTGCTGACCACAAAAACAATACCGTATTCATTAATGATTTCGTCCTGTTCAAGCCCTAAAGCACGCAGCCATTCCGTACGGGCCCGCTCCATAAAATTCAGGTAATTGGAGTGATAAACCACTCCGCCGCTGTCGGTATCTTCGTAGTAGACTCTGACGGGCCAGATAAATTCCATTTTAGTTATTCTTCTCAAGACCAAAGTGTAAGTAAGCCATATCTGTAGCAACCCGTCCCCGGGGGGTACGCATGATATAACCCTGCTGGATCAGAAAAGGTTCCAGTACATCTTCTATGGTACCTTTTTCTTCACTGATGGCCGCAGCCAGATTATCAATTCCCACCGGACCGCCGTCAAATTTTTCTATAATACTGAGCAGCAGCTTACGATCCATCATATCAAAGCCCATGGGATCCACATCCAGCAGATTTAAAGCCTGATCAGCAATTTTGGCATTGACTGTACCATTACTTTTTACTTCAGCAAAATCCCGTACCCGTCTTAGCAGACGATTAGCAATGCGTGGTGTACCGCGGGAACGTTTAGCAATTTCTGAAGCACCATGAGGCTCAATATCCACCCCCATTATTTTAGCTGAACGGGCCACAATATGAGACAGATCGGCAATGGAATAAAACTCCAGTCTCTGCACTATGCCAAAACGGTCTCTAAGGGGTGAAGTCAGCAGTCCGGCACGAGTGGTGGCTCCAATCAGGGTAAAGGGCGGTAAATCCAGCTTAATGGAACGGGCAGCCGGACCTTCACCAATCATAATATCCAGCTGATTATCTTCCATAGCCGGATACAGGACTTCTTCTACTACCGGACTGAGGCGATGAATTTCATCAATAAACAGCACATCACCTTCTTCCAGATTGGTCAACAGTGCTGCCAGATCGCCGGGACGCTCAAGAACCGGCCCTGACGTCTGGCGCATATTAACACCCATTTCATTGGCAATAATGTGGGACAGGGTGGTTTTACCCAGTCCGGGCGGTCCAAAAATCAGCACATGGTCCAGTGCTTCATTGCGGTTGCGTGCAGCGGGAATAAATATTTCCATCTGTTCACAGACAGAAGGCTGGCCAACATAATCCTGCAGGGTTTTAGGGCGTATGGCCTTATCAAGCATATCTTCGCTTGATAGTTCAGTTGAGCTAATAATTCGTTCGTTATCCAGCATTTTTCCGGTATTAAATCCCCCTCACCCTAACCCTCTCCCGGGGGGAGAGGGAATGTACAAGTGAGCTATTGATTCTAAATTAATTTCTAACGGTGTTTTTAAGTGCCTGTTTGATCAGCATCTCACAGCTATGCCCTTCATGGTCCAGACTGGAAATCATTTTACTGGCTTCAACCGGTTTATAACCCAGGGCTATCAGGGCGCTGATTGCTTCCTGTATGGTATCCTGTTCTGGTACAGAATTATCAGACTCAGTCGAGGTTTTATCGCCTGTATTATCAGATGGCAACTGCCAGTCTTTAAGGCGGTCTTTCATTTCAATAATCAGGCGCTGAGCGGTCTTTTTACCAATACCGGGTAAACGCACCAGGCCGGACTCATCATTGTTTTTAACCACCTGCACAAATTCATCAGCACTGATCCCCGATAAAATAGTCAACGCCAGTTTCGGGCCAACGCCATTAACCTTTATCAGGCTCTTAAATAATAATCGTTCCGACTCACTATGAAAACCGTATAATAACTGGGCATCTTCACGCACCACCAGATGGGTCAGTATCACCACCGGACTATCCAGTTCTGGTAACTGGTAAAACGTACTCATAGGTGCCTGCACTTCATAACCGACACCATGCACATCCACCATTAATAAGGGAGGCTGTTTCTGAATTAAGATACCGGATAAACGTCCAATCATTATTTATAGTAAACCGTCTTTTTGAAATTATTATAGGGTGAAGCGTTTTTTTCTTCTACCGCGTATCGCGCCCAGAACTTCTGCAGGATAGCGCGAACTGGCACTGGGTTTTAATTCTAGCATGGTTTTACGGGTATTCGCATGACACAGTGCAATAGCCAGAGCATCCGCTGCATCAGCCTGAGGTGTCATATTAAGATTGAGCAGTACCTTAACCATGTGCTGAACCTGGGACTTGGCGGCATGCCCCTTGCCCACAATAGCCTGCTTGACCTGGTTGGCCGTATATTCAGATACCGGAATATTTTCAGCCATAACCGCACAGATGGCCGCGCCCCTGGCCTGCCCTAATTTGAGGGCAGAGTCCGGGTTACGGGCCAGAAAGACATTCTCAATAGCCATTTCATCGGGTGACCAGTGCCGGACAACCTGCTGTATATCTTTAAAAATGGTTTGCAGTCTGGGAGGTAAAGGGCCGCCGCCGGTTTTAATGGTACCGCATTCCAGAAAGCGTAAGCGGTTGCCCGAGGATTCTATAAGACCATAGCCTGTTTTAAGAGAGCCCGGATCGATGCCCAGGATTATTTTTTTTTCGGGTATGGATAGACTGATGGTAAGTTTGCCCTTATTATTTTTTCTTCTCATCCTCCCAGGGAAGGGAGGATCTGTTTTGTATGTCGCTACTGACTTAGCTGCTCCATAACCTCATCAGAAAACTCAGCATTGGAATAAACATTCTGCACATCGTCAAGATCTTCAAGCATATCCACCATGCGCATCACTTTATGAGCATCTTCCAGGCTTAAATCAACGGATGTAGAAGCTTTCATGGTAACTTCCGCCACTTCCGGATCAAAACCGGCGGCGACCATGGCATCCTTAACATCCATAAAATTTTCCGCTGTGGTAATAACGTCAATAGAGCCGTCCTCATTGGTTTCAACATCTTCGGCACCAGCATCCAGAGCGGCTTCCATAATCGCATCTTCATCACTGCCGGCAGGATAGCTTAAAATACCGATTTTACTGAACAGGTAAGACACCGAACCGTCAGTACCGAGATTGCCGCCGGCCTTGGTAAAGGCGTGACGTACTTCGGCCACGGTACGGTTTTTATTATCGGTCAGACAGTCCACCATCACGGCTACACCGCTGGGGCCATAACCTTCATAACGGATCTCATCAAAATTATCCCCGTCAGTATCACCGGCACCGCGCTTAATAGCCCGCTCAACCGTATCCCGGGTCATATTGGCACGTAAAGATTTATCCACAATAGCACGCAGACGTGGATTAGCATCCGGATCGCCCCCGCCTAAACGGGCCGCCACTGTGATTTCACGAATTAATTTAGTAAACAACTTACCGCGCTTGGCATCCTGACCTTTTTTACGGTGCTGAATATTTGCCCATTTACTATGACCTGCCATTAGAACCTCTTTCTTTCTATTACTCTACTTATTAGTAGAAGTTTTAAATTAACCTCGGAGCAACAGGCATCTGTAGTATATTGATGAAGTTTCGGCAGCATGGACGCTGCCGAAAAGCCTCCATGGACGGATTAACGGCGTCTTCAGCAATATACTACAGGTGACTTTTGCGGACTTAATTTATAAATTGTTTTTTATCAATTTTAACTATCCGCAATTTTATCACTTAAAACTTCACGTTTCTTTATCCCCAGCTCTTTTAACTGTGCCGCACTCACCGCAGACGGTGCCGATGTCAGCAGACAGGCTGCGGACTGAGTTTTAGGAAAAGCCATCACTTCACGGATGGAGCTGGAACCGGTCATTAACATCACCAGACGATCCAGACCAAAAGCAATACCGGCATGGGGAGGACAGCCGTATTTCAGTGCTTCAAGCAGGAAACCGAACTTGTCCCGGGCTTCCTCATCACTGATACCCAATAACTGAAATACACTTTCCTGCATGGCCTGGCTGTGAATACGGGCAGAACCGCCGCCCAGTTCAGTACCGTTTAATACCATATCATAGGCACGGGACAGGCTCTCACCGGGGTTGTCCAGTAACTCCTGCGGATCATCTGTATTCGGAGAAGTAAACGGATGATGCAGTGCAGTCCAGCGCTGGGCATCGTCATCGTATTCAAACATGGGGAAGTCCACCACCCATAACGGCTGCCAGCCGCGATTGACCAGTCCCATATCCTGGGCCACTTTAACACGTAAAGCACCCAGTGCTTCATTGACCACTTTGGCCTTATCTGCGCCAAAGAAGATTAAATCGCCATCTTCTGCACCGGTGCGATCCAGAATAACTGCTAAGGCTTCATCGGGAATAAACTTAACAATAGGAGACTGCAGACCTTCTCTGCCCAGGGCTTTTTCATTGACCTTAATATAGGCCAGCCCCCTGGCTCCGTAAATAGCCACGTATTTAGTGTATTCATCAATCTGCTTACGAGTCAGTTCTGAGCCTTTAGGCACTCTTAAAGCCGTGACCCGGCTGTTGGGATCTTTAGCCGGACCGGAGAACACCTTGAAATCCACATCAGTCAGAACATCAGCTACTTCCACCAGTTCCAGGTCAATACGCAGATCCGGTTTATCACTGCCGTAGCGGTTCATGGCTTCGGCATAAGTCATACGGGGGAAAGGATTGGGCAGTTGTTCTTCCAGAACCCGGGCAAACACACCGCGGATCATTTCTTCCATAATATTCATCAGCTGTTCTTCTTCCAGGAAGGACGTTTCAATATCCAGCTGAGTAAATTCCGGCTGACGATCAGCACGCAGGTCTTCATCCCGGAAACAACGGGTGATCTGATAATAACGATCCATACCAGACATCATTAGTAATTGTTTGAATAACTGGGGGGACTGAGGCAGTGCAAAAAAATCACCGGGATGAGTACGGCTGGGCACCAGGTAATCACGGGCACCTTCCGGCGTTGCCTTAGTCAGAATTGGGGTTTCTATATCCAGAAAACCTTCATCATCCAGATAGTTGCGCAGGTAACGGGTAATTTGGGCACGCAGGATCAGACGCTGCTGCATTTCCGGACGGCGCAGGTCGATATAACGGTAGCGCAGACGATGCTCTTCTGATACATCATCATCATCCAGCTGAAACGGAGGGGTCTGGGCACTGTTCAGTACCACCAGTTCCTGAGCCATGACTTCTACCTGACCGGTAGGCATTTCAGGGTTCTCGGTTCCGTCAGGACGCTGACGCACCTTGCCTTTTACCTGCAGCACGTATTCATTACGGATACGCTCAGCCTGCATAAACATTTCAGGATTATCAGGGTCAAAAACGATTTGGGCAATGCCTTCCCGATCTCTCAGGTCAACGAAGATAACACCACCATGATCCCGGCGACGATGCACCCAGCCGCTTAATGTCACTTCCTGATCAATGTGTTCTGCTGATAAATGCCCGCAATAATGGCTTCGCATACCCTGTATTCCTGTAATTAGCTGCAATTTGAATGGTTAATCGAAAACCGCTAATTTTAAGCTTTGTAGTTACAGACTACAAGGGCTTGCTTATAAAAGTTTTCTCAGAGCTTTACCTGTTCTGCTTTAGTGACAGCCGCAACTGCCGCCGCCGCAGCCGCCGCTGGATTGACTGCCGGAACTGTTGCCTGATGACTTTTTGGAATTTTTAAAATCGGTTTCGTACCAGCCGCTGCCCTTTAGACGAAAACCCGAGGCAGAAATCAGTTTTTTCAGTTTTGATTCCTTGCATACGGGACAGTCTTTCATGGGCTCATCTGACATTTTCTGCATGACTTCCATTTCATGGCCGCAACCGTCACATCGGTATTCATATATAGGCATTTTAATCTCCTGCAACAATATAGGGTTATTTTTGATGCTATATTGGGATCAGGAGAGCATTTTTAAAGGCTACTTTTTTAGAAGGAGAATGGTTACAGCGGGAGAAGAAAGGTTCAGTTTTCTCGTTGTGCACGCAGCTGTTCAGATTGCTGGCGCATAATATGCCGGATGATCTGATCCACTTCATTATCAGAAATGTCTACAAAGCCCACAGATATACGATATGGATAATGACCTTCTTTCTGTCTGGAAACCTGCAAAACTCTGCCTTTGAGCCGCAGACAGAGTAAATCGGTTGACAGGATCAGGTTCATTTTCAGTAAAGTACCCTGGCTTAATTTTTCATCGTTACCAAAGGCCAGACCTCCTGCACCCAGGTTTATCTCCCGGCGGGATTCCAGAGGTGATTTTTGATCCTGAAGCAGGCATATCTGTGCCAGCAGTTCCACCTTATTATCAAGGTTTCGTAAATAGCTGGCGATATCAGGAGAATGTTCACAAATGCGTCCCAGAGTCGCTTTCATCTGCTGATTCATATGCCCGAATAATTCAATAATTTCAAAAGCACTGGACTGTTTTAAGTCTTCCGAATCATTAGAATGAAGCGTATTTTCATCAATAATGGAATAAGAAAAAATAGCATTATCATCAATTCGATAATACTGCCTGCGTTCATTTATATTATTATCATTCATATTGTTTTTTAATCATTGGTAATGGTTCAGGCAAACTAAAATTGTATAAAACTTGGCGGCTCTTCAATTGAATCCTCTATACCCTGCTCCTGGGTACTAACCGTATTTTCAGGCTGAACAGGCTTGTTGCCTGCTATTGTTTTAGTGCCTGATACCGGCTTTGATATCGAAGCTTTGGCTGATTTCTGTTTTGACGGATTCTGCCGTTCTGCTTCAGGTGCGGTTGATTCTGCAGAGGCATTTTTATCAGCAGGCTTAATGCCCAGTTCTTCCTTGCTTTGAGAAATAATAATCTCCACCCGTCGGTTCATAGCCCGGTTTTCTGAGCTGTCATTGGGTGCCAGCGGTTTAACATCAGCAAAGGCCTGGATACTGAAGCGTTTGGGACTTAAACGGTCATCCATTAATAATTCATGGGTCACCGCAGCAGCACGGGCCGAAGACAGTTCCCAGTTGGAACGGAACCGGGCAGTATTAATAGGAACATCATCAGTATGACCGGCTACTGTAATATTACCCGGGGTATGGCTGAGTTCCTCGGCAATAATTTCCAGTATTTCGATAAAATCATCGGTCAGTCGTGCTGATCCCGGAGCAAAAGAGCCTTTGTCACGAATACGAATAGTAATACTCTTGTCATGAGCTTCCACATCTATCATGTCAGCCTGAATTTCTTCTTTTAATGCCGCTTTTAACTGGTCGGCTTTTTCCTTAATAGCCTCTGCCTGAACATCATCAAGTCTTTGCCGTAAGGCATTTAACTGAGCTTCTACCTCAGCCTTTTCCGCCATAACTTCCTGCAGACGTTTTTTCAGACCTTCAGAATCGGCTTCTGCTTCAGACATATTTTCCATTTTGTCTTTCAGCTCATTTTCTTCCGCCTGTAGTCGTTCCAGCTTCTCAATCAGCTTGAGTTCCTGCATGGTATCATCCATGGTTTTCTGACGGACTTCATTAATAACGGTAGGCTGAGGCGGCGCCGGACTGAATTCTTTGGCCACAATATTAACCCCTTTAGGGATTTCTACTGCTTTAATATCACGTTGCACACCAAAAGCCGCTTTTACGGAACCGGCAATCTGCTTGAATTTTTGCACATCCATTTCAGAGAAAGATAATAGCAATACAAAAAAGCACATTAACAGCGACATTAAATCTGCAAATGTCAGTACCCAGGCAGGAATACCTGCAGGGCATTTACACTTTTGTTCTTCTTCCATCTAGCAGATACCAGCCGTAGAATATGTTTGAAAGACCGGATACATAAGTTATTCCGCTGCCGCCGTACGTTTACCTTCAGGCAGGTAAGTCTGCAGCATTTCACCCATAACCTTGGGATTAATGCCCTCCTGAATAGCGCCTATTATTTCCAGAATAAGAGACCGGTTAAGACGCTGCTGATCAGCAATCCAGGCGAGTTTATCTGCCACAGGAATACAAAAGGCATTGGCCAGTACCGCACCGTACAGGGTCGTTAACAGAGCAACGGCCATAGAGGGTCCAATAGTTTTGGGATCATCCATATTGGCCAGCATACCCACCAGACCAATCAGGGTACCAATCATCCCCATGGCCGGCCCCATGTCAGCAATTTTCATAAAAAACTTCTGCCCCCACTCGTGGCGCTCTACCGCCAGATTAATATCCTTGGAGAGCATTCTCTGTACAAAGTCCGGCTCATGTCCGTCCACACACAGGCTGATACCTTTTTGCAGAAACTCATTAGGTATTTCCTGCCCTTCCAGGCCCAGAATACCTTCTTTACGGGCAATAGTGGCCAGCTCCACACCTTTTTCAATCAGTTCATTAGGATCATCAGGTTTATTTAAAATGGATTTGAGCAATACTTTAAAGGAGCCAATGGTTACCCCCAGTGGGAACATGGCCATAACGGCAAAAGAAGCCCCACCAAATACCACGAGAATGGATGGAACATTAATAAACAGGACTATGCCACCACTGAGCACCATGGCCACTGCAATAATAGCCAGAGCGCCAACAATACCAATAACCGTTGCTATATCCACAAAGTCATTACCTTTTAGCTATTTCCGGTTGAGTGTTTCCGGAATGATTTTCGTATATGATGTCTTAGCCTAAATAAATCAGTTGAACCTACTGCGAATGTCCATAGCACTGAATCTACAAGGCTTTCCAGAACATTTTGACTTCACCCGTAGGTTGACTACGAATAAAGCCAAAATAACCTGTAAAACCTTGTATCTCCAGCACTCTGATCATTCTCGCTAAGATTCAACTGATTTATTTAGGCTTATGTATTTTATACATCATTTTTATTTTAGCAGTTATTTATAATTTAAAAACTTTTTTTCAAATTTTATGGCAATTAATAAAACGATTTTAGTCACAGGCTGTTCTTCCGGCATCGGCCTGTGCTGTGCACAGCAATTAAAACGACACGGTTACCAGGTTTTTGCCTCGGCACGTAAAACAGAAGACGTGGAACAATTACAGGCCCAGGGATTTGAAACAGTACAGCTGGATTTAGCCGACAGCCGGTCTATAATGCTGGCCGTAGAACAGGTTCTGGAAAAAACCGGGGGACAGTTATATGCCCTGTTTAATAATGCCGCTTATGGTCAGCCGGGCGCCGTTGAGGATCTAAGTCGGGAAGTGTTGCTGGAGCAATTTGAAACCAATGTGTTTGGCACCCAGGAACTGACTAACCTCATTATCCCTGTTATGCGTCAGCAGGGCTATGGCCGGATTATTTATAACGGCTCAGTACTGGGCATTATCGCCCTGCCGTTTAGGGGCGCCTATAACGCCTCCAAATACGCCCTGGAAGGTTTAACCGATACCCTCAGACTGGAGCTGTATGGCAGCGGTATCGAGGTGTCAATTATTGAACCGGGGCCAGTCACCAGCAAATTCAGAAAAAATGCCTTTCTTAAATACCAGGAAAATATCAATAAGGAACAAAGTTTTTTTAAAACCAGCTACGAAGGTATGGAAACCCGCCTGAAAAAACAGGGCCCCGCCGCCCCCTTTACCCTGCCGCCGGAAGCCGTATTTAAAAAATTACAGCACGCCCTGGAAAGCAAACGCCCAAAGGCACACTATTACGTCACCTTCCCAACGTATTTATTCGGGACGTTAAAGCGGATACTGCCGGCACGGGGGCTGGATTGGGTGTTGAGGAAGGTGTCGAAGGGGGAGAATAAGAGCAGCGCTGAGCGTTGAGCGCTGAGAAAAAGCCAGATATAAAAAAACCTCTCGGTAAAATTACCAGAGAGGTTTTTTTATTTATAACTTCATGACTTCATCCTGTTAATACACAGGAAAAAAGTCATTAATGTACAAAGCTACTCGCTCTTTCTCAGCGCTCAACACTCAACGCTGCTCTTAAGCCACTTCCTCAGCCCGAACAACCCGGTCAAAAACCAGTTCTCCATTATCACCAACATCCACTTCAATAATATCCCCAGGCATATATTTGCCTGCCAGGATTTCCTGAGCCAGTGGATTTTCCAGAGACTGCTGGATAGCCCGTTTCAATGGTCTTGCACCATAGATTGGGTCAAAACCAGCCTCGGCAATTTTATCCATTGCAGCTTCAGAAACTTCCAGATCCAGTTCCCGATCCGCCAGTCTATCACGTAAATCCTGCATCTGTATGGCTGCAATTTTACGGATAACATCTTTGGCTAATGGATGGAATACCACCACATCATCGATACGGTTAATAAACTCGGGTCTGAAGTGTTGTGATACTACTTCCATGACCTCGGTTTTCATAACCTTGTAATCCGCTTCCGCTTCTTCACTATTATGAGCACTGGCTTTTATGCTCAGTTCCTGGATCCTTTGTGAACCCAGGTTAGAGGTCATAATAATGACCGTATTGCGGAAGTCCACTGTACGTCCCTGACCATCGGTCAGACGACCGTCATCGAGTACCTGCAGAAGGATATTAAACACATCGGGATGTGCTTTTTCTACCTCATCGAGCAGGATCACGGAGTATGGCTTACGCCGTACGGCTTCAGTCAGATAACCGCCTTCTTCGTAGCCGACATAGCCTGGAGGCGCACCGATTAAGCGGGCCACAGCATGTTTTTCCATAAATTCGGACATATCCAGCCGCACCATGGCATCTTCCGTGTCAAACAGGAAGTTAGCCAGAGCCTTGGTTAACTCGGTTTTACCGACACCGGTTGGGCCGAGGAACAGGAATGAACCATTAGGCCGTCTTGGGTCGGACAGTCCGGCACGGGAACGGCGAATGGCATTGGCCACCACGGTTACCGCTTCACTTTGACCGACTACCCGCTCACGCAGCTTTTCTTCCAGATGCAGCAGTTTTTCATTTTCACCTTCAAGCATCTTGGCCACAGGAATACCGGTCCACTTGGCCACGACTTCGGCAATTTCTTCCTCAGTCACTGAGTTTCTAAGCAGTTTGGGCTTATCACCGGTATCAAGCATCTCTAATTGTGATGCCATATCCAGCTGTTTTTCCAGTTCCGGAATACGACCGTACTGCAGTTCAGACATACGCGCCAGATCACCGGCACGCTGAGCAGTTTCCAGATCCTTGCGGGCCTGATCCAGGGCTTCCTTAATATGCTGGGTTCCCTGTACAGCCGCTTTTTCAGACTTCCAGATCTCATCCAGTTCGGAATATTCACGCTCCAGTTCGGCAATGTCTTCTTCCAGACTTTCCAGACGTTTTTTAGAGGCCGCATCGGATTCCTTGCTCAGTGCTTCACGCTCAATTTTGAGCTGGATCAGGCGGCGTTCCAGTTTGTCCATTTCTTCCGGTTTGGAGTCAATTTCCATTCGGATACGGCTGGCTGCTTCGTCAACCAGATCGATAGCCTTATCAGGCAGTTTGCGATCAGTAATATAACGATGGGACAAAGTCGCTGCCGCAACAATCGCCGGATCAGTAATATCTACCCCGTGGTGCACTTCGTATTTCTCTTTCAGACCACGCAAAATAGCGATGGTATCTTCAAGGGTAGGCTCTTCCACCAGCACTTTCTGGAAACGGCGTTCCAGGGCGGCATCTTTTTCCATATACTCACGGTATTCATCCAGAGTAGTCGCCCCCACACAGTGCAGTTCACCACGTGCCAGGGCGGGTTTGAGCATATTACCGGCATCCATGGAGCCTTCTGCCTTACCGGCTCCGACCATGGTATGAATTTCATCAATAAACAGGATAATACTGCCTTCCTGTTTGGACAGATCATTAAGCACTGCTTTTAAACGTTCTTCAAATTCACCACGGAATTTGGCACCGGCAATCAGTGAGCCCATATCCAGGGATAAAATCCGCTTGTGTTTCAGTCCTTCAGGGACTTCGCCGTTGATTATGCGTTGTGCCAGTCCTTCAATAATGGCGGTTTTACCCACACCGGGCTCACCGATTAATACGGGGTTGTTCTTGGTACGACGCTGCAGAACCTGAATGGTACGACGAATTTCATCGTCACGACCAATAACCGGGTCTAATTTACCCTGTTCTGCACGCTCGGTTAAATCAATGGTATATTTTTCCAGCGCCTGTCGCTGATCTTCGGCATTGGGATCATTAACGCTCTGGCCTCCGCGCATGGCGTCAATGGCTTCCTCAATGGTTTTTTTGTCCGCACCCAGCTTCTGCAGAATACTGCCTAACTGGCCTTTATCTTCCACAGCTGCAAGAATAAACAGCTCGCTGGAGATAAACTGGTCTTTACGCTGCTGGGACAGTTTATCGGTAAGATTTAATAATCGGGTTAATTCAGGTGACACCTGAACATCGCCTGCTGAACCCTCTACACTGGCCATTTGATCCAGTGCCTGGGACAGTTGCGAACGCAATAAATTAATATTGACATTAGACTGTGTCAGCAGGTGTCTTGCAGTACCCCCTTCCTGATCAAGCAGTGCAATCATCACATGAATTGATTCAATAAACTGATGATCCCGCCCGATAGCAAGGCTCTGGGCATCTGCTATTGCCTGCTGAAATTTGCTTGTTAGTTTATCCATTCTCATTGGTTAGCCTCACTAAATATAAATTTTATGTTTTTCTCTAAAAGGGTAGATATGGGCTGTGGATAACTTTTTCAACTCCTTTTGGTTATTTAATTAAATTATTTTGTTTATCATAACTTTAGCCTGTGGATAACTTTGTATTCCAGGGCTATATACGGGTAAGATATCCATGCTCTCAGGTAGCCTGACTATAGTTACTTTTTATAGACCTTGCGCTTAAACAGATCAGTTCGACGACTGACCAGACGGTCGAGAAACAGCAGACCGTCAAGGTGGTCCAGTTCATGCTGTACGGCCCGCGCCTCATAGCCGGTACATTCGTAATCAATTACTTCACCCTGAGCGTTACAGGCCTGCAGAGTGATTTTTTCTGCCCGAATAACATTGCCAGTATAATCAGGCACAGACATACAGCCTTCACGGCCTATTTTCATACCCTCCCAGGTTTTTATTTCCGGGTTTATCAGAATCATGCAGCCATTGTGTTTAATTTTGGGTTTAGACGACACATCCACAATAGCTATACGTTTAAAATAGCCCACCTGGGGAGCTGCGATACCAACACCGCCCGGTCCGGCCCGCATGGTTTCTTCCAGATCCACCAGAAAATTCTGCAGTTGCTCATCAAATAGTTCGACCGGTTCAGAAACCTGTTTCAGGGCTTCATCCGGGTATTTTAAAATGTCCAGTATCGCCATGATTTAACCTATCATGACATCAAGCGGTGCCAGATCAACATTGACCCCGTCAGCCTTGATCTGTTCCACTGCTTTTTCTACTGCAGCCATACCCTGGGTAGCAATACCTTCTATCTGCATAATATAAATCGGCTCAGCCTCACTGCCGGCCACATCGGAATCCAGATCAGTAATGTTGTAACCGGCTTCCAGCAAGGCAGTGGTGGTTTTGGCTACAATACCGGGACGATCAGCCCCGTATACGGTAATAATGGAATCAGGGATTTCATGCTGATGCAGGCTGGCTTCAATACTCTGAAATGATATGGTCAGGTTCATATCCTGCACCACCGGCCTCAGACACTGAGTCAGCTCCTCAATGGACTGCCCACTTTTTACCATTAGCATAATGGTAAAATTGCCTCCCAGGCGCATCATGGATGCTTCTCCTAACTGGGCACCGGCTTCATATAATGCAGTAGTAATCCTGGCCACAATACCCGGCTGATCCTGACCCACCAGGGTTAACATTTTCCAATCGTTCATTATTGTTCTCTTTGTTGTTTAATCAATTCCGGCTGCATTTCGGCCTGGTCTATCCATACCATACTGGCCATACGTCCGGTCACCCCATCACGCCGGTAAGAATAAAATTTATCTGCCTCGCTATAGGTACAATAATGGCCGCCGGAGACATTATCAACGCCTATTGCAGATAATCGTACTCTGGCCAATTGATATATATCAGCTAAATATTTATTTTGCCCGTCAGAGGTTTTAGTGTGTTTTGCAAAACACCGCTCAATTGATTCGTAATGAGATTGTCCCCTACCCTGTGCCCGAGCCAGAAACGCCTGCCGAACGTCGTCCCCTACTTCAAAATGATTTGGCCCAATGGCTGGACCCAGCCAGACCAGTACTTCTTCTTTCTGGCAGGTAGATAATTTAAGTAATTGTTCAGCCCCCTGTTCCAGAATACCTGCCAGAAGCCCCCGCCAGCCAGCATGAACAGCAGCGACCGCACTGCCCTGACGGTTACATATTAAAGCCGGCAGACAATCCGCCGTCATGACCACTGATACGATATTTTTCTGTGCGGTTATACTGCCGTCTGCATCCGCCTGCAATTCAGTATCAGCCGCATTAATAATCCGGCTGCTGTGGATCTGGTTTAGCCATTTCGGCTCAGAAGGCAGCAGTTCTCCCAGTCTTTTACGGTTTTGCTCAACACTTTGTGGAACATCACCTACATGCATAGCCAGGTTAAAGCTTTTATAAGGGGGAAGACTGTAACCGCCCATACGGGTGGTTATCAATGTTCTGATATTGTCAGGGGCATCCCAGTCAGCCTGAATAATAGTTTGGGAGAGAGGGATCATGCCTGTTCCGTATATTCTCTTAATAGCGTCTTTAACTGCATCATATCCTCCGGCAGTTCAGCTTCCCATTCCAGCCATTGCCCGGTTTGAGGATGCTCAAGACCCAGTTTGCGGGCGTGTAATGCCTGGTGTTGAAAATTAAGCAGAAAGGTTTTCAAATCCTCACTGCAGTCCGGCGGCAAACGCAGCCGTCCGGCATATACGGGGTCGCCTACCAGGGGATAATGAATCCAGGCCATATGAACACGGATCTGATGCGTCCGTCCGGTTTCCAGTTTAACGGTGACTGACGTATATTGACGAAACCGCTCCCTAATCCGGTAATGAGTAATGGCTTCTTTTCCAGCAGCAGGATTTTTCATAACCGCCATCTTCACCCGCTGAATCGGATGACGGCCAATGGGCTGGTCAATAGTTCCACCACCGGTCATTTCACCATTTACAATGGCTTCATATTCCCGGTCAAACGCACGTCTTTGTAACTGCTCTACCAGATGAGTCTGGGCCGTGAGCGTTTTAGCCACCACCAGCAGACCGGAGGTTTCCTTGTCAATTCGGTGGACAATACCGGCACGGGGGACGTTAATCAGTTCAGGACAGTGGTGCAACAAACCATTAAGCAGGGTACCCGTGCGGTTACCGACAGCCGGGTGTACCACCAGACCAACGGGCTTGTTAATCACCAGCAGTTCATCATCTTCATAAACAATATTCAGGAAAAGATCTTCCGCTTCCCATTCCCCCTGCTGTTCCTGCTCTATAGTAATATCAATGGTTTCACCACCGGTTACTCTGGTCTTTGGCTTAACCGTCCGGCCATCCAGTAAAACCTTGCCCTTTTTGACCCATTGCTGCAACCGGGAACGGGAAAATTCCGGTAATAAATCCACCAGCACCTGATCCAGACGCTGACCATAGGCATCAGTAGGCACAGTGTATTGGCGTTGTTCGGTTAGTATCGAATTCATTTTGCAAGTATAACGTATTTCTCATATACTAGGCGCTCTTAAAATAATAAATATCCGGAACTGTTTTAATCAGTTTTGAATTTTATACCCTTTTAATTAATAACAAAATTACCTTAGTTACCTTATGCCTGCTGCTCATTCAAACCGCTTATACCTGCTGATCCTGCTTACTTTTATTAGTATTTTTTCTTCCGGCTGCTCTGTTATAGAATCCTGGCTGCCCGAAGAAATTGACGAAACAAAAAGCTGGTCCGCCAGTAAACTGTATGCAGAAGCGAAAGCCAACCTGGCTGATGGTGAATACCAGTCTGCTATTGATCTGTATGAAAAACTGGAAGCCCGTTATCCACATGGCGCCTATGCACAGCAGGCGCAGCTGGAAACAGCCTACGCTTACTATAAATTTGAAGAACCGGAATCCGCCATTGCAGCGGCAGACCGCTTTATCAAACTGCACCCCCGTCATACCAATGTAGACTATGCCTATTATCTAAGGGGACTGGTGACTTTCCCGGCTCGAAAAAGTATTTTTGAATTTATTTTCCCGCAGGATGAATCCAAGCGAGATCCTAATTCATCACTGGAATCCTTTAATTATTTCAGCGAACTGGTGAGGAAGTTTCCCAATAGTAAATACAGCAAAGATGCTGTTTTAAGAATGCGTTATCTGCGTAACAAGGTCGCCAGGCACGAACTGCATGTCGCTAAATACTATATGAGAAGACAGGCTTATATTGCCGCCGTTGACCGTGCATCTTATGTAGTAGAGCATTACCAGCAGACACCTGCGGTCAGTGAAGCATTACTAATAATGGTAGATGGCTATAAAAAACTGAACCAGCCCCGCCTGGCACAGGATGCCCAGCGGGTATATGATCAAAATGCGGAGAAATTCCACGGAGAAGTATTTTATGTGGATGAGCCGGTTATTCCCGGGATTCCGGAGTGGATGAAACCAAATACTTAAAAGAGCAGCGTTGAGCGCTATTTTTTAAATAGCCTCCTGATCTTCTTCCCCGGTACGAATTCTCAGCACTTTTTCTATTGATGAAACAAATATCTTCCCATCCCCTATTTTACCGGTTCGGGCGGCATTGGTGATGACTTCGATGCAGCGCTCCATAATATCTTCCTGTACCACAATTTCCAGCTTAACCTTGGGTAAAAAATCAATCACATATTCTGCACCGCGATAAAGTTCTGTGTGGCCTTTCTGGCGACCAAAGCCTTTTACTTCTGTTGCAGTCATACCGGTGACACCGATTTCAGACAGGGCTTCACGCACATCATCGAGTTTAAAGGGTTTGATAATTGCTTCAATTTTTTTCATATGTGATATTTCCTTTCATTATGTACAGGATATTGTGTACAGACATATTATATTTATTATATCGTTATCCCGGATGGGTTGTTATGTTACAACAAAACGGTTCTTTCAGACAAATACTTTTGTAAATGCTAAACTATTTCAACACTTGAATCTTCCAACAAGCGAGTCCGACTATGGATAGAAAAACTATTATTGCAGAAATGAAAGTACTGCCCGACATTGATCCGCAATTTGAAATCGAGCGGCGGCTGAATTTTATTAAAAGCCATTTACAGGCCTCCGGGCTGAAGACCCTCGTTCTGGGGATCAGCGGGGGAATTGATTCAGCTACCTGCGGCCGCCTGGCACAACTGGCTGTTGAACAGCTTAGAACAGAACAGCAGGATGATGACTATCAGTTTGTAGCCGTACGCCTGCCTTATGGAGTTCAGGCTGATGAGGAGGATGCCCAGGTTTCATTAACCTTTATTCAGCCGGACAAAAGCCTGATGGTCAATGTAAAACCCGGTGCTGATGCCATTCACAATGAAACCCTGCATGCTCTGGAATCTGCCAGCCTGCTGAACTATTCTAAATACGCCATTGATTTTGCCAAGGGCAATGTCAAAGCCCGTACCCGTATGACCATACAGTTTGAAATTGCCGGAATTTTAAGCGGTCTGGTGCTGGGCACCGACCATTCTGCTGAAAATGTAACCGGTTTTTATACTAAATACGGAGACGGCGCCTGTGATCTGGCCCCCCTGTTTGGTCTGAATAAACGTCAGATCCGCCAGGTGGCAAAAGTTCTCGGAGCACCGCATAGTATTATTGAAAAAACCCCAACGGCCGATCTGGAATGCCACTCACCTTCCAAAGCCGATGAAGAGGCTCTGGGGATCAGTTATGATTTAATAGATGATTTTCTGGAAGGCAAACCTATTGATAAGGAAAGTGAGGAGAAGATCATCCGGATTTATATTAAAACCCAGCATAAGCGGCAGCCGATACCCACAGTTTATGACTGAGTGCATTGAATAATATTCCTGGGAGCGCAGACATCTTGCCCGCGTTCACAGGTTAGTATGCATCCGAAATTGCTCTGCTCTTAAGTCCCCTTTTTTCAAAGGGGGATAAATGGGGTTTAAGTCTTTGATTTGCAGCCACCTCAATCCCCTTTCTAAAGAAGGGGGAAGTTAAAAGCTTAATAAACGGATGGACAACTAGTTATTGCTATCAAGAAGTCAGGCTTTTATTATTTCCAGCATGGCTTTTCCCATATCCGCCGGAGATCGGGTTATGGTTACACCGGCCGCTTCAAGGGCTGCAAATTTTTCTTCTGCTGTCCCCTTGCCTCCGGCAATAATGGCACCGGCATGGCCCATACGCTTGCCTTTGGGTGCAGTTACTCCGGCAATATAGGCAACCACCGGCTTGCTGACCTGCTCTTTTATGTATTGAGCAGCTTCTTCTTCTGCGGTACCGCCGATTTCCCCCACCATAATAATACCTTCGGTCTGCGGATCCTGTTCAAACAGGGTCAGACAGTCAATAAAGTTCATGCCCTGAATGGGATCACCGCCAATTCCAATACAGGTACTCTGTCCCAGACCGGTAATGGTGGTCTGGTGGACAGCTTCATAGGTCAGGGTACCGGAGCGGGACACAATACCTATTTTTCCCGGCTGGTGAATCGAACCCGGCATAATGCCGATTTTACACTCACCAGGCGTTATCAGTCCGGGACAGTTGGGGCCAATTAAATAAACATCGTCCGGCAGACTGGCTTTTACTTTTAACATATCCAGAACCGGAATGCCTTCAGTAATACAGGCAATCACTTCTATTCCAGCCCAGGCCGCTTCCAGAATCGCATCCGCCGCAAATGCGGCAGGCACATAAATCATGGTCGCATTGGCCCCGGTTTCTCTGACGGCTTCTTTAACCGTATTAAACACCGGCCGGTCCAGATGAATCTGGCCGCCTTTACCCGGTGTCACGCCGCCGACCAGATTGGTACCATAGGCAATGGCCTGCTCTGAGTGGAAAGTACCCTGCTGGCCGGTAAAGCCCTGACAGATCACCCGGGTTTGCTTATTAATTAAAACTGACATCAGACATTACCTCCTTTGGCCACATTAACCACGGTCTGAGCAGCCTCGGTAAAATCGCCCCGGGAAATAATATCCAGGCCGCTTTGCTCCAGTAGTTTTCGGCCCAGTTCTGCATTAGTGCCTTCCAGACGCACCACTACCGGCACGGACAATGCCACTTCTTTGGCCGCAGCAATAATGCCTTCGGCAATCAGATCACAGCGCACAATACCGCCAAATATATTTATCAATATGGCTTTAACATTGGTATCCGATAAAATCAGTTTCAGGGCTTCAGCGACCCGTTCTTTGGTCACACCGCCGCCCACATCCAGAAAGTTGGCCGGTTCACCGCCATGATTTTTAATAATATCCATAGTGGCCATAGCCAGACCGGCACCGTTCACCATACAGCCTATATTACCTTCCAGAGGTACATAATTGAGTTCAAATTCCCTGGCCTGGTTTTCTTTTTCATCCTCCTGAGAAAGATCACGCAATGCCTGCATGTCTTTATGGCGATAGACAGCATTGTCATCCAGAGAAATTTTGGCATCCAGAGCAATAATTTCGTCCTCTTCAGTGACCACCAGGGGATTGATTTCAACCTGGGAAGCATCTTTTTCCACAAATATTTTATAAACCCCCTGCATGACCTTCATCAGGCCTTTTTGCTGTGCCGGTGTCAGTCCCATACCAAACCCGGCTTCCCTGACCTGGTTAGGCATAAGTCCGGTCACCGGATCAATAGCCAGGGTAATAATTTTTTCCGGCTCGGTAGCTGCCACTTCTTCAATATTCATGCCTCCGGCAGCCGATGCCATAATGGTCACCCGTTTCGCTGAACGATCTACCAGCACACCCATATAAAGTTCCCGGCTGATACTGCTGGGCACCTCAATTAATAAGGTATTAACCGGCTGGCCTTTGGCATCAGTCTGAAAAGTCACCAGTTGGGTGCCCAGCATTTTTTCAGCAAACTGGCGGATTTCAGCTATTGAGCCGGCCTTGATAACACCGCCGGCTTTACCGCGTCCACCGGCATGCACCTGGGCCTTGACCATCCATTCATTGCCGCCTAATTCCGCTACAGCCTGTTCTATCTGGTCAACCGAGGTAATAGTCCTGTTGGCCGGAACAGGGATAGCGTACTGGGCAAACACCTGCTTGGCCTGGTATTCATGTAAATTCATATTTGTTTTCTCACTGAAATTGCAATATATCCTGCTATTGTGGCGAAATAGAGGGCAATTGGCAAAAAAATTTTTATTTTCTGTTATCATTTAATTTTTACTAACAATCAGAACATTATTACAGGAGAGACAGTGGGACGTTTACTGTTTATATCCGGGCTGATCTTTCTTGGCTGGATTGCTTATCGCTTTTTAAAAAACACCTGGTCGCAACGCCTGAGGGACGTGGAACAAAATGAACAAAGAGCACAGCAGGCTCGTCAGGCAGCCCCTGCCAGAGTACAGCAGATCAAGGCCTGTACCTATTGCAAGACCCATATCCCTGAGGATGAAGGGATATACCGGGAGGGGAAATTTTTCTGCAGCTATCAACATCTTGATCGCTATTTAGAACATGAACAGAAGTAATACCCTGCACCAATACGCCAACAAAGTTCCTCATGGACTCTCCTCAGAAAAAAAATACTGGCGGCCCCTGCATTTTCTTAATTTATATCGTTTACTTATTTCCAGTATATTTGTCACCCTGGTCTTTTCTGATGTCCAGATAAAACCCTTTGGCCTGGAACATCCACAGCTCTTTCAGCTTGTCAGCATTGGTTATTTTATTGTCAGTATTCTCAGCGGAATAACCATCCGCTGGCGCTGGCCGGCCTTCTGGCTGCAAAGCCATGCCCAGATCCTGACTGACTTTATTGCCATTCTGCTTATTATGTATGCCAGCGGCGGAGTACAAAGCGGTGTCGGTTTATTACTGCTAATCCCCATTTCTGCCATTAGTATTCTTTCTATGGGACGTTCATCCCTGTTTTACGCAGCCTTACTCAGTTTAATCCTGTTACTGGAACAGGGCTATTTATTCCTCACCCAGACTGGTAGCACTAATTATGCACAGGCCGGCTTACTGGGTGCCATCCTGTTTTTAACAGCCCTGTTAACCAATTACCTGGTTCATAAAACAGAGGAAAGTGCAGAAATTGCCAGCCAGCGTGAAATTGACCTGGCCAATATGGAACAGCTCACTCAGTTTATTATGCAGCGTATGCAGACTGCCGTTATTGTTGTGGATTATCTGGGCAATGTACGCTTAATTAATGATACCGCTATAAGTTTGCTGAAAATCCCTGATAATCTAAGCCAGGACTCTGAGAATAAACCGGTTAACCTGTATGAATATTCCCTTGAACTGGGAGAGATGTTTCATTTATGGCAAACCACACCTGACTTTAAACCCAAAAGCATCCGTAATAGCCATACTTCTTCTGAGCTAACCCCAAGATTTGCCTCATTGGGCCAGAATGATAAAAGCGGAGCAGTGGTTTTTATTGAAGATAATGCCGAATTATCCAACCAGGCCCAGCAGTTAAAACTGGCCTCTCTGGGTCACCTTACCGCCAGTATTGCTCATGAATTACGCAATCCACTGGCGGCTATCCGACATGCCGGGGAACTGCTGAACGAATCACCATCCCTTGAAGAAACTGATAAACGCCTGACAGAAATTATTGAGAAACAATCCGTTCGGGTAAATGAGATTATTGGCACGATACTGGATCTCAGCCGTAGAAAGACAGCGGAACAGGTCAATATTAACTTACTGGAATGGATTAAAGATTTTCTCAATGAATACATTCAACTCCCACAGGAGCGTTTTTATCTAAAGTTTGAAAATGATGATCTGCAGGTACTTTTTGATCCCCAGCATTTACAGCAAATATTTAATAACCTGATTCAAAATGCCTTGAGACACAGCGCAGAAGAAAATCATCATTTTCGCCCAGTTGTTATTACCGCCGGTATTGATTCAATGAAAAAAAATACCTATTTACAGGTCATGAATTATGGAAATAACATTCCAGAAGAAAATCGGGACAAGCTATTTGAACCCTTTTTTACTACCGAATCCACCGGTACCGGATTAGGCCTGTATATTGCAAGGGAGTTGGCCGAATGTAATTCAGCCAAGCTGGAGTATATTGATAATAAAGAAGGTGCCTGTTTTCAAATCAGTTTTTCTGATCCAAGACGCAATAGCGCCAAAGCTGAGTGACGAAATTATGTCACTTTATGCTATTATTAATCCATAGAGAACAGCTAATCTTTATTTAGCCTGAATAAAGCGGAGAGCACTTATGCAGTGGCAGGATGTATTAGCAGATAAAAGCCTGCAGGATTTACCATATAAAATCGAACTCAATGACAAAGGGAATATTGAAATGAGTCCGGCATCACTTCTTCACAGTTTAATTCAAGGCAAACTGGCATTATTATTAGGTAGCACTTTAACGCAAGGTAGTGTTTTTACTGAACTGGCAATACAAACCAGCAACGGTATCAGAGTACCCGATGTGGCCTGGGGCAGTAATCATTATATAAAACAACATAAAACAGAAGTCTATGCCTCATCAGCCCCTGAAATCTGTGTAGAAATTATATCACCATCCAATACACCAAAAGAGATGCTGGAAAAAGTCCAGTTATTTATAGATGCCGGTGCCAATGAAGTCTGGCTGGTTACAGAGTCTGGGGATATCAGCATTTATAATCAAAATGGACAAACAGACAAATCTTTTTTCGATATTCAAATTAATAAAATTGATTTAAACCTTTAGCCATGCGCCTGACCAAAGAACAGCAAAATATTATTAAAGACAAAGTCAATCAGTATTTTGGCCCGGATACGCAAGTCATTTTATTTGGTTCACGAACTGATGATCAGTTAAAAGGTGGTGATATTGATTTATTGCTTGAATTAAACACGGCCGTTGAAAATCCGCTAAAAAAGAATATCTCTCTTAATGCTGCACTGCAAATAGCCTTGGGCGGTCCACAGAAAATTGATATTATTATCCACCAGAAATCCGATCCACCTACCAGTCTGTATAAATCCGCCCTCAAAGAAGGGGTTCGACTGTGACTGACAATATCGAGCGCCTGCAGCAATTACTGAATATAACCGATAAAGAAGCTTTTCATCTGAGCGGGGTATCTCAACGATTATACAACAGACTGCCTACAACTCCTGAACAATTAGAAACTGCTCTGAAAAATCCGGAATTTATTGATACTCTGGAGTCATTTACAGCCAAGTTTGCACGCTTACAGGACACCATTGCGGATAAATTACTGCCCATCTTTCTCATCAATGCCGGTGAAAAAAAAGGCACAGTCATTGAAAACCTGAACCGGGCAGAAGCACTGTCTTTAATATCAGACACACAAAGCTGGCTGGCCACCCGCAGTCTGAGAAACAAACTGGTACATGAGTATATTGCTGATTACAAAGAACTGTATGAAGCCATCACTCTGGCCAGAGAATTTTCAAATGAGCTTATTGCTACCCAGAAAGCTATAAAACAATACTGCAATCAAATATTAAACATAGAACAAAAATGAACCGACACCTGGCCTTAATTGTTGATGACGAACCTGATATCTGCGAACTCTTAGAGCTGACGCTCAATCGCATGGATATTGATACCCTGTCTGCTGGTGACTTAAAAACAGCTTATAAACTGCTCAATGAAAACAATATTTCTATCTGTCTGACCGATATGCGCCTACCTGATGGCAATGGTATTGAACTGGTTAAAAATATACAGCAACAGGCCAGTCATATTCCAGTCGCCATGATCAGCGCCCACGGCAATATGGATACCGCTATTGAAGCGCTAAAAGCCGGTGCTTTTGATTTTGTCTCCAAACCCCTGGAGCTGGCCGAATTACGGAACCTGGTTAATTCGGCTATTAAATTGGCTGATAAAAATCAGGGGATAAGTTCAATATCACCCAAACCCCACACCCCAAAAACACATTCACAAAAGAAACAGGAACTGTTACTGGGTGAATCACCAGCCATGCAGCAAACACGAAAACTGATAGACAAACTGTCTAAAAGCCAGGCTCCGGTTTATATCAGCGGTGAATCAGGTACCGGAAAAGAGCTGGCAGCCAGACAAATCCATAATTTAAGCTCTCGCTCTGACCAGCCGTTTGTTCCTGTCAACTGTGGTGCTATCCCCTCTGAACTGATGGAAAGTGAATTTTTCGGCCACACCAAAGGCAGTTTTACAGGGGCTAATAAAGACAAGGAAGGTTTATTTCAGGCAGCCCATGACGGCACCCTGTTTCTAGATGAAATAGCGGATCTGCCTTTATCCATGCAGGTTAAACTTTTACGAGCTATTCAGGAAAAAGCTATTCGTCCAGTAGGCTCTCAAAAAGAAGAAAAAATAAATGTTCGTATTATCAGTGCAACTCATAAAAATTTAAGCCAACTGGTAAAAGAAGGTAAATTCAGACAGGATCTTTTTTATCGTATTAATGTTATAGAACTCCCCATGCCGCCCCTGAGACAACGTGGAGAAGATACTTTATTACTCACCCAATATTTTCTGGAAAAATTATCTCCCGGGGAAGCAAGATACCGTTTATCCAAACAAGCTGTTCTAGAATTAGAAAACTACTCATTCCCAGGAAATGTCCGTGAACTTGAGAATATCCTTGAACGAGCAATAACTTTATGTGAAAACAATACGATAGAAGCATCAGATTTGTCATTAAAAGAATATAATAGTCTACCAGACTCATTACAACAACCCGTTGGACCTAACAATACTGTCCTTTCTCCTTTAAATGATGTATATACTGTAAAGCAAGCTCTCGAAACCACACGTTGGAACAGAAAAGCAGCCGCTAAATTATTAGGTGTTTCCTACCGTCAACTTCGTTACAAATTAAAAAAGCTAGGGCTAGATTAAATAGTGACAATTTGTCACTATTTAACAAATTTGTTATTTAACGTCATTTTAAAAAATGAATTTATAAGATAACTTTTTTAAACGATTGATATATATTGTTATTTTTTTACATATTGATTCTGGCATAGATTGTGCTTTAATTAATACAAACGTTAATCTCATTAACATTTCAATTAAACAAAGCAAATACAATTAAGTGGAGTATTTTATGAAAAAGACACAACAAGGTTTTACATTAATCGAACTGATGATTGTTGTAGCAATTATTGGTATTTTGGCAGCAGTAGCGATTCCAGCTTATAAAGACTATATTGCTCGCTCACAAGCAACTGAAGCTGCAGTTCTATTAGCAGGACTCAAGGCTCCATTAGCAGAGTATTATAATGATCAAGGCAGCTTACCTAGTGTTGGAGATCTTAATGCTGTAACCAGCGGTAAGTATGTTGCCAGTATAACGGCCAGTGGTACTAATTATAGGGCGACTTTTGCTGCAAGCGGAGTTTCTCCTCAGTTAACCAGTGCAACCATGTCATTAAATTACGACACTGCAAATGGTACATTTAGTTTTAACTGTGCTGGTATCAGTAATACTAATGTACGTCCTAAAAACTGTAACTAATTGTGTTATAGCGTAAATACACGAAAGATAGCATTGAGATAGTTCTCAGGCTATCTTTCGTATTTAATATGAAACTTTTAAAATTCATCTCCTTATACCGCTCATACCTCCTTTTTCTCCTTTTTTCATTTACACTTTATTTTTTTCTTACGTCAAAAGCTTTATATGGTTCCTTTGAACTGGATGATTTTGCTAATTTAGAACACCTGGAATCGGTTAAAACCTTTACTGATAAACTCTACTTTTCAATAAGAAATATGGAGTATGGTCTAGGTCGACCTGTCTCACTTTTTAGTTTTGCACTACAGGCTGATAGTTGGCCAAATCATGTACAATCGTTTAAACTTGCCAATGTTATTATCCATTTATTTAATGCATTACTTGTTTTATTAATATCATTTAAAATAACAAGCTTATTTTACAGCTCAAAAAAAACACAACGAAATATCACTCTTTTAATAACATGCCTATGGCTTTATGCTCCCATACATGTATTTTCTGTTTTTTATGTTATTCAAAGAATGACATTAT
>JALUZF010000290.1 GCA_027012135.1 Gammaproteobacteria bacterium
CGGGTTTCCCCATTCGGAAATCCTCGGGTCAAAGCGTGTTTATCAGCTCACCGGGGCTTATCGCAGATTACTACGTCCTTCATCGCCTCTTATCGCCTAGGCATCCACCACATACGCTTAGTCACTTGATTCTATAACCTTGAACGGTCTGTTGAGCCTTTTGTGTGTCTCAACGGTTCAAGGTAATGACTTCTTAATACTCATGGGTTCTTACTGCATGGGTATTAAGGTTTGTTTGTAACGATTCATCTTGAGAAAATTTATTGTCTTTATACTTTTCGTCTCATCAACGTGTTGTATAAAGTCTCTAAACGTTTCTCGCCTAGAATTTTACTACTTTCCTAATTGTTAAAGAACGCTTCTCTCGTTGAGAAGTGAGTTGACTAATAAGTCAGTTAAATGACCTTTGTGCCGTCTAGCTTTCGCTGTTAGGTTAAAGTGATTTAACTGAGTTAGTGGTCTTGCTGTAATGGTGGAGCCAGACGGGATCGAACCGACGACCTCCTGCGTGCAAGGCAGGCGCTCTCCCAACTGAGCTATGGCCCCTATTTTTATCTATTTTTGAAATAAGAAGTGTTGTTCTTTTTTATTTCTTTCATAGATAATAAAGGGTAATTTTGTTCAGATTGTAGTTTTAAAAAGGCGAAACCTATACGAGTACGCGGGTCTTTTTAAAAATTCAGGCTGGGCAAAATTTGGTGGGTCTAGGTGGATTTGAACCACCGACCTCACCCTTATCAGGGGTGCGCTCTAACCAACTGAGCTATAGACCCTCTTTTTACTTCGATTTTTTCCGTTTCTCTGCGTTGCACTTGTCACTCTTTTAGTCACATACTGATGTATGCTCCTTCATTCGCTCCAACGTGCGCTTTGATTAACGAAAAAACTCTTCGCAAAAGTATTCGTTACTTTTGATGAATCAAAAACAATGAATATTTTTTTAAACTTCGTCTACTGCGTCAATTATGAGCAGATCCTTACAGCTTTCTTTTAAGTAAACTAGATTAAACTTGTGTGGGGACTCGTAACGTGCTCTATAACGTATTTTCTTTAAGGAGGTGATCCAGCCCCAGGTTCCCCTAGGGCTACCTTGTTACGACTTCACCCCAGTCATGAATCACTCCGTGGTAACCGTCTTCCCGAAGGTTCGACTAGCTACTTCTGGAGCAACCCACTCCCATGGTGTGACGGGCGGTGTGTACAAGGCCCGGGAACGTATTCACCGTGGCGTTCTGATCCACGATTACTAGCGATTCCAACTTCATGGAGTCGAGTTGCAGACTCCAATCCGGA
This sequence comes from Gammaproteobacteria bacterium, assembly GCA_027012135.1. Classification (GTDB taxonomy): domain Bacteria; phylum Pseudomonadota; class Gammaproteobacteria; order GRL18; family GRL18; genus JANELJ01. The sequence continues at coordinate 1,294 of JALUZF010000290.1, forward strand.
CTACGACCAGCTTTGTGGGATTAGCTTGCCCTCGCGGG
>JALUZF010000291.1 GCA_027012135.1 Gammaproteobacteria bacterium
TGCAATGCATTGCTGCAGATTGCCAGGCGGGCTGGATATACGCAGGGACTGATCATTGAGTTTTGCACCCTGTCCTTTTATTGCGGTAAAACATTCATCCAGAACCGGATCATAGACAATACCAAATTGGGTTTTCCCATTAATAATTAGAGCCAGAGAAATAGCAAAAAAAGGCAGGCCGTTGGCAAAGTTGGAGGTGCCATCCAGAGGGTCCAGACACCAGAAACCCGGGTGGTCAGCAGTAAAAAAGTTGTCTTTTTCGTTGTCGGATAGTTCTTCGGCAAAAAAATCATATTCTGGATAACAAATTTTTAACTGCTTCTGGATTTCAGACTGTACAGCTATATCGGCCTGGGTTACCAGAGAACCGTCTGCCTTGGAGCTGACCTGTGCCTGAGTAAAATAAGGCATCAAGCAGGTTTGGGATGTTTGCCTGATTATTGGTATAACCATTTGCACTATTTTATTGATATTCATATAGTCCAGGTCACAGAGCGATTGTCTGTAATTAACTGTCAGCTTTTTTGGTCAGTTTTATTGGTAAAGTCATCCCGGCTTTGTTTGGCACGGGTAAACATTGCTTTTAAGGTTTGTGCATCACTTTGTTCAAGGGCTGTGCGTAATTTGGCTAAGTCACGGGTAAAATGATCCAGGTGTTCCAGTAAAGCCTCTTTATTGGCCAGACAGATATCCTGCCACATATCCGGATCGCTGGAAGCAATGCGGGTAAAATCCCGGAAGCCGCCGGCGGCATTATCAAATATTTCCTGTTTTTCATCCAGGGTGGTCAGGGTATTAACCAGAGAAAAAGCGAGCAGATGAGGTAAGTGGCTGGTAGCCGCGAGCACCAAATCATGATGATAGGGTTCCATTAAAATAACTTCAGCTCCGGCAGCCTGCCAAAGTTCGGTTACGGTATTTAATGCATCCTTACTGGTTTCCGGTAAAGGCGTCAGAATAACACGATGATCGTTAAACAGGGTATCAAAGGAGGCTTCTACACCGCTGTTTTCCGTTCCGGCAATGGGATGTCCCGGTACAAAATTAGGCGGCACCTGACCAAAAACCGATTCAGCAGACCTGATAACAGAAACCTTGGTACTGCCGCCGTCGGTAATAATAACGTCGTCTTTAGCCGCCCCTTTTATCTGTTCCAGAACGGTCTGAAAACTGCCTACGGGTGTGGCAATAAAAATCACATCGGCATCTTTAACCGCCGTTTTTATATCCTGGGAATAATCATCTATCACGCCCAGTTGTACAGCCTTTTCCAGATTATCTGTTTGACGGCCACAGCCGATAATATGTTTTACCAGACCGGCTTTACGT
>JALUZF010000292.1 GCA_027012135.1 Gammaproteobacteria bacterium
AAATGACCGCTAAACCAGGTCGATTGATGATCAATTATTTTCCGGATCGTTATTTCCATCTTCTCTCCAGCTGGGGAATAAAGCATTTCTTTATACCACCCGCAGGGGGATATGGCAAAAAAAACCAGGGCCGTTTTACCTGCAACCCAAGCCTGCAGGGGCGACGCCCACACCTTGCCAGAATATTTTCTTGTTTTTTTATGACCGGAATTCAGGAATAACTCACTAACCTCCAACTTCTTTTCGCACTTGCAAAATTACGGTCTCCGCGAGAGACAGGCACTGTCGGCAAAGTGAGGCATCCGGCTCAAAGTCAGGCAGCACTCCGTCCAGTGGATATTTTGAAGGCAGATAAATAGAGTCAAGAAGGTCGCAATCCTCTTCAGTCAACCTGATAGAAATTTGATGTCTGGCCAGGAGACGAACCAATTCGGTAATGGAATGAGTTTTGCGTAAAGAATGGGTCTTTTCAAGCAAGAGAGCTTTGAGTGATTTTTCAACACTCTGTTGTATATTCTGCAAGCAGGGATTATACAACTTCCGGTCATGAAGAATCTTGGCCGCAGCCAAATTTTCTCCGGCATAGGCAAGCCAGGCCCATGTGTCATCTTTCATAGATGACCTCTCCCCGAGCAATGGCATCCATCATCATGCTGTCTCGCGCACCCGGCTTAATAGGCAGGATATCAATGGCTATTGTATCGGCTATTGCCCTGGTTATTTTTCGGTATTTCATAGCTAAGGGTAAATAGGGCCGATTACTGTTTTGAAAAACGGCCACATCAATATCATTTGGATCCTCTGCCGTGAGAAAAGAACCAAACACAACAACTTTGACAACCTCGGGGGCATCAGACAGACGTGCGGCCAGTTCCTTTTTTATGGTTTCCTTTTCCGAGTGACTTAATTGCATCGTCTTGTCTCCTTTGAATGTTCTTATAAACAAACCGGTCGGCCGTATCTGATTGTTTCTGGAGATTTAACCCCTTTATGTTTTCAATTCGTATTGGTTCGTACAACATGATGAATTTCAGCAAGATATTACCACCACTATAAAATATTCTGCGTAAAACGTTTTAATAAAATATCTTCCATGTTCTGCCTTGAATCCAATACGGACAATACGTAAACCTTGCCGTTGGAAATACGATACATTACACGCCAGGGTTTGATAATCATTTCCCGGTATTGAGTGATACCGGGATCATATAATTCAGGCACAATCCGATACCCTTTGGGTAAATGATACAGATCATTTACCCGCTTTTTGATTTTTTTTAATATTCTTAAGGCATTGCCCGGACTATTTTGAGCAATATACTCGAT
>JALUZF010000293.1 GCA_027012135.1 Gammaproteobacteria bacterium
ATTGACGTTCTTCTCACCGTGACCATTCAAAACCAGGCAATGGTTGACGGCTTGCAGCTCACCAACCAGGGGGAGTGGAGCATCAACAACACCACCAGTCATGTTACAGATGTGGATGATATTGTTCAAATTACTTTAAATGAACCCGATGTCCATATTGTCAAAGGTGTTGTGAACACAGACAATACCGGTTCCACTCTGGGCAGTGCCCAGGGACCGGGAGAACTGACGTTTAACGCCGATGGAACAATAAGTATAACGGCCGGCGATGTCGTGGAGGCCCAGGAGCTGATTGACAGTCCGGTTGATGCCGACCTTATAAACGCCGACGGCTCCGACCTGGTGACATTTGCCCTTACGATCTACAACAGGGGTGGCGACAATGCCTATGACATCAATGTGACCGATACCATGCCGACAGGATTCGTTCAGCCCGGCGCAGGAATCAACCTCCATGTCTATGATGGTACCGGCGCCTTATTGGTAAAAGACACCGACTACACCGTCACCGGAGATGATTTTTATGCCAATGGAGAAATCAACTTCAACAATACAGCTCTGACAGGTAATTCCGCCGACCGCGGTCATGATGGCGGTACCGATGTTTTTATCATCACCTATCAATTGCAGGTTGATAATGAAACAACAGTGGACCCGGATGTGGTTATTGCCGGTTCCCATCACGAAAACACAGCAACAATTGACTTCTTTACCGGTGTTGACGATGGAACTACCGACTGGACGGAGACGGTTGGAGAACCGACGGACAACGCCACAGTAAGCATATCCGATCCGGAAGTTGCCAAAACAGTTATCAGTACCAGTGAGGCATCGACACCCGGCCTTGTCAATGTCGTCATCGGCGAAACCGTGACATATACGGTTACCGTCACCGTTCCTGAAGGTGGAATAAACAATTTCAGTCTTGATGACACGCTTGATAACGGCCTGGCTATAGTCAGCCTTGATCAGATTGATCATGGAAATCTCATTACCGATTATAATGGCGGAAACAACTGGGACCAGGTCCTTACTGACGCCAGGAATGGTCTCTCGGCACCAGGACATACCTTTTCCATCAATTTCGGCGATGTTACCAACACCGACAGTGACAACGACACCACTGACGAACAAATCACCATCACCTACACCGCCGTTGTCCTGAACACATCCGGCAATCAGCAGAATATACCCCTTGACAATGTCGCCCATGTCACCTGGGATGACCCGGACAATCCCGGCAGCACTACGCAGACAGCCGATGTCAATTCACCCGATGTTATTGTCCAGGAAGCCGACCTGCAGATCATCAAAGAAATT
>JALUZF010000294.1 GCA_027012135.1 Gammaproteobacteria bacterium
GAAGATATAAGTATCAATAATAATAATAAATAAAACTGCCGGAATATAGGGGACAAAAATTCGAAAGAACCGATCCAGAAAATATTTTTTAAAGTTATAGTCTTTTTTTGTTAGTGAGGTATAAGTAATAAGAAAACCAGAAAGAATAAAAAAAATGATGACCCCAAGATCACCCAATCCCGTAGTGTGCCCTGGGTACAGAATCATAGAATAAATATGTCCAAACAGGACAAGCTGAGCAGCCCCCCCACGTAAACCGTCAATATAAGTGGCCTGAGCAGTATTCATTTATTACCAGACACCCCAGCCACCATCAACTATAATATTTTGTCCTGTAACATAACAGGACATATCACTAGCCAGATATGCAATAGCACCTTTAAAATCTTCCTCTGTTGCCATTCGTTTCAAAGGTGTTCTTTGTATATAACGTTCACAGAACTTCTCAGGCTGATTTCTAAATACACCGCCAGGTGAAATAGCATTCACCCTGACTTCAGGAGCAACAGTAGTTGCTAACCAGCGAGTCAACTGTAACAATCCACCTTTACTGGCGGCATAAGCGGCTGGATTACCCATAGATGTCCCTTCATATAAACTAAGATCAGGACCATAAACACCATATATTGAAGCAATATTAATAATTGAACCATGTTCTGATGTCTTGAGCAGATTAATGCATTCTTTTGACAATGCAAACGCACTTGTGAGATTAACATTCAGTGCTCGCTTCCAGGTACTGACGGATTGTTCTTCAAATGAAGTAACCCAGCCGGTAATATCACTGGTGCCAACAAAAGCTGCATTATTTATTAATACATCAATGACCGGGTAGTAATCAGGTATAATTTCTGAAAGTCCTGATATTCTGGATTCGTCCTCAAGATCAAGTTCTATATATTTAGCACTCACCTTAAATTTTTTTTCTATTTCGTTAGCAAATGTGCGTAATGCATCAGTTTCCAGATCAAGTAGAAGTACATGTGAACCCAGTTCAGCTACTGTCTCTGTTATGGCTTTTCCTATAAAACCGGTGGCTCCAGTTATTAAGGTTACCCGACCAGTCATATCACATAATTGATGAATTGATTTCATTCTTCTTCCATTCCTTAATGTATAATATTGTTCCTGTTAACTTATAATATCCAGGATAACATCCTTTACTTGTTCAGCCGCTTTACCTAGCTCTGGGTAGGATAATTTATCCAGTCGAGGTTTTCGTGCTTCTAATAAAGCATCCGTTAGTTCAGATATGCCTGAAACATCAACTGAAATACCCAGTTCTGCATAAGGAGGGTAATTACCAGCATTAATAGTCACAACAGGGAGACCGGTTAGTGCAGCTTGAAGACCAACCGTTGAGGTTTCAAGAAGCACCAGATCAACCGCACTTAAGCAGTCCTCTATGCTGACAGAAGAAGGACAGAGGACTCCATTTTTTACCTGTTTTGCGTCAATAATAGAATGATTTGGATGCTGTCTTACTATATATGAATATTCATGGTATTTTGAACAGAAGTTTTCAAGAAAGCTTATAATAATTTCAGGTTTTACAAAGGGTTTTCCTATCATTGAAACAGAGGCTGAGGGACAAACCCAGAGTATAACTTTTTTATTTTCCGGTATCTCTAACTGTTCCCTTAAAAGCGGCCGATGAAGATTAGAAGCGTTTAAAATATCAAACGCTGGATTACCTGTAACATAAATCTTGCCTTTATAGCCTTTCACTCTTAAAAACTGAGCGACGTATTCAGCCATAACAGTAATATTTTCAGAATAATTACCATTACATATATATTCTGATTCTTTTTGAAGAAACAGGTCAGAAACTGCCAGAGATTTTATATTCAATGCTCTTGCTGCATACTGTAAAGCCAGCTCTGAACGGGGTGATGTTGAAGTCACCACAATATCCGGGGAATTGCGTTTTAAAAATTGAATAAATGTTTGCACAGGAAAGAAAATTTTTCGTCCCTCCGATTTAAACATTTTAATCGCTTCGTCCTGACCATATTTCAGGCTCAAATCTTTTAACCCAATGCTATAATAGGCCAGGGTTTCGTTTTCAGACACGTCAGGATGAGTAGTTTCCGGAAGATACTTTTTTGCCAGATTCAACCACTCTCCATCATCGTTATTGAGCAGGTAATCATAACCGTAAGCCTTAATCCCAGCCCGTTCAAAGGCTTTTCTGGCTGTTGTAAAGCCTATAACAATAATTGATAAATCTGTTTTTTTCTGTAAATATTTTATAACCGGAATCAGGGACTGCACATGACCTCCGCCATAACAGCCAAAAACTATATTTTTTTTTGCAGTATGCATTATTTACACATACTGGTCGGGCAAGAAATGCAGAATGCAGGTATTGCCTAGAATATCATTTGCTGCAATTCCAATATGTTCTATATCAGAAAGCGGGATTGTATCTGTATGAAAGGCATAATACCAGACACCATCTTCCACAGAAAAATCCAGATTGTCATGAATATAATTACGAGATTTTGTTTTAATTGCCAGAAAAGGTTGAGGGCCAAAAACACGGCCTTTTATGGTTTTAATTTCGAGAAAAGCCACATCCTCTCCTGGCACTTCCTTATGAAAAGTTAGAGACATTTCCAATGGATCCTGAGCAAGTTCTTCTTCAGAAAGCTGGCTATGGAAGGCTTCTGTAGCTGGGCTGTATTTAAAGTCTACATCAGGAAAACGTTCTCTGCTGACTTTCAGCATCTCATAAATAGTTTCGATTTCCGGCTGCAGATCCCGCCAGTCATGGCTGCATAGCCCAACCAGGGTATCCTGACCGGATTGAGCTCTTATAAACGCCTTGTCCATTTCTTCCTGAGTAATATTAGCAATTCGACTTCTTACATTCAAAGCACGTCCAATTAAGCGCCTGCAATTTCCTTCCAGTTGATAATCATCATGACTTGGGTGATAAACCGACCAGTCGCTTGGTGCCTTTCTCCAGTTACCAGAACGTCCATTTTTAAAGTCAATGGAGTTATCAATGTCCGTTGTATTTTCTGTTGCCATATTAGACATATCGTAAGGTATAAATTGTTCCAGAAACCAGTGGCTATCAGGCCGCTCTGCCTGAAAACCAGCTCGATAGCCCGCTGGAAAAAAATCTCTATCAATAATTCTTCGACAAAGAATCTGATATAAATCAGGTGTTCTTAAATAATGAGTAGCACAACGATGTGCTTCACGGTAAGTTGACATAGGATGAAAATGAAATTCAATAGTATCTCTGGACCAGGGCTGACTGTCCACTAAACTTTTATAGACATCATAAATATTATGATGTCCCATATCTCTTTTACGTGGATTAACACTATATCCAATATGGTCCATACAGTACCAGTTAAATACCCAGCCATTATTATTCTTATCTGGAAAAAGATTTCTAAATTCTTCTGAACAAACTCTGTTCAGCATTTCATGTATTTCTTCCCAACTGCCCAGGGTATTAGCCTTATGACTTTTAAGAACATCCTGAATTAAAGCTGTTTTATTTCCTAAATCAATTTCTCCCCTGGATAGTTTTTCCAGATTTGAATAACTGGGAACAACATCGTTTATTCCAAATAATTCATTTAAACGTTCAAATTTAATTTCAATTGGTTCATATAAAGGCCCTTCTGTATCAATTGTATGAACCATATAAACCGTGCCCGTCATTTTCTCTCTCAATATTAACTTGCTGGTTATCTATCTAAAACTGTAAAATATTATCCGAATAGGTAGATAATAAATTAATCATCTTTTTTGCTAAAACGTTCTGGAAATACTATATTCATCTCATGCATATAGGGATCAGTTCTATAACCCTGTGAGCCAAGCCCAAATAACAACCATTTTTCAAATCTCTCTTTTAAAAAAGGTTCTGTTATATATGAATATATTTTGTCCCAGTCACTTTTAGTTGGAATAAAACCTGATGATTCATAACCTGCTCTGGCAAAAAAAGGCTGTGAAATCATTTCTATAAATATAATTTCCTGACGTGTCAAATGTTCTGGCCATCGAGGGGTTGCATCGGGAATAGATTTATAACTTTTTCCAAATGAAGTATTTGATGACCAGTCTTCTCCATCAGTATGTAACTTACTGGGATTTATCATAGAATCTTCATAATCCAGATTCAGAAACATACATATTTTCTTAGCCATTGATACTGGATTTTTTGATATTTCCTCAGCTTTTACAATTAAAAGTCTATCAGGAAATTCTTCTAGCATGACATCCACATTCTCCATCGCACTACGAAAATTAAAAGCAGCATCAAGGAAAGTATTACCAGGTTCAAAAGTCATAGCCTTATAGGATGCAGCAACATCTCTGGGATCTCGATAAATATGAATAACCCGACCATTTGGAAACATATTTAAAAAAAAGGGAATATCTTCCCACTGTACCGCCAGTTTTTCTACCCACCGTGTTGCTGTACTTTGTCCATCAAGCAACATACTATTCATCATCATATCATACAGCTGAGCATAGGTTACCTGTGGTATTACTTTAAGCTGTTGTAAAATTTTATCTACGTTTATTGATAAATTCCAGCGAACCTGAACTCGCTTATTAGTATCATTAAGCAGGCGGCGATAATTTTCTTCTTTGCTTACATCACCATATTTTCCCAGACAAAATCGTAAAAATTTGATGGTTGATGATGATGCTTTCAACTGAGAATGTGCACCCAGAAGAGCTGATAGAAAAGTAGTTCCTGAACGATACACGCCAGAAACCATGATAGGTTGGGTATTTTCTACTACTCCATAGTCAAATTCAGTCACAATAATAATCTACACTATTTATTAAGTTCTTTATATGTTTTTGAGTAGGTGTCACTTATTTTCGGTAATTCTGAAAAGTTATCACCACGTTTTATAACCAGTAAATACTCATAAAAATGTTCTGGCTTTGTTTCATAATGAAAACGGGCAAAGTCACCTCTCCTTGGAAAAAAATAACTTTCTTCTACTTTATGGCCTTGTTCTTCCAGAAGTTTAATCAACAACTGTGTATCGGTAAAAAAATTTGGATGGTTTTTATTTCTTGCCCCCACCTCTGCATCATAAGCTTTTTTATCATCCTGATAATAACTATCGTTTTTCCCCGTAAAATAAATTCTAGCTCCGGGTCTGGTTACTCTAAGAAACTCTGTTATGGCCTGGTCCTGATAGGTAGCATCCAGAACAGCAATACAGGATAAATTATCAAAATATTCATCATCAAATGGCAAATCTTCTGCTGGTGAAGCTTGTAAACACTTTACATTTTTATGCATATTCCAGGCTTTTTTGGCTTCACTTATCATTGCCTCTGATATATCAACGCCAGAAATTTCGAGATCATATTTTAAATACAAAGGAAACATTCTTCCCCATGCACAGCCGACCTCAAGCAAGCGCCCCTGGTTAAAACCATGATGTTCAAAAATTGATTCATAAACACTGTCTTCTTCAGTATTTGTATCCCCCTCAATAATACCACTTTCACCAGTGCCTGCTTCATCCACACGTGAACGCCAGTATTTTACATATTGCTCATTCCAATAAGCTTTCCTGGGATCATTTTTATTCATTTTTCCACTATTCTTGTAAAAGTTGATAATTAAGTTATTAAATCACTCAGAAAATTCATATTATTTAATGAATATTTTATTAAGACATGACGGCTTTGGGTGCATAAAGTCATAAAATTCGTCTTTTTTACACTTTAATTCATCTGGATGATATGATCCTATTATACTTAAATTTAGCTTTTCAGCCAATACGGCACTGATCTGATAGGTAGCTTGCATTGCATTCTGAGCCAGTTTACCAGATTTTTTATTCCAGACATTTTGGTGATAAGGAGTAAATAACAGATATATCTTAAATCCACGCGCTTTCAGATTAGATAGTATATCTTCAAAAACATGTATGGCTTTTTTATCATACAGCATTCCATTAACTAACTTATAATTTCCCCCATTCATTTCATGACTTTCGGTAATATATTTTTTTGAATAGACATGGCTACCATCACTCAATGTTACAGCTTTTTCTGCCCCTTTTTCAAAACTAAACATTTTCATTTTGAATAAAGACACATAGGACTGATAATCACTGTTTATTGACAGCAATAATAATATTTTTTTAAGATTATTTTCTAACCCGTCTCTTTTTAGTAATTTTAAGGATTCAAAGAAGTAATCAAAACTAATCAGATTAAGTAAAAAAGTCTGGGAATAGTTCTTTGCCTCTATTAAATTATTTTTTAATTCTTTTTTTAAGGTATTAAGATATGGAATATGCCGGCTATCTCTTGAAAAATTATAAAACCAGGGATCGATGCCAATAATGATTTTTTTTCCTCTAAAGTCTTTTTTCTCGCTTAACAGACGATCAGAAAAAATCATGAAATCTTCTAAAACTGCACCCGACACACCAAGATTAACCAGACTCTCACAAAGATTGCTGATTCCATTTCCCTGATACAGGGAAATACTCATGACATGACTAGAACCTAATAAAATACAGTCCGAATCACTGGCCCTGGTTAGCAGAGACAATTTAACATCTCGTTCTGGCCATCCTTCCTGTATCATTCCAAACTTTGATTCCAGTAATAACTCTGTATACTTCTGAATAACAAAGCTATTATATTTTTGTTTAAAATAAATACTTCCCGGATCTATAAAATAATTAAAAAGAGCAACAAGGCAAAGTAAACAAGCAACAACAATAAAGTATATTTTAAGATACATTTTGCTCATTTTTAAAACCTGAAATATAAAAATTCACTGGCACCCTGGATTTTCATAATTGATAACGTTGCAATTATAGCCAGAATAAAAGCATAGGTAATTGTGGGCCTCCATGACAGTCTACGTATAAATTTGGCCCCCTTTCTGTAATAATCCAAAGCAAGAGCAGGTTTATATCTGGAAAACCATTCCAGTGTATTTGGAGCAAACCAGACCCACGCCAACAAAAGGGATATATACCAAAAAACACTATTTGTACCTGAAAGAACTTTCCATTCCAGTGTATCTGAATAAGTAATATTGAGTAGTTCGGATATCCATGATCCTCCCGAAATAAAAGGCTGCAATGCTTCAGGTAATACCAAACCATTAATTTCAAACATAGTAGAATACATGTTTATTGCAGCATCAAGAGATTCTGAACGAAACATAACCCATCCCAATACGATTGCCAGAAACGTAATGGCTCGACTTATTACAACACTAAAGAATGGATTAAAACTATTATTTGAAAAAAATTTACTTTTTAAGTTTATCCAGGCATGATTAACAATAAGAAAACTGCCATGCATAGCTCCCCATAATATAAATGTCCATCCTGCACCATGCCAGAGACCTCCCAGAAGCATAGTAATTAATAAATTTATATAGCGTCTGAAATTACCTTTTCTATTTCCTCCCAGAGGAATATACAAATAATCTCTAAGAAATCGAGACAATGTAATATGCCAACGCTTCCAGAAGTCAATAATATTGGATGCCTTATAGGGTGAAAAAAAATTAACCGGCAGAACAATTCCAAACATTCTGGCTAGACCAATAGCCATATCGGAATAACCTGAAAAATCAAAATACAATTGAAGTGTATAAGCCAGAGATCCAATCCACGCCTCATGAGACGTTAACTGAGTTCCAATTGCAGCAGCATCAAATACTGGTGTTGAATAAACTGCAATACCATCGGCAATAACTACTTTTTTAAACAATCCAATTGTAAAAATACTCAAACCAACGCTTAATGAGCGCACGTCAAGTCTGTAAATTATTTTTTTTGCAAATTGTGGCAACATCTCCTTGTGATGAACAATTGGGCCCGCAATCAATTGAGGAAAAAAAGTGACAAACAGGCAATATTGCAAGAAATCATATTCTTTTGTATCTCCTTTGTAAGCATCAACGAGATAGGCAATTTGCTGAAAGGTAAAAAAAGAAATGGCAAGAGGTAATATAATATCCGATGCCGAAATCCCTGAATTAAATAAAACATTCAAATTTTCAATAAAAAACCCAGCATATTTATAATATCCCAGTAGTGATAAATTAATAACTATTCCTGCTATTAAAACCAGTTTGTTTGGTCTGGAAGAAAGATATATCCCAAAAGAGTAATTAAAGAGAATAGAAATTAATAATAACCCAAGATAAGCTGGATTCCACCATGCATAAAAAAATAAAGAAGCCCCAACCAGCCATGCTAATGCTATTTTTTTATAACCGCTATTGCCAACTAAATAAAAACCGGCAAAGGTAACAGGAAGAAATAAAAAAATAAAAATATAAGAATTAAAAAGCATTAAATATTCATTAACCGTATTGTATTAAAAGATGTCAGTAGTCTTTTCGACTTTGTCATCCATAACTTCTCGAAACCATATTTCAACAGCCATTAATGCCCTGATTTCTCTGGTATTATTTTGCCTGTCTGCCCGATGATTATCTAACAACTGACTTACATAATCATAATTAAAAATACCTCTGGCAATTGTTTTTTCAGACTTTAAGAGGTCATCACATAAATCTGCCAACCTGGTTTTAAACCAGTCTCCAACAGGCACAGTAAACATTTGCTTTTTACGATATGTAAGTTCTTTACCGATTAAGGGGGCTACAGCTTTTTTGTATAGATATTTTGTTTCACCATTTTTTAACTTCAGTTCACCCGGCATTGAAAATGCCATTTCTATCATTCGATAGTCCAGAAAAGGTGATCTGTTTTCAATGGAAACCGCCATTCCCATTCTATCTGGTTTTACCAGATTATTTCCGGGAAGAAGTAACATCGTATCAATGTATAAAGCCTGATTAATTAAATCCATACCCTGGGCTTTCTGATACAGAGGTTCAAGAACAGAATGAACATCCAGGGAATCCATCTGTACCTGGATATCATCTGAAAACAGTTGCTTTCTTGAATCCAGATTAAACAGAGAAATATTATCTAAATATAAAGTTCTAAACGCCTGGTCAGTGATATTTTTATTTCTTGAAAAGAAGTTCTTATATTTATCATAACCTGCAAACAATTCATCAGCACCATCTCCTGTCAGTACCATTTTTACATGTTCTGCTGCCAGTTCTGCTACCTTATAGGTGGGTAAGAAGGAAACATCACCATGAGGTTGATCACAATGGTATGTGGCCATAGGCCATAGTTCTATAAGGTTGGCAGCCACTTTATGCATGGTATGATCAGTTTTAAAACGTTTTGCTGCAGAAAGGGCAAATGGTGATTCATCATATTTAGGATCATCAAAGCCAATACAGAATGTTTTAACAGGTGAATCAAGATGACGACTCATTAAGCCGACCACTGTACTAGAATCAACACCTCCTGATAAAAATGCACCAAAAGGTACGTCTGCACGCAAACGAATATCAACCGCATCATTTAGAATATAATTAAACTGCTCTATCCATTCTTCTTCTTTTTTAACCTCTGTACAGACTGAAGAAAGGTCCCACCAGCAATGCTGTTCAACCTTATTACCTGCAATCTTTATCCAGTGACCAGGCATAACATGATAAATGTCTTTAAACATTGTGAGTGGTGGCGGCACATAATTAAATGCCATAAACTGATTTAATGCATCAGGATGCAGTGCTTTATCTTTTTTTATTTTTAAAAGCGATTTAATTTCAGAAGCAAAGAGAAAAAATTGTTCATCATGTGAATAATATAAAGGCTTTTCCCCAGCCCTGTCCCGAACTAAATAAAGAGCCCCTTCATTTTTATCATAGATGGCAATAGCAAACATTCCGTTTAGTTTTGAGATACCTGAAATACCATCTCGTTCATACAATCTAAGAATAACTTCAGTATCACAATGAGTCTTACAGCGATACCCGTCTTTATTTAATTCCTGTGCTAATTCAACATGATTAAATATCTCACCATTTTGAACAACAATAATCTTTTCATCATCTGAAACAAACGGTTGCTGCCCATGTGCAAGGTCAAGAATGGCCAGTCTCTGGTTTCCCAGGGCAATGGCATCATCCTTATCGTAATATATACCACACCCATCTGGTCCACGATAATTAATAACTTCTCCCATTGTCTGTACCTGTTGCAATGACAATAAGGAAGAATTTATACCCGAATACCCAAAAATACCACACATTATTAATTTGTACCCTTTCTTACCAGCACCTGTTTAACTGTTAATAAAATAATTTTCAAATCCATTAGGAATGATGCCCTGTCAACATATTCAAGGTCATAGTCCAGACGTTGACTGCCTGTGGCTGAGGATCGTTTAACCGCCTGAGCCAGTCCGGTAATACCGGGTAAAACAGACAATCTTTTTTGCCAATCCTGAGGTGTGTAATCTTTTTGCTGTGCAGGGACATCAGGACGCGGCCCCACCAGACTCATATCCCCCTTTATAACATTAATTAACTGCGGTAATTCATCAATACTTGTTTTACGAATAAAATGTCCTGTTTTTGTAATACGCGGATCATTTTCCTGAGTATAATATGGCCCTTTTTTTTCTGCCTGTGTATCCATGCTTCGGAATTTATACATCCAGAATGGTTGACCGTTAAGACCGATTCTTTTTTGTTTAAAAAAAACCGGACCCGGGGAATCTATTTTAATCAAGATGGCAATGACGATAAAAAGCGGCATTAGCAGCAATAAAATCAGAACAGATACTATCAAGTCAAATATACGTTTCATTTTGGTTTACCTGCCACATACTGATTAACAACATATTGCAATTTTTTATGATCTTCATTAATTTGTTCAATATTTCTTGTCTTTAATTTTTCACCTTCAATCAGTAATTTTCCCAATTCCTTTTTTAAGTCCAGATTGGATTTAAATTCAGATGCATTTTCACTTTTACGATGAAATGTTCTTGACAGAATGACTGAACTGGAACCTAACCTTAGGTGTTCAGCCAAAATCACCTCACCGGGAATAACACCTTCATTTACACGAGCGATACCGCCAAAACCAAAAGCCAGTCCGGCACTGCTAATAATTTTTACCATTTTATCAACAGTACCATTAGCCAATGGTTCAAACATGAAGTTTAATCCCATATCAAGATGTAAATCATTTAGACCTATGTATATTTCATCAATACCTGGTATTTTTACAACCTCATCAAGACATTCATAAGCACTGCAGGTTTCCAGTAACAAAATAACTCTGGCTCTTTTATTAACAAGCTTTATAAAATTTCTTACCTCATCCGCAGTTCGGTACATAGGCAGCATCAACCAGTCTGCACCCGAGTTGACGGCTCTGTCTATTTCCAGTTTAGTATTATGATAAAGCGGATTTAAACGAACCAGTAATTGAGCTGAAGTTAATTGTTTTTTTATAACACTGATATCATCCATCGAATGGCTGCTGATCAGGGTATCAAGATGTCCCTGTCTTTCCAGCTTACCATTTCTTTCCAGATCAACAAAAATTCGTGAAACCCCACATTTTTCTGCGTAATGAGCAAGTTCAGGGTCATTGGTTATCAACATAAAATTTATCATGACAAGCTCAATTTAGCTTTCATTTTATTTCGAAGTTCCGCATTAAAAAGAATCATTATTCCTAAAGCTATAATTGCTGTTGCTCCCGCCAGTAAAAAAGATATCACTGCCGATAGGTCTGCCAAACCAGATATCCAGTTCAAACAAAATAAAACCAGTATGGCGCAGATGAGTCCCAGAACAAACATTTTATCAAAAAAAACTGTTTTCCAGCGTAATTTGTCAATACGTAGTAACATAATCTGTAAGGCACAGATTAACGCATAACTGATAACCAGGCCTATCATCAGTGCTTCCATTCCCTGCCCAAACAACTCAAACTTTATTCCTATAAAATAAAATAATAAACCAGATATATTGAGCAGCATTGGCAGTCTGGTGTTTTTATGGGAATTAAAAACAGAGGTTAAATATAAACACAGCCCCTGAAAAGGCAGTGATATCAAACCTATATTAATTAAAGCTTCAACCTTGAGCAAATCATTTTTCTGCATATTTCCATAGCCATATACGAGTTCGGTATAGACATCACTAATAATTATCAGTGTCAGCGAGGCTATAACAGCCAGGCCGATAATAGCCTGCACACCATATTTAACCAATTGTCTATGCTGCCTTAAATTTGTCATATAAGTATCAGATAGTCTGGGAAATAAAACCGCCACCAGAAATGTCACTGCAATGGCCAGAGGAAAATCAATAAGACGCATAGCATAATTAAAAATAGCTACACTACCACTCCCCTCATAAGAAGCTATTGCTCTTGCCAGTACCGGAAATAATAACAACACACTACCTGACAACACGGCCTGGGTATATCGTGACAGTAATTTCTTATGCAATAAAAGTGGAGACCATGATGAAAAAGGGCTCCAGTATATACCAACCTGATATAACTGGCTGAGCAGCCTCAACAAACCACCTAATAATACAAAACCTGCAATCAGTTTAAGTGAACCATAACCCAGATAAACAAGTACTAATCCGGTAATAATACTGCTATTTATAATAAGCGTACCCAGCGCTGCAATAGCAAATTTATTTTTCGCCTGTAAATACGCTGTCGTTACTCCTGCAAGTACAGTCAGGGGAATTAACCAGATAACCCAGCTGACTGCAGTGACAGCCTGTTCTATCTGCTCAGATGAAAATCCTGGTACAAGTAAAAGAATCAGACCGTCTATTTGCCAGTATAATAATAAAGTAATTAATAAAAAAACAGTGCCAAAGAACATCAGTGCCTGATATAAAATTTTTCCTGCCTGTTCCGAATGTTGATAAAACTCAGGAATTAGAACTGCACCCAGTGCCCCCCCCATTAAAATATTAACCAGTAAATCAGGCACTGTCAGCATTAAAACAACGATATCGGCCTGAGAAGTTGTACCAAAATTCAAAGCAACAAATGATTCTCGTACAAATCCTGTCAAACGGCCTAAGATAAGACCAACATTGATTGCTATTGATGAGAGTAAAATTGCTTTAATCATAAAATCTACAGATCAAAAATTAGTATCAAAATTAAAGATCCATTATTCCAGTGATTCTGAATATTCATCCGTTCACATCATACCAGGATTGAAACATCAGGATATTCCAGAGATAGGTACTTCTGTCATATTGGCCTGAAAGATGCTGCTGCCACATAAAACTCACCTGTTTCTCATCCAGTAAACCCTGTCTTATTAATAACTGAGGGGATAATAATGCTTCAGCCCAGTCTCGCAAAGGCCCTTTTAACCAGTCTCCCAATGGAACTGAAAAACCAACTTTAGGCCGCTCTATCAGTTCTCCAGGTACATAACGGTCCAGGACACGCCTGAGAACCCATTTGCCTACCCCATTATTAATCAGCGCACGTTCAGGTAATGAAAATGCCAGCTCAACAACTTTATGGTCCAGCAACGGTGCTCGTGATTCAAGGCTTGCACTCATCGATGCACGGTCAACCTTTACCAGCAAATCATCACATAGATATTGCTGCACATCCCAACGGCGCATTGCTTCAATTGGACTTTTCTGGACAAAGAGGTCAAAATCAGATTTCCTGTAACTGTTTGTTCCGAGTACCAGCTGTTCTTCTGGCTGCCACTGAGACATTAATCTTAAATACATTTCTCCAATATCTGAACATGTCATTAGCTGGGCAAGTCTATGCAATCTTCGGCCATTAATGGATTGATGCTTACTTTCAGGAAGCAAGCTGAGCACTTTATCCCATCCCTGTGCAGATACAATCTTTAACATTCCAGCTATAGTTTTGCGAACTGGCATTGGAACGCCATCAACTCTGTTCCATAATGCCTCTGTTAACTGGTAACGGGGATAACCGGCAAACAATTCATCTCCACCATCTCCTGATAAGGAAACAGTAACATGCTGGCGGGTCAGTCTTGATACCAGAGTCGTTGGTATTTGTGAGGAATCAGCAAAAGGTTCATCATAAATAACAGGGATTTCCGGTACGATGGCCTCGGCATCCTGTGCTGTTACATAAAGTTCTGTATGCTCAGTACCTAAATGTTCTGCAACAGCTTTAGCATAAGGCGCTTCATCAAAATCCTTTTCATTAAAACCAATGGTAAAGGTTCGGATTTTTTTATCACTTTGTGCCTGCATCAGGGAAACAATTGCACTTGAATCCACACCGCCGGATAAAAAAGCCCCCAGAGGTACATCTGAGTGCATTTGCAGACCCACTGCTGTTGTTAATTGTTCATGAACCAGATTTATTAATTCTTTCTCAGAAAGTTTATCCCGTTCAGAACGGAGTTGTTTCTGTTCTTCAGAATCAAGAGACCAGTAAGCTTGTGGCGTTCCTGCATTGGAAATAGAATGGATTGTTACAACATGTCCCGGAGTTAGCTTTTTTATCCCTTTATAAATAGATAATGGTGATGGTATATAACCAAATCGCATATACTCAACAAGAGCATCTCGATCTATCTGCAGACCTTTATCTGCAATAGCTTTAATGGCTTTTAATTCTGATGCGAAAACAAACTGTCCATTAACGTTCCCATAATACAAAGGTTTTTCACCAATACGATCACGAACCAGGCTAAGTTGTTTTTCTTTTTTATCCCACAAGGCCAGAGCAAACATCCCCCTGGTTTTTTTTATAGTTTCAAGCAGTCCCCAGGCATCGATTGCAGCCAGTAAAACTTCTGTATCAGAATGTCCCTGCCATTGTGGTGCCAGTTTCTGCTGAATTAACTCATCACGTATCTGAGCAAAGTTATATATTTCACCATTGTAAGCAATAACATATCTTCCACTAACCGAATGCATTGGCTGATGTCCGGAAGAAGATAAATCAAGAATAGAAAGACGACGGTGGCCTAATGCAACACCTGTCCGGTTATCTTCCCAGACCCCAAAATCATCAGGCCCTCGATGATAAAGAGGTGATATCATACGACGGGCCTGTTTTCCAAGGTTATTTGTTTCACCCCAGGTGACAATACCTGCAATTCCACACATTAAAAAGACTTCTTAATAAGCATTAATTTAAATCTCGTAAATGAGTAGTGATAAATTTGATTATACATTGGTTATTATTTATGACGTTTTATTTCAAGAACAATCAGAGGGCATAGAGATTTTATTTCAGTTGGTTGAAGAAATGATAAAAAATTTACACCCCAGGATATAAGCGTGCCTAAAAGCCCCATTTTTAAAGGTAATGAAATAAGCCAGGGAGAAAATCGACCAGAAGAAAAAGCGCGTACGGTAAGATCAGGTTCTTTTGGTGCCATCTCATACATTGACGACTCATTCATAATTTCAAGATTATGAATATCCAGATTTTTCGGATCACACCATTGTTGTAATTTTAGATAAAGACCACTGTAGTTTGGAATCGCTATTAATGCTGTCCCGCCAGGTTTTACCAAATCCACATGTGCTGCAATCATAGGGGCCGGATCATCAAAATGTTCAATCAAACCACAACTAAAAACCAGATCAAATGAAGCTTTCTCAAAACTTGTTGACAGTGCATCTTCGCAACGAATATCAGCTTCAATTCCCAGACCGTTACATAACCATCTTGAATGCTCAACTCCAGTAGGGGAGTAATCAATACCAGAAACAGGGGCCTCAATTTCACGTCCAACCCAGGATAGTATTTTACCGGGCGCACACCCTATCTCAACATAGTTTATACCCGGACTTATATAAGCCTTTAACAGACGTAAAACATTCTTTGTTCCAATATCTATACCTGATGGAAAACTCATTCTAGGCTTTGCAGACCATGCACTTTCCCAGTGATTTAACTCTGTTTTTTCATTCTGACTCATATAAATAAAATTGCCTCTGAAATTCCCCAAAATACAAGTTAGAACTGAAACGTACAAGGAAATATTAAAAATCACAGTATTAATAGATAAACGCCAATATTACCAAGATTTACTGAATTTTTACATAAAATATGGAATAATGCCCCCTGCAAAACAACCAATAAACTATTTTAATGAAGAATCTTTCCCTTTCCGAGTACCAGTCTTTAACTACCCAGGCAACCACTTTGGCAGAAGACGGATACGGGAAAAAAGTACTGGAGCTTAAAGATCATTCCATTATCAAGTTATTCAGGGTTAAGCGACTGATTTCTCAGGCAAGTTTTTATTCGCCTGCAAGGCGTTTTGCAAAAAATGCAGCGCTTTTGAAGCGACTGAATATTCCGACTGTGTCTATTATCGGTTTATATCGAATAAAAGCCATAAAAAGAACGGCAGTACATTATTCCCCCTTAAAAGGAATAATGGTTCGGGATTATATGCTTAAACTGATTCAAAAACAGAGCAATATTGACGATTTTTTTGCACAACTGGGCATGTTTATTGCTCAACTGCATGAAAAAGGGATTTTTTTTCGTTCTGCTCATTTCGGCAATATTATTGTTACACCAGAGGGACAACTAGGGCTTATTGATGTTTCTGATATGAAAATCAGCAAAAAGCCGCTTTCCGCACATAAACGCTTACGCAATATGAAAC
>JALUZF010000295.1 GCA_027012135.1 Gammaproteobacteria bacterium
TTTCAAGCGCGGACAGATCACCCCGCCAAAAAGAAATATAGGCAACCAGGGTTGCATGGAACACGATAAGTGAGGGCGACTTTGCCTGCTCACCATTCCACAGCATCGGTTCAAGAAGAACACTGGCTGATGCAAGATTTCCGGGCCCCATAATTTCCGCCCAGACCTGGAACAGGGCAAGAAAGGCCCTGACCAGTGGTGATGGGGAATCCTTTCTCAGGAGTTTTTCGGCCCGTTCCCGCCACGGTTGAAAACGGTGAAAGGCATGGCCGCTGTCAATGATGGACTGCAGGGCAATTCCGATGCAGACCCCTGTTGCCTCTTCATCGCCGTCCAGGAGAAAAAGACGATACAGGGCCTCCAGGTCGGAAAGCGTCGAGGGCGTGCCGGGACTTACGGTAAGGGTCAATAACTGAATGCGGGGTGAAGGGGATTTCAGGGGAGGAAACCGGCGCAACGGAACAAAATGCGCCGCCAGCAGAGGAATTTGAAAATGCAGGACCCAGGACACTCCCTGGTTGCAGAGTTCCCTGCCATATCCCTCCAGGTCGCCGGCCGCAAGAAGGTCGGAGAAAGAGGGGAGAAGTGGTGGCGGTATATCGTCATTTGCTGTTTTTTCCACCTGCCTCCCCTCATGCTTGCCCCGGATTAGCTCATCGCCTATGCAATGTGCCGCTTTTCCGTATCAAAAATCATTCCCATTTTCTTACCACCACAACGATTAAATAGGCAAGAGTTTTCGCCTGAAAGAGGCTGGATAGGGAATACAAGGAAGAAGACGCCCTGAACTGGAAAAGCTGGTGACGTGTCTCCCCCTGTTCTGGTAAGGTACACGACATGAAAACTATAATTCCTGATTTTGACAGACCTGTTCACCGCCAATCCACGGATGCCGTCAAATATGATGCCCGGGCAAGTGTTTTCGGCAGTGATACCGTGCAACCGCTCTGGGTTGCGGATATGGATTTACCGGCGCCGCCGTTTTTGCAGGATGCCCTGGTCAAGCGGATACAACACCCCTGTTACGGGTATACGATGCAGAGCAGACCGCTCAAGGACGCTATCCAATGGTGGATGCAGGAGGAACACGAATGCCGGACCCGCGCAGAGGAAATTCTGTTTTCGCCGTCCGTGGTCACCACCATGTGCAACACTATTTCCGCCTGTACCGGGGAAGGGGAGGGGGTCGCGCTTTTTTCGCCGGTCTATGAACGGTTCTATTCTTCCATTCTCAACCGGAAACGTAAGCTTATCAATATTCCCCTGCTCCTTGACAACGGACGGTATACCATCAACTTCGCCGCCTTTGAGCAGGCATGCCGGGCAGGAAAGATAAAAATGGTGCTGTTCTGCAATCCGCAGAACCCCAGCGGTCGGGTCTGGAGCGTTGAAGAACTCTCGGAGTTGGTGCACATCTGCCAAAAATACGAGATCTTCCTCCTTGCCGATGAAATCCATTCCGATATTATCTATCCTCCCAACAAGCACACCTCGATGCTAGCCATTGACGGCGCGGAAAAGTGGACGATTCTGGCCCATTCCATCGGCAAGACCTTTAATTGCAGCGGCCTGCAGCCATCCTTTGTTCTCATCCCGGACCACCGGTTGCGCAGACGGTTTCAGAAGGTAACAGATAAAACCCATACCGGTGATATCAATCTGTTGGCCAAGACCGCCATCCAGACCCTTTTTTCCAAAGAGGGACAACAGTATAAAAAGGCGTTAATTCATTACCTGGCGGGGAACAGGGATTTTCTGGCCGGAAGAATCGCTCGGATGCGGCAGCTTTCCATGATACTCCCGGAATCAACCTTTCTCGCCTGGCTGGATTTCCGGGAAACCGGCCTGGCCCATGATGCGATACGGAGAAAACTGGTCGATGCGGCAGGCCTTGGCCTCAGTGACGGACTAGCCTATGGTCCCGCCGGTGAAGGCTGGTTTCGACTTAACTTTGCCGTTGCCCGCACGGAGCTGGAAAAGGCCGCCAAAAAACTTGAGATGACTTTTGGATAAAGGGCGGTACACACTGCAACCCAAGGATAGATGCATAAAAAATCTTTAGTACCGTCTGTTCCGTGTTCCCGGACTCGTACAGACGGGAAGCGGATAGATCTGATATTTTGAAATAACCGGATTCTCCGCCTGTACTGGATTGACCAGAAGGCGGTAAATACAGGAACGAACATGATGTTGATTCATCAACACTCGCACGAAAGCCGATAATCAAGAATGTGAGGTGACCTTTTGAAAAGGTCTAAGAGCACCCTTGTAGCGCCTGTGGGCTGCCTTTTTCCTTGCTCCCATTGACGTATTGACGATGGACTCACATTGAGCAGTTGAGCAAATACAGTTTGGCTTACCTTAAGATTTTTCTAATTTCTTTAATTTGACTGGTGGTTAAATGTACATCCGGTATTTTAACGCCAAGGGCGTTGAGCTCTTTTTCTGTAAAAGAGGTTATAATACCACTGTTCATTCAATCCTGAACAGTATTACCGACAATCTCTTCTGCTAATCTACAGGAGAAGTGAAGGAAAGATGGTAGAAGTTGATTCCATAACTCTTCCTGCCCACGAATAAAAGCGATGACAATGAAACAGCTCACCTTTTTTTTAGTATTGCAGGATAAAACAGGACCCAGGGGGATTTATAGAGCGGATCAAGCTGAATGATCGTGCCGTTCATCCCAACGACCGTAAAGCCGGGGCCATCAGCTGTACCGCAAAACAGAGTGTGGTCGGTAGGGACGCTTACTGGATCCCAGGTGCTTCCGTCGATAGATGAATAAACATTTCCACGGGAACCCACTGCCAAAAAGACATCATCATAGAAAGTTATGGAGTAAAATGCATGCGCAGGGAGGATGCCGTCATGAGAGGTCCAGGTAATGCCATCCGCTGAAGTAATTACATCTCCGGAATATCCGCCGGTTGCCACGAACGTGCCGTTTCCATAAGCGACATCGTAAAGGATGTCGGTGGTAACAGGTGTCTGAACAACCCATGTGATGCCGTCATTCCGGGATGTGACGACCTCACCGCCAGAGCCGACAATCACGAACGTGTTGTTGCCGTATGCTGCTCCCTGAAGGGATTTGCTTGAAGGTGTTGTAATGGTGTTCCAGGCAATTCCATCTGGAGAGCTGATCACAGTTCCATTGGAACCTACACCAATGAAGTGATCGTGTATATAAGAGAGACCGTTTAGAGACACTGGAGAGGAAAAGGCGTGGGTATTCCATGTGTCCCCGTTGTCGTCCGAGTACAGCAGGGTCCCGTCTCTGATCGCTCCGATAAATCGTTGGTTGGTGGGGCAGTAGGCCATATCAACAATGATAGTTACATCGGGGTAGGCCGTCGGTTGTGTCCAGCGGATTCCATTGGACGAGACAATTATTTCTCCGGTCAATGTCCCAGCGGCATAGACACCGTTGCCGTAAGCCACACTCCAAATATCCCAACCTGTTCCGCCGTGGACAATACTCCAGTCCGTCGCATTGGTGGAGGTGATAATCTTTCCCCCAACTAGAAAATACTTACCGTCGGCATAGAGCGTATCAAAAAACCATTCATAGGCAGGAGAACTCTGCTCAGTCCAGGCCACGCCATTTGATGAGGTCCAGACATGTCCGGCATCGGAGGAGCTGTTACCACCACTGGTCACGAAACCGTTGCTGCCGTAACCCACAGTCATGAGTGTTTGTGAAATGCCGCTGGATTGGACCGTCCAAGCGTGTCCATCCGGTGAGGTAAGAACAGTGCCGTATGCTCCTACAACCACATAGAGCCCGGACCCCGTGTCTTTATAGGTAGCCTGCCGCAGGGTTTGGGCTGTACCTGAAGTCTCAAGAGTCCAGGTCGTAGCATCCGGTGAAGTTAAGACCGCACCGCTGTATCCCACCATCACAAACAAACCACCCCCGTAACTGATATCCGTAATATTCGTAGCAGACGGCAGGGCAACCTCAGTCCAATTAATACCGTCAGGGGAGGTAAAGACCGAATCTGAGGCATTGTCCACAGCAACAAAGATACCATTACCAAAGGTAATTGAAGAGCTGTAGAATCCTGCGGTGGGGTGGTATTCATTCCACGCCAAGCCATCGGAGGAGACAAATACCCTATTGCCGCCCAAGGCAACAAACACCCCGTTGCCGTAAGCAACATCCCACAAATCATTTTCAACCCCTGATGATACATTCGTCCACGTAGTGCCATCAGTGGAACGCAGTATAAAGCCGTCTTCACCAACGGCCACATATATGCCACCGCCACCGGCAACCGCTTCCAAGCGTATATTTCTCAGGTGCCAGGAGGATAGGTCTGCTGCCAATGCTTGGTCGGTCAGCGTTGAGAACAAAGCCAGTACAATGAGAAAACAAAAAGGAAATCGAGCAGGTTTCATGTCACCCCCATGATTGATAGTTCATACAAACGAAATCATATCAGCTAGTTAATGACTTGTAAATAAGGAAAAAAACATCTCCCGTTTCTGACCTGTTATAGTTGGAATTAATCGTTGTTTCATTCAGTTAAGGCTAAAGTATTTTACTCTGACCCCAGTTTGTGTGAAAATGATCTGTTCCTGGAGTTCTTGTTTACCCGCAAGCGGGTATGAAGCGTCATGGAACAACAGAAGTTTACGCTGTTCACCACGCAACATGCGTCGTGCTACACATTATTCGGCGCTCTGCGCCATTTTCGGATAAACCAGCATGGCTGGACCATAATTTACCGTCCCAGCCACAACCAATGATGAAAATAGTCAGAAAGAACACAGCTACGCGGGCTATTTTCGGATAAATACACAAATACCCTGGCTGAGGTCCCCGTCCTGTCGTTGCCACAAGCATCCCAATGATATGCAACCAGCCGAGTTTTTTTACGAGTCAAGGCCGCGCGATTGACCGGAAGGTTCGTCCCGTTCTCACCCATTATTCCTTTTTATTCAGCCATGCCATAAGCAGTTGGGTGGCCTTTCCTCTATTCAAGTGCCCATGGACTGCCTGGGCATCATCGAGTATCGGATTACAGTCACTCTTGCCCGGGTCCAGAGAGTGCCTGTTTTTAATATCAAAGCTCACCAGATCTCTGATGTTTATACAGGATTTCATGGGAGTAGTCGCAAACGGCTTGGGGTTCATGTT
>JALUZF010000296.1 GCA_027012135.1 Gammaproteobacteria bacterium
TACTGAATGTGGATTTAATTGGAGAAGACTGTGAGTTTTCCCAGGTCAGTATAAATACCCGAACCCTGGAAACCAGCGATTTATTTGTGGCCATTAAAGGTGAAAACTTTGATGCCCATGATTATGTACAGCAGGCAGAAGACAGGGGTGCCTGTGGTCTGGTGGTTGAAAAACCGGTGGATAGTACCCTGCCGCAGATTATTGTGGCAGACAGCCGTATAGCCCTGGGAAATATTGCATCACTATGGAGTTCAGCTTTTACGCTGCCTATTATTGCCGTTACCGGGAGCTGCGGTAAAACCACGGTCAAGGAAATGACAGCCGCTATTTTACAGGCCGCTTTTTGTGAAGATGATCAGGAATGTATTCTGGCGACACAGGGTAACCTCAATAATGATATTGGTGTTCCTCTGACTCTGCTTCGTTTAAATAAGGCCCATAAAGCGGCGGTAATAGAAATGGGCGCCAACCATATTGGTGAGATTAAACAACTGGTTGATATTGTTCAGCCGGATGTTGCAGTGATCACCAATGTCACTCTGGCACATATTGAAGGCTTTGGTTCCCTGGACGGAGTGGCTCAGGCAAAAGGTGAAATTTATAGCGGTATAGAACAGGGCGGTACTGCAGTCATTAATACGGATGATGTTTATGCCTCTTACTGGGAAGGCTTATGTGACAAGCTGGATAAATCACTTAAACAGGTTCGTTTCGGCATAAATCATTCAGCGGAAATTTCTGCTCAGGTATTAACTCAGGTAACCACGACGCAACAAGAGAAAATAACCGGACAGGAAATAGTAATTAATACCCCCCAGGGTCAGCTGACTGTTTGCCTGCCGCAACCGGGTTTGCATAACGTCTATAATGCTCTGGCGTCAACGGCAGCTTCTCTGGCGATGGAAGTATCCCTGCAGGCCGTTAAAACTGGTCTGGAAGGTTTTACCAATATTTCAGGCCGGCTGGAACAGAAAACAGGCATTAATTCATCACGTCTGTTTGATGATACCTATAATGCCAATCCCGGATCAGTTCGGGCAGGTATTGAGGCCATTAAACAGGTTAAGGGAAAGCATGTTCTGGTATTAGGTGATATGGGTGAACTGGGGGCGGAAGCTGAAGCTCTGCATTATGAACTGGGGCAGGATGTCTTCAGGCTGGGTATTGATAGTCTGTTTACTATTGGAAGCCTGACTGAAGCAACTTATAAGGGTTTTATTGATGCCGGTGCAGATACTCGTCAGGCTCAATATTTTACTGATCGAAATGATCTGACTAATGAGTTAAAAAAAGTGCTGCAATCAGAGCATGTGGTGTTAATAAAAGGTTCCAGAACCATGAAAATGGAAGAGATAGTCGCTGCGTTAGAAAAGGATGCACAATTACAGGCAGAATCAGACACACATCATAAAGAAGGTACTCAATAATGTTGCTGGCTTTAGCGGAATATCTGTCTCAATACTATAGCGCATTTCATGTGTTTTCCTATCTGACCATGCGGGCCATCCTGGGGATCCTGACTGCGCTCAGTATCGCTCTGCTGGTAGGTCCCATGATGATTAAAAAACTCAGTGTCCGGCAGATTGGCCAGACCATTCGTGATGATGGTCCGGAAAGTCATTTCAGTAAAGCTGGAACCCCAACCATGGGCGGAGCTTTGATATTAGTTGCCATTGCTGTCAGTACCTTATTGTGGGGGGATTTAAGCAATCGTTATGTGTGGGTAGTACTGATTGTAACCCTGCTGTTCGGAATCGTCGGCTGGATTGATGATTATAAAAAAATCGTTCATAAAGATACCCGGGGACTGATTGCCCGATATAAATATTTCTGGCAGAGCGTCATTGGTTTTGGTGCGGCGGTGTATTTATATATGAGTGCCCAGAGTGTACAGGAAACCCAGCTGCTTATTCCCTTTATGAAAGATGTCTTTATTGACCTGGGACCCTTTTATATTTTGCTGACCTACCTGGTGATTGTCGGCAGCAGTAATGCCGTCAACCTGACGGACGGCCTGGACGGTCTGGCCATTATGCCGACAGTGATGGTGGCCGGTGCTTTCGGGGTCTTTGCCTATCTGACCGGGCATTATAATTTTGCCGAATATCTGGGTATTCCCTATATTCACGGCGTTGGAGAAATCGTAGTGATCTGTGCGGCATTTGTGGGTGCAGGTCTGGGCTTTTTATGGTTTAACACCTATCCCGCCCAGGTCTTTATGGGTGATGTCGGTGCCCTGGCTCTGGGTGCAGGCCTGGGTATTATTGCGGTTGTGGTGCGTCAGGAAATTGTATTGTTTATTATGGGCGGTGTATTTGTTATGGAAACCGTTTCGGTTATTTTACAGGTGGCCTCTTACAAACTGACCGGACGCCGTATATTTCGCATGGCACCCATACACCACCATTTTGAATTAAAAGGTTGGCCGGAACCTAGAGTGATTGTCCGTTTCTGGATCATTACCGTTATTCTGGTATTGATTGGTCTGGCCTCATTAAAGATACGTTAAACCTGAATCAGAAAAATGAATAACAAACATGAATAACAACACGGGACAATACAAACCATTTGTTTTTAGTCAGCAGACACTGGTGGTCGGGCTGGGCGGTACCGGTTTGTCTGTGGCCCGCTATCTGAAACAAAAGAACTGTCCCTTTGATCTGGCAGACAACCGTTCTGAACTAGCTGGTCAGGATAATATAAGAAGTGAATTTCCAGATTCAGAATTGCTGCTGGGTGATTTTAACTATGAGCAGTTTAAACAATATCCGCAGATCATTGTCAGTCCCGGGATTTCGGTACGCAGTGAAATTTTCAGACTCTTATCTAATAAAGAGTCAGATAAAGGACAGCTGATTATTGGTGATATTGAATTGTTTGCCCAGGTAGTGGATAAGCCGGTTATTGCCATTACCGGTTCCAATGGTAAAAGCACCGTCACCACTCTGGTTGAAAAAATAGCCTCAGATTGCGGTATTAAAACAATTGCCGGCGGCAACCTGGGGATCCCGGCACTGGATTTATTAACCACCCGAAGTGATCTTTATACTCTGGAATTATCCAGTTTTCAACTGGAAACTACTTATAGTTTAAAAACACTCAGTGCCATAGTGTTAAATGTTTCAGAAGATCACATGGATCGTTATAACGGTCTGGATGATTATCGTCAGGTTAAAACAACTATCTACAACAATACTGACTGGGCGGTTATTAACAAGGATGAGCAACAGCTATTAAAGCTGTTTAAAAATAATACCCAAAATGAATCCTGTCCCTCAGCGGAACGTTGTATTTATTTCGGCTCAGAGGAGCCTCAGGCTGATGAGTATGGTCTGCAGAAAATACAGGATGGTGACTACCTGCTGAAAAAAGGTCAGGAAACATTACTCAAAGCCAGTGAATTACGGCTGAAAGGTGTTTATAACTACCTGAATGTACTGGCAGCCATAGCTTTACTGGAGCCCCTGTCTCTGGACAGAGAAAAAATGCTTCAGGCCGTCCGGGAATATGCCGGGCTGGAACATCGCTGTGAATGGGTTGCACAGATTAACGGCGTTGATTTTTATAATGACTCAAAAGGTACCAATGCCGGTGCGACTATAGCCGCTATTAATGCTCTGGAACCGGAAGCTGATAAAAGCACTGCACAGCGTCAGCTGATTTTAATTGCCGGCGGTATTGGCAAGGGCGCTGATTTTACTGAACTGGGCAAGGTTATTAAAGCCAGAGTTAAATATCTACTGCTTATGGGGCAGGATGCCGTACAAATAGAATATGCGGTATTAAAAGCCGGTATGGCTAGTGAACGTATTATCCATGTGGACTCCATGCACGAAGCCGTACAACAAGCAATGGCACTGGCACAAAAAGGTGATACAGTTTTATTGTCACCGGCCTGTGCCAGTTTTGATATGTATGCAAACTATAGTGAGCGGGGCAATGATTTTAAAGCCATTATTTATGAGCGTGCCGAAATTACGCTGGACAATATGGCTGACTCTCAGGAGGGATTAAGAGATGTCAGCTAAAATTTATATTAATAACGGTCGTAAGGATCGGTCAAAAGAAAAGTCCCTGACGGAGCTTTTTAATGATAGTGCCAAAAAACGGGGACAAAATAAGGTTACTAAAGGTAAAACTGCAAAGACAGGCCCTATAAAAAAACGGACGGTTAAAAGTAGCAATAAAACCTCAATAGCCATAAAACAGACAGTAACAAAAGATGAACAGCAATGGCTGGTGGATCCGTGGATATTGCTATTAAGCATGACCCTTATTGCACTGGGCATTATTATGGTCGGTTCTGCATCGGTATCTATAGCCGATCGGAATAACGGTGAACCCTTTTACTACCTGTACCGGCAGTTAACTGCAACAGGACTGGGTTTTGTTTCAGGTGCGCTGGTTCTGTTTACCCCCATAAAGTTCTGGCAGCAGAGCGGACCGCTGATTCTGTTTATCGGGCTGATCCTGCTGGTTGCGGTTTTAATACCGGGCGTGGGTCGGGAAATAAACGGCAGTGCCCGCTGGATCCCTCTGGGTGTGTTTAACCTGCAGGTTTCCGAGTTAATCAAGCTGGCTATGGTTATTTACCTGGCGGGTTATCTGGTCAGACATAATGAAAATGTTAAAAAAACCTTTAAGGGCTTTTTTATGCCTATGGTTGTTTTATCTTTTGTAGCCGTTTTGCTGCTTATGGAACCGGATCTGGGAGCAACGGTAGTAATTTCAGCAACAGCTCTGGGTATGCTGTTTCTGGGCGGGGTACGTTTATGGCAGTTTGTTATTTTAATTTTACTGATGGGGCTGGCTATGTATCTGCTGATAATCTTTGAACCCTATCGTATGGAACGCTTACAGTCCTTTATGAATCCCTGGGAAGATCCCTTTAACAGCGGTTTTCAGTTAACCCAGTCCCTGATTGCCTTTGGCCGGGGTGAAATGACCGGGGTAGGACTTGGCAATAGTATTCAGAAACTGTTTTACCTGCCTGAAGCGCATACCGACTTTTTATTTGCCGTGCTGGCCGAAGAGCTGGGCGGCATTGGGGCAATTACTGTTATCGCTTTATTTGCGGCGCTGGTTGTGCGTATTTTTGTCGTAGCCAGACAGGCTGATGCTGCCAATAAATTTTTTGAGGCTTATTTAATGTTCGGTATTGCCATCTGGATTGGGCTGCAGGCTTTTGTCAATATTGCAGTCAATATGGGCGTTCTGCCCACAAAAGGTCTGACCTTGCCCCTGATGAGTTATGGCGGCAGCAGTATGATGATTATGTGTGTAGCCATTGCCCTGGTATTAAGAGCAGAACATGAAACCCGTTTTAAATATCAGATGGGCAGTCAGTTCTGGAAGTTGTTCACTCGGGATAATAAAGCCGATAAGCAACAGGACTATCCAGATAAAGGAGTGGCAGTATGACACATACACAAACTCCTGTGGTTCTGGTTATGGCTGGTGGTACTGGTGGGCATATTTTCCCGGCACTGGCTGTTGCCGATGTTTTAAAACGGCATGGTGCTCAGATCCACTGGCTGGGAACGCATAAGGGTATGGAAGCCAGATTGATCCCGGAATATCACTACCCCATTCATTTTATTGAAATTGACGGTTTGCGGGGTAAAGGGATAAAGACACTGATTACTATGCCTTTTAAATTACTTAAAGCCCTGTGGCAGACCTTTGGTGTTTATCGGAAGATTAAACCGAATGTGGTACTGGGTATGGGTGGTTTTGTTACCGGCCCCGGGGGACTGATGGCCTGGATGCTGGCTAAACCCCTGGTGGTGCATGAGCAGAATGCCATAGCGGGACTGACCAATAAATTATTATACCGGCTGGCAAAAAAAGTATTTGCCGCCTTTCCGGGCGCTTTTAAAGCGGCACCCAAATTAACGGTTTGCGGTAATCCGGTACGTCAGGAAATTGTTGCTATTGAAGCACCTGAAACACGTTTACAACAGCACTGGCAACAGTATCCTGGGCAGTTAAATATTCTTGTGGTGGGCGGCAGCCTGGGAGCAATGGCTTTAAATAAAACCATTCCACAGGCTTTAGAGCTGATTGTGCAAAAGCAGATGCTTACACAGAGTGACTTTACATCCATTAAGGTTAAACACCAGTGCGGTGAAAAGCATCAGAGTGAAACTGAACAGGCTTATCAGCTATTAAGCGGGCCGGTTAATAAAAATATTGACTATGAGGTCATGCCTTTTATTAAAAATATGGCCGAGACCTATGCCTGGGCTGATGTCATTATCTGTCGGTCAGGTGCTTTAACCGTCAGTGAAATTGCCGCAGCCGGAATTGCATCCGTACTGGTGCCGTTTCCCTATGCTGTGGATGATCACCAGACTGCCAATGGGGCTTATCTGGCGGATCAGGATGCTGCTGTATTGATACAGCAGAGAGATCTGGATAAACAAAAACTGGCACAGCTACTGGCTGATTTAAGCCGGGAAAAAATAACCGCAATGTCGGTACAGGCAAGAAAACTATCCATTACCGATGCCGCCGAAGTGGTCGCACAGGAATGTCTGAGTCTGGCAGGATAATATTATGACAAATCATTATAACGAACAGGCCACAATAAATAACCATCCTGAATTAACTATGGGACGGATCAGGCATATCTATTTTATCGGTATTGGTGGTGCCGGTATGAGTGGTATTGCGGAAGTGATGCTGAATATGGGCTACCAGGTATCCGGTTCCGATTTGCAACTGTCCAAAGTGACAGAACGTTTGACTAAAGCGGGCGCTACTGTATATCAGGGACATAATGCCCATCAGGTTGAACAGGCCCATGTTATTGTAACTTCTACGGCTGTCAGTAAGGATAATCCGGAAGTGCTTCGTGCCAGGGAATTAAGAATACCAATTATTCCAAGAGCAGAAATGCTGGCAGAACTGATGCGCTTTCAGTTTGGTATCGCTATTGCCGGAACGCACGGTAAGACCACGACCACATCTCTGGTGGCCAGTGTGCTGGCAGAAGGCGGACTGGATCCGACATTTGTTATTGGCGGTAAGCTCAATAGTGCCGGTACCAATGCCAGGCTGGGCGGTAGTAAATACCTGGTGGCTGAAGCAGATGAAAGCGATGCATCGTTTTTACATTTGCAGCCCATGATGTCAGTGGTCACTAATATTGAAGCGGATCATATGGATACCTATGGCGGCGATTTTGAAAAACTGAAATCCACCTTTAATGAGTTTTTACACCAGCTGCCGTTTTATGGGCTGGCGGTATTGTGTATTGATGATCCTGTTGTGGCTGAACTGGTTGAGGATATTTCCAAGCCCGTTAAAACCTATGGTCTGGAAAATAAAGAGGCGGATGTCCGGGCCTTTGATATTGAACAGCAGTTTAACCGGACCTCGTTCAGGGTGTCCTGTAAAAACACCGATGGTCAGCATGATGAGTGGTTATCAATCACATTAAATATGCCCGGTCTGCATAACGTACAGAATGCCCTGGCTGCCATTGCCATTGCCGATGAACTGGGTGTAGAGAAACAGAAAATTGCTCAGGCCCTGGAAAAATTTGCAGGCATTGGCCGGCGTTTTCAAATGTATGGTGAGCTGGGTATCAATAATCAAAAAGCCATGCTGATTGATGATTATGGGCATCACCCAACAGAAGTTAATGCGACTATAGAGGCGATTAGAAAAGGCTGGCCGGATAAGCGTCTGGTGGTGCTGTTTCAGCCACATCGCTACAGCCGTACCCGGGATCTGTTTGAAGATTTTGTACATGCATTAAGTAAGGTTGATCAACTGATATTACTGGAGGTGTATTCAGCCGGAGAAGATACCATAACCGGTGCGGATTCCAGAGCTTTGAGCCGTTCTATCCGTAACCGGGGTAAGGTGGATCCCATTTTTGTAGAGGATCATAATGAGATAAACAGTGTATTGCAGGCCACTATACAGGACGGTGATATTTTACTGACCCTGGGTGCGGGTAATGTAGGGGCAATAGGAGCAGGTATTTATGAACGCTTTAAAAGTGAATAATACCCCGCAGATTGAAGCTACGCCATTGCAGCAGCAATTACTGTCAGCTGTGAACAATGGTCAGCTGCAGGGACAGTTAATCATAAATGAGCCCATGTCCCGATACACCACCTGGCGCGTGGGCGGTGAAGCTGAATGCTGCTATCAGCCAAAATCGGTAGAGGATCTGCAAAACCTGATGCAGTTAGTTCCCCAGTCGGTACCGGTTTACTGGATCGGTCTGGGCAGTAACTTATTGATCAGAGACGGCGGATTAAAAGGTCTGGTTATCAATACTAACGGTGTTTTGAATCAGATGAATATACAGTGCTACAGCGAGGGCAATGATAAATACTGCATTATCAATGCAGAAGCCGGCCTGGCCTGTGCCATATTTTCCCGTAAGGCGGCCTATAAGGGTTTAAACGGTGCGGAATTTTTATCCGGTATTCCAGGCACCATTGGCGGTGCGCTGGCCATGAATGCCGGAGCCTTTGGCGGTGAAACCTGGCGACAGGTGATCAGTGTCGATATGATTGATCGTAATGGTGTTATTCATCACAGAACACCCGATGAGTTTGATATTGCCTACCGTAAGGTCGCCCTGAAAAACAGCGGGCAGTTGGAATGGTTTGTACGGGGACAGTTTCGTTATGAGCAGGATCCACAGGCTCTGGAACAAAGCAAACAGCAGATTAAAAGTTTATTGCAGAAAAGGGCAGAAACTCAGCCTACCCGACAGGCGAATGCCGGCTCAGTATTTAAGAATCCTCAGGGGGATTACTCAGCTCGCCTGATAGAAGACTGCGGTTTAAAAGGCAGGCACATAGGTGGAGCGCAGGTTTCAGAAAAACATGCCAATTTTATTATCAATACTGGCCAGGCAACGGCTCAGGATATTGAAAGCCTGATCAGGCTGGTACAGGAACAGGTTTATAACAAACATATGATAACACTGGAAACTGAAGTGCATATTATGGGTGAAGAGCAGGTAAAACAGCCATGACACAGTCTGCAGCAGGTACAGAACAGTTTGGACGTGTGGCGGTATTAATGGGCGGTGATTCTGCCGAGCGGGAAGTTTCTCTGAAAAGCGGTCAGGCCGCACTTAATGCTCTGTTACGCAAAGGTGTGGATGCCTTTGAACTGGATGTGCATTTTAAACAGACAGAAAGCGGTGATATCTGTGAGCAGATAAAATATGCGGATTTTGATACGGCCTTTATTGCCCTGCATGGTCGCGGCGGTGAAGACGGTATTATTCAGGGCATACTGGAAGCTTTACAGATCCCCTATACCGGCTGTAATGTTCCAGCATCAGCCATTGCTATGGATAAACTGAGGACAAAATTATTATGGGCCGGTATCGGCCTGCCGACACCGGCTTTTGAGGTCATTAAGGCGGCTGAAATAAGCACTGAAAATGCAGCACTGATGTCGAGCCGTTTAAATACTATTGCGGATAAACTGGGTTTTCCGGTTATGGTTAAACCGGCCCATGAAGGTTCCAGTATCGGTATGAACAAGGCTGATAATATGGCTGAACTGACTCAGGCACTGAGTACTGCGGCCCAATATGATAGTGAGATTTTAGTTGAGCAATGGGTGGTTGGTCAGGAATTTACCGGTGCGGTTTTACATTCACAGGCATTGCCTTTGATCAGACTGGAAACGCCCAGAGATTTTTATGATTACCAGGCCAAATATCTCAGTGACGATACCCTATATCACTGCCCCTGTGGCCTGGATAAAGAACAGGAAGAGAAATATCAGTCACTGGTTCTGCAGGCCTTTGAATGTGTTGGAGCCAGCGGCTGGGGCAGGGTAGATTTTATGTGTGATGAACAGGGACAGCCCTGGCTGATTGAAATCAATACGGTTCCCGGACTGACCGATCATTCTCTGGTGCCCATGGCAGCCCGGCAAAATGGAATTGAATTTGATGAACTTATTTACAGGATATTGCAAACCTCTGCAAGACATGACTAATAAATGATGTCTGAGACTGATGCAAGCGATGTTATTTTAAGTAAAGGACAGATAATACTCAGGATCATAATGATTCTGCTGATGGTTGGACTGATAGCTGGCGCAGGTGTTTTTATAAACTGGTTATACAGTCCGGGGAATTTTCCCATCAGGAAAATTGAACTGGTCAATAAACTGGAGAATCAGGGCAGCAGAGAATTAAGGGAAGTATCTGCAGAGGCAATAAACGGCGGTTTTTTTAGTTTAAACGTTGAACAGTTTCGTACCCAACTGATGCAGAAACTGCCCTGGGTTAAATCGGTTTCGGTCAGAAAGGTCTGGCCTGATAAATTGTTAATATCAATTAAGGAACATAAACCTATGGTTCGCTGGCAGTCTGTAAACAGGGCTTTAAATAAAGGTAAAAAAAATGAGGATGCGCCTTATGCCTTGCTGAGTGATGAAGGACTAGTATTCAGGCCGAAATTAACCGCCAGGCAGCAGGCAGAATTTAACAAAATGGCTTTGTTAAAGGGGGCTAACGAATATGCAAAACAGATTATGCAGCATTGTTATATTATGAATAAATATTTGCAGAAAATTAATTTAACCATCAGCCAGTGCGGTATGAACGCCCGTCGTACCTGGCAGCTGCGTTTAACTAACGGTATCCGGGTGAAGCTGGGTAAAGAACAGATGCTGCCCAGACTGCAGCGTTTTATAAGCAGTTTAGACGGGGCGTTAAAAAATTATATCGATAGGATAGCTTATGCAGATTTACGCTATTCCAATGGTTTCAGCATTAAGTGGAAGCCTCAGCCGGAAGCAGATACAGATTCTTCTTCTGGTCTATCTAAAACAAAACAGGAATAACAGGGCATTATGACCAAACGAAATGATAAACGTTTAATTGTCGGGCTGGATATTGGTACATCCAAGATATCAGCTATTGTGGCTGAAGTCGGCAGTGATGGTGATATTGAAATTATCGGTATGGGCAAACATGCGGCCCGGGGCATGAAAAAAGGGGTTGTGGTTAACATTGAATCCACTATGCAGTCGATT
This sequence comes from Gammaproteobacteria bacterium, assembly GCA_027012135.1. Classification (GTDB taxonomy): domain Bacteria; phylum Pseudomonadota; class Gammaproteobacteria; order GRL18; family GRL18; genus JANELJ01. The sequence continues at coordinate 11,032 of JALUZF010000296.1, forward strand.
AAACGGGCTATTGAAGAAGCTGAACTCATGGCCGGCTGTGAAATACATTCGGTGTTTGTCGGAGTAGCCGGCAGTCATATCAACAGCCTTAATTCCCACGGGATGGTCGCCATTCGTGATAAGGAAGTTACCACCGATGATCTGGAGCGGGTAATGGATGCGGCCCGCGCGGTGGCCATTCCAACGGATCAGAAAATCCTGCACGTCCTGCCCCAGCAGTTTTTAATTGATGATCAGGAAGGTATTCGAGAACCGGTGGGTATGTCAGGAGTACGCCTGGAAGTGGATGTGCATATGGTTACTGGCGCTGAAAGTGCGGTACAGAATATTGTTAAATGCATTCACCGCTGCGATCTGGAAGTGGATGATATTATTCTGGAACAACTGGCTTCCAGCTATTCGGTATTAACAGAAGATGAAAAAGAACTGGGTGTCTGCATGGTGGACATTGGTGGTGGTACAACCGATGTGGCCATTTATCAGAATGGTGCCATTAAACATACCCGGGTTTTTCCCGTTGCTGGGGATCAGGTGACTAATGATATTGCTGTGGCTCTGAGAACGCCGACCAAGTATGCTGAAGAAATCAAGATCAAACATGCCTGTGCACTGCGCCAGCTGACGAATCCGGAAGAAACCATTGAAGTACCCAGTGTGGGTGATCGCCCGCCGCGCAGACTGGCCCGGCAGGTACTGGCAGAAGTGGTTGAGCCGCGCTATGAAGAACTGTTTACGCTGATTAAAAATGAATTACAGCGCAGCGGTCTGGAAGAATTTTGTGCCTCCGGTGTGGTACTGACCGGGGGAAGTTCAAAAATGGAAGGGGCTGTGGAACTGGCAGAAGAAGTTTTTCATATGCCGGTACGCATTGGTGTACCTATGGAAATAGAAGGTCTGACCGATATGGTCAAGGATCCACGTTATGCAACTGGCGTGGGCCTGATCCTGTTCGGCAAGCAGAATCAGGAGCATGAAAACTTCGATTTCTCTGAAAGTAAAGGATTTTCGGCCATTCTGGCCAGAATGAAAAAATGGTTTCAGGGAAACTTTTAATCCAGGAAGTTTTGGTGTAACTCTTTTGGGGAGTAAGGATTTGGAACAGATGAGTCAGGGATGACTGGGATGTCTAAAGTGTGTGTTTAGATAATTATTTTTTAATTTTAAAAAGTTTTTACATTTTTCATTGGCTGCAAAATGTAAAGAAGGAGTAAGTTGAAATGTTTGAATTAATGGATACAACAAGTGATCGCGCTGTGATTAAAGTGATGGGTGTTGGCGGCGGCGGTGGTAATGCCGTTGAGCATATGGCCAACAGCAGTCTGGATGGGGTGGATTTTATCTGCGCTAATACCGATGCTCAGGCGCTGGCTAATTCATCTGCCCGTACTGTACTGCAAATTGGTAATGATATTACCAAGGGACTGGGTGCTGGTGCTAATCCTACTGTTGGCCGGGAAGCTGCAATTGAAGATCGTGACCGTATTATGGAAGCCATCGAAGGTACGGATATGCTGTTTATTACGGCCGGTATGGGGGGCGGTACCGGAACCGGTGCCGCACCTATTGTGGCAGAAATTGCCAAGGATATGGGAATTCTAACAGTAGCAGTTGTTACCAAGCCATTCCCCTGGGAAGGTCCTCGTCGAATGGGACAGGCAGAAGACGGTATTGGTGAATTGCGTGAATACGTAGATTCTCTAATTACTATTCCAAATGAAAAACTGCAGTCGGTTCTGGGTAAAGGAACTACCTTACTGGATGCCTTTAAGGAAGCCAATAATGTATTGCTTAACGCTGTTCAGGGAATTTCTGAACTGATCACCCGCCCCGGTCTGATCAATGTGGATTTTGCCGATGTACGTACCGTAATGTCAGAAATGGGCATGGCTATGATGGGTAGCGGCAGTGCAACCGGTGAAGCCCGTGCTACTGATGCGGCTGAGCGTGCAATTTCGAGTCCGCTGCTGGAAGACGTGGATCTGTCGGGTGCTAAAGGCATTCTGGTTAATGTTACAGCAGGCATGGATATGTCTATTGGTGAATTTGAGGAAGTGGGTAATTCCATTAAATCCTTTGCTGCTGATAATGCCACCGTTGTCGTAGGTACGGTAATTGATCCGGATATGAGTGGTGAAATGCGGGTAACTGTAGTCGCAACTGGAATCGGGGCTGCCCGTGCTGCAGAAGCAGACAAGCCGGAAATTAAACTGGTTAAGCCTGAACAACAACGGGCAGAGGCCATTCCTGGCATAGATAAAACTGCTATTGTGGATGAAGAGGTCGTGGTTGAGCAGCAAAAGGTAGCGGGCGGTGATTATCACCCAGGTGCTGAAAGTGAAGATCTGAAATACCTGGATATTCCGGCCTTTTTACGTCGCCAGAATGACTAGGTTTTAAATGCATTTTCACCGGGAGTGAACGAATTGTTGCAAATTGTGCCTAACTTGCAGGAAAGATGGGGAAATTATTCCGTTTATGAGAGTAATAGAAAGTATTGTTTCTCTAATATAGTAAGTTTGTGGGGCTTATGTTACAATCGGCCACTATATACCATAAAAATTAATCAGGAATCTGTAGATGATAAAACAACGTACGCTCAAGAATAGCATTAAAGCGACCGGTGTTGGTTTACATTCAGGGGAAAAAGTCTATCTGACACTCAGGCCTGCGCCTGTGAATACCGGGATTATCTTTCGGCGCGTGGATCTTGAAACGCCCATAGAAATACCTGCCCGGGCAGAATATGTGGGTGATACGACTTTATCCACAACCCTGGTTAAAGATGGTGTAAGAATTTCTACGGTGGAGCATTTATTGTCAGCTATGGCAGGTATGGGGATCGACAATGCCTATATCGATTTAAGCGCGTCTGAGGTACCCATTATGGATGGCAGTGCCGGCCCGTTTGTCTTTTTACTCCAGTCAGCGGGTATTGTAGAACAGTCAGCAGCCAAGCGCTTTATTCGTATTAAACGCAATGTCGTAATAGAAGAAGGTGATAAATGGGTGCGCTTTGAGCCCTATGAAGGCTTTAAAGTCTCCTTTATTATCGACTTTGAACATCCTGCTATATCGGGACGCTCCCAGTGTGCGGAGATGGACTTTTCATCCACCTCTTTTGTCCGGGAAGTCAGCCGTGCCAGAACCTTTGGCTTTATGAACCAGATTGAACAGCTCAGAGCTAATAACCTGGCTCTGGGTGGCAGTCTTAATAATGCCATTGTGATGGATGAGTACCGTATTCTTAATGAAGACGGTCTGCGTTATGAAGACGAGTTCGTTAAACACAAAATCCTGGACGCCATTGGTGATTTATATCTGCTGGGCAGCAGCCTGATTGGCGCCTTCAGCGGCCATAAAGCCGGTCATGCCCTAAATAACCGGATTTTACGCGAACTTCTGGCCGACGAATCAGCCTGGGAAGAAGTCATTTTTGAAGACGAATCCCAGGCTCCGATTTCTTATATGAAATCAGTGGTAGCGGTTTAAGAGCAGCGCTGCTCCCCCTACTGTGTCATTTCACACATCTATTCCGGGATAGAGGATGTTTTTCTGTAATATATTAGAATTTGATTATGGAAAAACGTACTCTGTTTATGGCAATTCTATCGGTGGTGCTCATTGGAGTACTGCTGTCACTGGCTTATTATAAAAACCAGCAGGCTAAATTTCAGCAGGTGCTGTTGCGGCTTACGGTGGATCAGAGCTGTGATCTGCAGAAATCCAACTGTACACTTAAATGGGCAGAGGGAGAAATCACTCTGTCGATTACCCCACGCCCAATTCCCCTGGTTAAACCCATTCAAATTGCTGTGCAGTTAAAAAGCCGGTCTGCATCTGAACCTGAAATTAAACAGGTTCAGGGGGTTACGGTAGACTTTAAGGGTACTACCATGAATATGGGGCCCAATAATGTCAAACTCACTGAATCTGCCCCTAATCTCTGGACAGGCTCAGGTATGTTGCCGGTCTGTATTAGAAACCAGATGGAATGGCAGGCGGATGTTTACCTGCAGACTAAGCAGGGAATTATTATTGCGCCCTTTATTTTTCTCACTCGCAAGCATTATTAATAACTCTACCACAAGTAAGTGATACCATGAAAAAGCTACTCCCCGTTGTTATTATTCTATTATTACTGGCCATCAGCTATGTGTTTTTTGTCTGGCAGCCCGGTGGCGATTCTGCAATGACCGGGCAGAACAATCATGCTCTGCCGGAGGGCGGTGATTTTACTCTTCAATCTGTACAGGGACCGGTATCCTTAAAAGACTTCAGGGGTAAGGTGGTGCTGGTTTATTTTGGTTATTCCATGTGCCCTGATATCTGTCCAACCAACCTGTCCATGATGGCTGGAGCGCTTGGCCAGTTAAGCAAGGAAGAACTGCAGCGGGTGCAGGGGCTGTTTATCAGTGTTGATCCTGAGAGAGATAGTGTGCAGCGTCTGGCAGAATATACCCAGTATTTTCATCCGGCCATTATGGGAATTACCGGTAAACCTGAAGTCATTGCTGAGCTGGCTAAACGTTATGGTGCGGCGTATAAAAAAGTCGTACTGGATTCTGCAACCAATTATGTCGTGGATCATTCTTCTGAAACCTATGTTATTGATCCGCAGGGCAAACTGGTAGAACGCCTGCCTCATGGTGCTTTACCTGAGCAAATACTGGCAACCATCAGAAAATATCTTTAAACAGAAGGAAAAAACCATGAAAAAACTCCCTTATATTATGTTCGCATTATTCAGTCTGTTGTTTTCCTCGCACCTGCAGGCAAACTCCCAGGCCAGTGATGATATTTCTATTATTGACCCCTATGTACGGGCAGTACCACCCGGACAGAAAATAAGTGCGGCATTTTTACAGCTGGATAATGCTTCGGATACTATGCAGAGTATAGTGTCGGCCAGCAGTCCGGCAGCTGAAGTAGTAGAGCTGCATACCCATATCCATGACAATGGTATGATGAAGATGCGCCGTATTAAAAAAATAGATATTCCGGCTAAAGGTCAAACCGTATTAAAACCGGGCGGTCTGCATATAATGTTAATTGATTTGAAAAATAATCTGAAACCAGGGCAGGAAGTATCCGTAACCCTGAAATTTTCTGACGGCAGTGAAAAAACCTTTAGTGCTCCGGTTAGAAAAATTCAGATGCCGGGTATGATGAAAAAAATGCAGCATTAACAAGTAGAGCATTCGGGCCTGTATTTTAATACAGGATTAAACAAGTATTGGGTTATAATATTTTCTGTTAAATTCTAATACTACAGAGAGCCCGATTCAAAATGAAAGCTATTTTTCGCAAACTGTTTTTCCCAGTACTAAATTATTTTGAATCGGGCAGTGAAACCTATATTTACAAAACCTCCCACCGTACCATTCTTATCTTTATAGGTATTCTATTTTCCGGGCTGGCTACGGCTGTGTTTTTTGTGGCACAGGGTAAAGATCTGGGCTATCTGCTGCCGGTGATTATTTTC
>JALUZF010000297.1 GCA_027012135.1 Gammaproteobacteria bacterium
AAATGAAGAGATATCTAGAGTTGAATATTTAATTAATACACGTCCACGTAAACGTTTTGGAGGATTGACCCCTGCTGAAGTGTTTTATCAAGAGACTGGTGTTGCATTATTTCCTTGAATGTACAGCCAACAGGCTATGTTGATCGTGTAACATGTGACACAATAACAGGTTGGGCAAGTGATGAAGATTCGTCATCTCCATTAAATGTGCATATTTATGACGGCAATGCAATGATTGCAAACATTTATGCTGATGAGTATCGCTCTGATGTAGGATACAGAAGCTTCACATACACAATTCCTGAAAGCTATAAAGATGGTACATTACATCGTTTCAGAGTTTTTGCCATCAATGAACCACAAGGCAAAAATCCATTATTAACACAAGGCAGTTTTACATTTGCCTGTGGCAACACTGGAGCAATGCCTGTAACGCGATTTTACAATTCACACAAAGTCGCACATTTCTATAGCATTCGTCCAGAAGATGAACAAGGTGTTACCAGAAAGTTCAGAGATTGGGAAGCTGAAGGCACTACATTTAATGCTTTCCCAAATCCACAAGACGGTACAATACCACTGTATACATGTTGGACAGGTTCTACACATGATTATGATACTGATCCTGCTTATGTAGGCGATCAAAAACCATGTACAGAAAATGTTTGGAAACTCTTTGATGTTTACCAAGATGATGGACCAAACAGAACACCAATATATCTAATGTACAGAGCAAACAAAGATAATTACATCTTTGCCGTAGGTCGAGATGATGTCCAACATTTGCAAAGTACATATGGTTTTTCAAAGGTGTACACAGATCCATTGTTTTATGCACCAAACAGTTTGGTAAGTGAGGAAATTACAACTATAAATCCTCCAGATGATACAGTAACTCCAATTTCATTGGATAAATCAACTGACGAAACGGAACAAAAAAACTTCAATCAAGCAAGTTTTTTGCTTATTGACTAAAACAACAAACCATTGAGGAGAACAACAATGAAAAAATGTATTTTGGTTGCACTAACAGTACTGGCAATGGCAAGCACAGCTCAAGCAGAAAATTTTGTATGGGCTAGTGAGTACAGAACCATTACACAGTTTTATCCGGACACAGACTTACAATTTTATCTCAGTGGTGACACGATTGATAACAACAGTTCTTGTCACAATCGTTTTGTCATCAGACATACTGACCCAAACTACAAGGTCAAAGTCGCAACACTTCTGACAGCATGGGAAAATGACCGTGCAGTCAAAGTAAAATTTGATGATGCAGATACATCCTGTGGAACAGATGTGCAAA
>JALUZF010000298.1 GCA_027012135.1 Gammaproteobacteria bacterium
TGTCAGTACTTACGCAGTTGAACCATAATGAGTAGCTGGTCCATTCAAAGGAGGTGGAGGAGAAGCGTTGTTGGTGACCACACGTAGTTGCAATCGCTCTTTGACCTCACCCACCGTTTCTGATGGCTCGAGTTTGAGCTGATTGAGTACGACATAGGTCAAAAGCACGAATGTCACGTGGCGAACCGTCGCTTGTGGGACGCGACACTGACAAGCGGCCAAACCGGCAAATTGCTTCCCGTCCCGAAACAGGGTCTCTATATCCCACCGACTGCGCTTGCGCTGGACTATCGTGGTCAGATCGGCCTGCATATCATTGGTGACAATGTAAGTTCGCCGCCCGTGACCGTCTCTGGTCACCACTAAGCGGACAGACCCATAGCCAGGCAGATAAACACATAAGACCGCTGTGCGCAGTTCTAAATGAGAGCGCCATTTCAGTTTGAGAGTGCGGGCTAACTTATCAACCCGACGTTTTTTATTTTTGTAGACAACCAAACTATTTTTGGCCAGAGTGCTTTGCCAAACAAGCCCACAGTTATCGAGCCAGCGGGTAAACCAGCGGGCATTATACCAACTATCAAAGACTATATAGGCAAAAGGCAGTTGTCTGGTCTGCATTTCTATCATCATTTGTTGGGCCAGTTGCAGTTTGGTGCGATAACGCCCCTTGCTACACTTGTCTTTAGGCTGCCACAAACGGAAAGCAATCGGGATTTTGATGATACCGACGCACCAGAGCAGAACCACAATGTGCAAGCCATATACTTTGCCCCCCTTGCTGCCCGAATAGACCCATCCGGTCCAGGGAGATTTTTTGGAAAACCGTTTCTCAACCGCCACATCATCCAGACACAAATATCCGGTCAGCCCATAGCTTTCGGCCAAGGTAATAAGCAAGTCCATTATCACACGGGTTGAAAGGGGTATCACCCGTAGTAAGCGGTTGAGCGCATCGTGACACCGACCCGGCAAGTATTCAGTGATGCGGGTACAATTTTGTCGCTTGTCCAATAAAATGAGGCCCGTAATATACAGACACAACAAATCGAACAGGAGCGGACTGCCCAAAGTTGTAGCGCCTATGGCTCGCAGAGTCGCTGCAACCTGAAGGTAAAGAAAACGAGTGTTTGGATACAAACGAAATGCCATCGGATTTTACCTCTAATCAATAGAGTTTGTTGATTATTGTACCCAATCTGCTCCGATTTATCTACCCTGTGTTACAACAACTGCGTAAGTACTGGTCGCAAACGAAATCAACCTCACGCCCTACGGCGCGGCGCCTTTCCAACTACACCTAA
>JALUZF010000299.1 GCA_027012135.1 Gammaproteobacteria bacterium
GGTGCTGACCCAATTGAGTACGCTAAAGAGCATAAAGAATTTGCCCGTGCCTTCGAATCTTTCGAACACGATGCAGACGCTCTGTACCCAGGCTGGAGAGACAAGTTAGGTGTTCACAAGTAAACCATTACCTGAGTATGCTTAATTAAGCGGACAAAGCCTCTGTTTTCAGGGGCTTTGTTGTCTATAAAACCCAAAAACACTAAAAAATCAGTGTTATTGCCAAATCATTTTTTAGCGAAATAAAATTATTCGGCAATAAAACTGGCCATCAGGAAAAGACCATGAGCGATCAAGATATTGAACAATACAAAATAACCACCGAACCTTTCTACAAGCCGCAGGAAGATGAAATTGACTTATACAGTGCCGCCTATGATGCGCGTCTTCCGGTCATGATTAAAGGCCCTACCGGCTGCGGTAAATCCCGCTTTGTTGAACACATGGCATGGAAACTGGGCAAGCCCCTGATCACCGTCGCCTGTAATGAAGACATGACGGCCTCCGATCTGGTGGGTCGTTATCTGCTTGACGCCAATGGTACCCGCTGGGTGGACGGCCCACTGACCACCGCTGCCCGCATCGGTGCCATCTGTTATCTGGATGAAGTAGTTGAAGCCCGCCAGGATACCACTGTTGTGATTCACCCTCTGACTGACCATCGCCGTAATCTGCCGCTGGACAAAAAAGGGGAAATGGTTGAAGCCCACCCTGATTTTCAGCTGGTGATCTCCTATAACCCCGGTTATCAGAGCTTGATGAAGGATTTAAAACAATCCACCAAGCAGCGCTTTTCTGCCCTGGAATTTGACTACCCAACTGCATCGGTTGAAGCCAGCATTGTGGAACAGGAAGCCGGCATTGATGCGGATACCTCCGCCAAACTGGTTAAAATTGCCCATGCAGCCCGTAACCTGAAAGGTCATGGCCTGGATGAAGGTATCTCTACCCGTCTGTTAGTTTATGCGGCCAATCTGATGAACAAGGGTATCGCACCTAAATCAGCCTGCCGTATGGCTCTGGTTCGACCTATTACTGATGATGCTGATATCCGTGATACGCTGGATCATGCTATTGACAGTGTTTTTGCCTGATACTAATCAGACACCAATAAAAAAACCGGTGAGCATAAGTAATGACTGATACTGAAACCATGACCATACTGGAAAGTTATCGCGTCCAGTTAAAATGCAGTTTTGAACAGATTGATAATGTCTTTGACGACTGTCTGGAAGAAGCGCTGCTGACCTTTAGTGAGCAGGGGGTGAAAGACTACCTGTCCGGCGCCTCATTAGTATGTATGATTGGTCGTGGTTTTGAGCCGGTACTGGTGTATATGGAAGAACTGCCACAGATTGTTCGCCATACTGACGAAAGTATGCTTAATGTGATATCCAGATGTGTCTGGGATCTGTCCCGTACACCCAATGGCAAATCCATTCTGCCGTTTTTGCAGTCTCTGCCGGAAGCCGCACGCCGTCTGGGCAGTACCGAACAACTGCAACATTATATTGATGTCGTCTTCGATATGATGAAAAATACAACTCGTTCCATTCATGGTCATATCGACACCATTCCCAGCGATGGCTTACCTGAATTTCTGGAACACGCCCCTTATCTTCTAAGTCAGCTATCCATTGAAGGACTGCGTAACTGGGTTCAATACGGAGCAGATAACTATCGCAACCACCCTGAACGTCAGAAAGACTATTTCAGCCTGCAGTCTGCTGATAGTCGTGCCGTATTACAGAGGGAACGCCATGGTACTCTGTTCTCTGACAATGAACGTAAACTTAACTTATACCTGAAAAGCCTGTGGGAAGACAGCGACCATTTTGTGCCCTATTCCCTGGGCTGGGATGAATTGCGCAAACCGATGCCCTATTATGACAGCCTGGGTATTCGTATTCCTGATGTCTATGACGACAAGGACGATATCCGTGGCATTGATCGCTATCGGGCCACCATTGCCCATATTGCCGCCCACAGACGCTGGACAGAAGCGGTTTTTGCGGATAATTTCAGCCCTTTTCAGCGTATTGCCATCGAAGTATTTGAAGATGCCCGGGTGGAATACCTGAGCATTAAAAAATATCCAGGTCTGCATCGCATATTCAAAACCTTACATCCCGTACCACCGGAAGGTTTCTGCGATGAAGAACATGCCTCCTGCTTACGCTATCGACTGGCTATGCTGTCCCGTGGACTTCTGGATCCGAACCACGGTTATAAACACAAAGCCATTAATGACTTTATTGGTCATTTCCATGAAATTATGACCCAGGGCAACAGCAGTACCAAAGACATGGTTCAGTTAGGGATCTCCTTTATTGCCCGTACTAAACAGGCCAGTGACTCACTCCCTAATGTGATTTTTGATTATACAGAAGTGGATTATCGTGATGATAACCGCCACATGTGGATGTTTATTGAAGAAGGCGATGAAGAAGAAGCCTTTGACGACAGGAAAGAATTTGAACGTGATGAACACGAGGTGGACAAGCTTCCGCCACGTCACTATCCGGAATGGGATTACAACACCAAAACCTATCGTCCGGACTGGGTCAGCCTGTATGAAAAACTGCACTACAGGGGCAGCCCTGAAAAAATTGATCAGATCCTGGCCAAACACGATGCTCTGGCCAAACGCCTGAAAAAACTGCTTGAACTGTTAAAACCCCAGCAAATGGTACGCATCCGCTACCAGGAAGATGGTTCTGAACTGGATCTGGATGTGGCCATTCGCTCCCTGATTGACTTTAAGAGCGGCCATACTCCGGACCCGCGAATTAATATGAGCCATCGTAATGACGGCCGTGATATTGCGGTTATGCTGCTGCTGGACCTGTCCGCCTCCTTACATGAAGTACCTGAAGGCAGTGAGCTGTCACTGCTGGAACTGAGCCGTGAAGCCGTCTCATTGCTGGCCTTAACCATTGAACAGTTAAATGATCCCTTTGCCATTGCCGGTTTCCATTCTGATACCCGCCATAATGTCCGTTATCTGCACATTAAAGGTTATAGTGAACACTGGGATGATGAGGTCAAGGGACGCCTGTCCGCCATGGAGGCCGGGTTTTCTACCCGTATGGGTGCCCCCATACGTCATGCCGCCCATTACCTGGAAAATCAGCCCGCAGACAAGAAGTTACTGCTGATAATGACTGATGGTGAACCTTCGGATATTGATGTAGATGATGACCGCCTGTTAATTGAGGATACCCGTAAAGCTGTAGAAGAGCTGTCCAGTAAAAATATCCACACTCACTGCATCAGCCTGGACCAGAAAGCCGATGAGTATATTGGCGACATTTTCGGCAAAAATGGCTATACAGTCATCGATCATGTAGAAAAACTGCCGGAAAAACTGCCCCAGTTATTTATGGCATTAACCAAGTAACATAAATCAGGTAAAAAAACTCTTTTTGCCAACTGCTTACAGATTTTTCCACATAAAAGTCTATACTCTGAACTTAAGGGGTTATTATTTATCTGGAATAATTAATGAAAGCAGTATTTCCTCACCAGGCCTTTGAAAACCTGGTATCAGCAATGATTTTTATCGTTTACAGCAGCCTGTTTTTTGCAGTTAATGCACAGGCGAACCATAGTCGACTGATCCCCTCAGAAACACTATCTGATGAACCCATTCAGCCCCTGCATATTCACGAAGGCCTTGATCCTGAAAAAATCACCCTGGGACGCCGCCTGTTTTTTGATAAACGCCTGTCGAAAGATAATTCCCTCAGCTGCTACAGCTGTCACAATCTGGCTCACGGCGGTACAGATAACCTGCAGTTTTCTATTGGCGTCAACGACGCCACAGGCACAATTAATACCCCCACTGTTTACAACACCCATCTTAACCTGGCCCAGTTCTGGGATGGCCGTGCTTCTAACCTGATCGAACAGGTCAGCGGCCCCGTTGAAAACCCGCTGGAAATGGCCTCCAGCTGGCCTCAGATTATCCGTAAGCTGGGCCAGGATAAAGATTTTATGCGCCGTTACAGGAAAATTTATGGTAATAAACTTGAAGCAGACAGTCTGATTAATGCCCTTGCCACTTTTGAACAGTCACTGACCACCATGAATTCTCCTTTTGATCGTTTCCTGGCCGGTGATAAAAATGCCATATCCTTACAGGCCCGTGAAGGTTACCAGATATTTAAATCCTACGGTTGTACAGCCTGTCATCAGGGCGCTAATGTAGGTGGTAACATGTACCAGAAAATGGGAGTCATGGCTGACTATTTTGAAGAACGTGGCACCCCGGTTACCGAAGCAGATCTGGGTCGCTACAACGTCACCCACAATGATTATGACAAGTTTACCTTTAAGGTTCCCAGTCTCAGGCTGGTGGTTCTGACGGCACCCTATTTTCATGATGGCTCCGTTAGCAGCCTGGAACAGGCCATTAATAAAATGGCACGCTATCAGCTGGGTAGAGAAATTTCTGCAGAGAATGTGCAGAAGATAATTGCATTTCTGAAAACCCTGATCGGTGAGCATAAAGAGCTGACTCAGTCAACGGCCGAATAAGCTTATGAAAAAAGAACAGTACGCACTTATCACCTATCTGCTATTTTTTGTGGTCACGGCTTCCGTGGTTTCAGTGCTCTATAAACGCAATCAACAATTACAGGAATACGATCTGATTCAGCATAAGCTGGAACAGCTCAAGGAACTGGATGCCCGTCTTGACCGGGATTTACTTCTGAACCTGTCTTTTTATTCCTCCAACTATGATGCTCTGGCTCAGTCCAGTACCCGCATCGATACTCTGCAGCGAGAACTAACAGAACAGACGGCCAGATTTTCCCTGGAGGTGCCTGAATTTAAAACTGTACTGCAGCAATACATAAAAAACAGCACCCGAAAAGAACGCCACCTGGAACGCATAAAATCACTTTCTGCCAGTATTAAAAATACCCTGCAATACCTGCCTACAGTCATAAATGAATTAAACCATAAAATTACCACTTCCAGGCACAATCCGGAAGACCTCCGTTTTAAAATCAACCAGTTATTCGGTGTGTTACTGGATTACAATATTTTTCCCCGTCATGATAAAAAACAAATACTGGAAGAAAAAATCGCGGAACTTGAAGGGCTTTCTGATTATGTCTACCAGAAAAATCTCAACAATATCCTGTCCCATATTCAGGCTAATCTGAGAATGAAAAACCAGATGGAGAATATGCTGCGTACCTATGAAAAAATGGACATTAATAAAGAACTGTCCCGGTTGCAGACTATCCATACTAACTATTTTACAGAACAGACCAAAAATTCCTATATTATTAACCTGGTGCTCATTATTCTATCAGCCCTGTTATTTATCAGCCTGGGCTATGTTATGCAGAACCTTAAAAAGGCCCATATACGAGCCAGGATTAACCATGCCAGGCTGTATGATGCTATAGAAAACATTAATGAAGCCTTTGCCCTGTTTGATGCAGAGGATAAACTGGTGCTGTGGAACCGTCAGTTTAAACAGTTTTATCCCAAAATCAGGAAACAGATCAGGGAGGGTATCAGCTACAACGAACTGATGGCTGCCGCAGAAGAACTGGGCCAGTTTAAAAACAATAATATCCCTCGTTTACATACCAGCAATAATCTGGAGGGCCATACCAAAGCACTGGAATACCTTGCCGATGGTCGCTGCTTCCTGACCAGTGACAGTAAAACCTCTTCCGGCGGTACCGCCTGTGTGCGTATTGATATCAGCGACCAGGTTAAACTGGAAGAAAAAATTATCTGGCAGGCAAACTACGATGCCCTGACCCGTCTGCCTAATCGTACCCTGTTCCTGGATCGTCTGGCCCAGGCTATCCAGCATGCCAGACGCGATTCAACCCTGTGCGCTCTGCTGTTTATCGATCTGGATAAGTTCAAGGACGTTAATGACACCCTGGGACATGATGTGGGTGATATCCTGCTGGTGGCTGTAGCCGAACGCCTGTCCAGCTGTATTCGCAAAATTGATACTGCCTCCCGTCTGGGCGGGGATGAATTTACCATTATTCTACAGGAAATTTCCAGTACTCACGATGCCGCCAGCGTGGCTATCCATATTATCAAAAAACTGGAGGAAGTCTTCCAGATTGACGAACACGAAATTTTTATTAGCGCCAGTATTGGTATTACGGTTTATCCTGATGATGCCAGCAATTCAACCCAGATGTTAAGTAATGCGGATATGGCTATGTACCAGGCCAAGGAAGCGGGTAGAAACACCTATCGTTTCTATACCGAAGAAATGAACCAGGAAATGAAAACCCGCCTGCAGCTTGAAAAAGACATGCGTAATGCCCTGACACGCAATGAATTTGTACTGGAATACCAGCCCATTATCGATAGCCAGAGCAATCGGGTTGTTTATGCAGAAGCCCTGATACGCTGGCAGCATCCGGAACTGGGTCGTATTGCACCGGATAAATTTATTCATCTGGCAGAAGAAACCGGCTTTATTATCCAGCTGGGAGAATGGGTGTTACGCACCGCTGTCAGCCAGATGAATCTATGGTTAAAAGATGGTCTGCAGCCATTTTCTGTAGCAGTCAATATTTCTTCCAGGCAACTGGAATCCGATATATTAATTAAACTGCTCAGCGAACTATTAACTGAAATTTCTCTGCCCAGACATGCTCTGACCCTGGAAATGACTGAAAGCCTGTTAATTGAAAACTCCAGCCGTTCCAATAATGCCCTGGAAAAATTTCGCGAACTGGGGGTCAACCTGTCTATTGATGATTTTGGTACCGGTTATTCCTCACTGAGTTATTTAAAACAGTTCCCTGTTGATATTTTAAAAATTGATAAGTCCTTTATCCATGATATTACCCAGAATAAGGATGATGCCATTCTGACCAATGCAATTATTGACCTGGCCCATAACTTTAACCTGAAGGTTATTGCCGAAGGTGTTGAAACCATACGCCAGTTAAACTTTCTGAAACAGAACGGCTGTGACATGATACAGGGCTATTATTACAGCCAGCCCCTGCCTGCTGACGATTTCTACCACTATTGCCTCAAACAGAACCGGCAGCAGAATTCTCTAAAACCTGCAAAACCTAAATAAATCAGTTGAATCGTAGCGAGAATGATCAGAGTGCTGGAGATACAAGGATTTACAGGTTATTTTGGCTTTATTCGTACCCCAGGGGCACTTCCTTCAGGGCGTAGCCAACCTACGGGTAAAGTCAAAATGTTCTGGAAAGCATTGTAGATTCAGTGCTATGGACATTCGCAGTAGATTCAACTGATTTATTTAGGTTTAAGGAGTCTGAATAGTGATTATTGATCTGATCCGGCACGGCAGCCCGGTGGGCGGTAAAATGTATCGCGGCCACAGCATTGACCACCCTCTGTCTGAAGAAGGCTGGCAGCAGATGCGTGAGTGCGTAGGGGATTATAATGAATGGGATGTGATCATCAGTTCCCCTCTGCTGCGCTGCAGTGAATTTGCCCGGGAACTGCACCAGCGCCATAATATTCCTCTGGAAATAATGGATAACCTTAAAGAAGTGGGTTTCGGCAGCTGGGAAGGCAAGGATGCCAATGACATAGACCGGGAAGAGTTTTTAAGTTTCTATCATGACCCCATGAACAATCGCCCTGAAGGCAGTGAACACCTGGAAGATTTTATTAACCGGGTAGTACAGAGCTGGAAGAAAATTATCTGTGAACATCATGACAGGCATATTTTAATTGTTGCCCATGCCGGGGTTATACGGGCAGTTATTGCCCATATTCTCTACAGTGAACCCGTTGGTATGTATAAAATTATTGTGGAAAACGGCAGGATCTGCCGTATAGAAGTGACTGAACGTTCCGGGCCGGTTTTAAAAATGTTAAATGGGACATTGTAAATAACGGCCTTAAAACATAATGCCCTCATCCTGACCGTCTCCCGGAGTGAGAAGGAATTGAGAGTTACTTATCCGGAAAAATTTTATATTAAATTACTACACCAATTAATGCCGCAGCTTCTGCGATTTCCACGCAGGCTCCAATAGTATCTCCTGTCATGCCACCAATCCTTTTAAGCATCATAGCTCTCAAACCGTAGATTGCCGCAAACGACAAAAGCAATGCCCACAATCCGGCAACAATAAGACTAAGTAACAGGCTGATGGTTAACACACTCCACAGGGATTTCTGATCCGGCATCTGTTCCAGAATAGCCGAGCCCAGGCCGGATTCACGCACATATTCAGTCGATATAAACAGGGCCAGGATCACGGCCCGGGAAAACATGGGCAGCACCAGAATAAATGCACTCTGCCCGCTTTTAAATAAATAACTCAGGGCACTCCATTTAAGCAACAACACCAGCACCACCATAGCTACACCAATGGGACCACAGTAGGGATCTTTCATAATTTCCAGGGTACGACTGCGACTGTGCTGCCCACCCACCCAGGCATCAGCCGTATCGGCCAGGCCATCCAGGTGCAGACCTCCGGTAATCAAAACCCATAAGGTCAGAACAACAGCCGCCATAACATCCGCCGGAAAACCACTGGACAGGAACCACAACAGCTGCATTGTCAGCCAGAGCACACAGCCAGTCAGCAGTCCCACCAGCGGATAAAACAGCATGGACTGGCCTATTTCCTGCTGGCTGACATTACCTTTTAAGGGCACCGGGATCCGTGTTAAAAAACTCAGGGCAATAAAAAAAGAACGCAGTGGATTACTCATACCGGCGAACCATGCTGTTTAAGCGTTGCTCTGGTTTCATCACCATTATAATAAACCTTAATTGCAGAACAACAGGCGTAAGGCACTTCTATATTATGTATGGCGGTTAGGGGCATTTCCAGAATATGAGCCAGAATCACTTTCTGCACTCCCCCGTGGATCACCAGCAGGCTGTTCTGTATGGCCTCTTCCTGAATAATTTTCTGCCAGCACTCAATAACACGCTGATTAAAATCCGCCAGCGTTTCACCTTCAGGCGGAGCATAACTTAGCGGATCAGACCAGAAATTATGCAATGCCTGAGCTTCAGTCTGCTGGATCTCATCAATAGCCCGGCCCTCCCATTGGCCAAAATCCAGCTCCTGCAATGCAGGTTCTATGTAACAGGGTATCTGCTTTTGAGCTGAATAGTGTTGTGCAAAAGCGGCACAACGCTGTAATGATGAGCTGAACACCTGTTGAATATCCAGTGCTTCGGCAGCCTGCTGCATTTGCTGCCAGCCTTTCCGGGTCAGGGGCGTATCAGTTCTGCCACGAAAAACCGACCGGTCCTGTAGGCTGTCTGTGTCTTCTGTCCAGCCATGACGTAATAGATAAAATAATTTAGGGTTATTCTTATTATTCACTTTGATTACTGACTGATGCGCTTTCAAAGGTGGCCATTTGATTGTGTAATAAACAGGCAGACTGGATGAGCGGCCAGACTAAAGCTGCACCGCTGGCTTCTCCAAGACGCAGATTAAAATCCAGCAAAGGCTGTGCGTCCAGTAACTGCAGCACTTTTTTATGGCCAGCCTCATCAGACAGGTGAGAAAAAATCAGCCACTCCTGACAGGCCGGGTTAATGCGTATGGCAAATAATGCTGCTACGGTGCAGATAAAACCATCCACCAGAGAAATAATCCCCTGTTGCGCACCAGCCAGGTATGAAGCACACAGGGCAACAATTTCAAAACCGCCCAGCACCCTGAGTATTTCCTCGGCACTACCGAGCTGGTGCTTATGCCACTCCAGTGCCTGGTTGATTACACTGATTTTATGTTTCAGACCGGCATCATCAAGTCCCGTCCCTCTTCCGGTAATCTGTTCTGGCTGTAATTTTTCCAGAGCACAGACCAGTGCTGTAGCAGTAGTGGTATTGGCAATACCCATTTCACCCGCAATTAACAGTTTTACACTTTCCTGCTTAAACTGTTCGGCTTTTTTCCTGACAAAGTCACACAGCTGTTCAAACTGGCTTTGAGACATGGCATCCTGATACAGAAAATTATCAGTGCCAGAGCCTAAAGGATAATTTATCACATTTGCTAGTGACTCCAGTTCAGTGATCAGACCGAGATTAACTATCTGCAAAGGCAGATTATACTGCCTGGCCAGCACTGAAATCGCAGCGCCGCCAGCAGAAAAATTGCGTACCATTTGTGCCGTTACCGATTGAGGAAAGGCCGATACCCCTTCCCGAGCAATGCCATGGTCAGCAGCAAAAATTATTATCCGGGTCTGGCTGACATCCGGTGTAAGGCTTTTCTGCAGGGCACTGATCCGTACCGCAATGGATTCCAGTCTGCCCAGAGAACCTGGTGGTTTAGTCAACTGCGCCTGTCGTTGTTCCGCCCGTTGCAGATAATCTCTGTCAGGAGGGGGTATTGTCTGTTGCAGCCAGTCTATCATAATGATAGTACAGGAGACTTCAAAGAGTGTTCCAGGCCGGCAATCACCAGCGTAACCCGGTCACTAATGCTTGCCAGTTCCTGATGCAGCCAGCCGGCTTCATCAACAAAGCGCCGGGTGAGCTCACCCATGGGCACCACACCCAGTCCGGTTTCATTGCTGACCAGGAAGATGCTGGCTTTATGTTCCTGAAGAACAGTTAACAGAGCCTGTTTTTGCTCAGAAAAAAGATAGGGGTCGTTATGACATAACAGATTACTTAGCCATAAAGTTAAACAGTCAATCAGAATCAGCATTTTATGCTGATTATATCGTGCCAGCACAGTTGCCAGGTAGAGCGGTTCTTCGACGATTATCCAGTGTGCCGGCCTTCTGTTTTTATGCCGGGCAATCCGCTGCTGCATTTCATCATCATCGCCCGTGGCCGTTGCAATATAAACCACTGGAATATCGCTATTATGAGAATATTCAGCAATGCGTGACTCTGCCAGCCTGCTTTTGCCGGAGCGGGCACCGCCGAGGATTAATTCAATCACTGACTGTCCACCTGGGCAATGATGCAGCGATTACGTCCCTGTTCCTTGGCCTGATACAGAGCCTTATCTGCCCTGGAAAATGCAGAATCCGGTGTATCATTTTCCACAAACAGACTGATACCGCATGAAATAGTTACCTTAACGTTATCACCGCGATAATGAAATTCCATTTTTTCAATAATTCCGCGGATTTTTTCCGCGACTTTATAACCACCACCCAAAGAGGTTTCAGGCATTAAACTGACAAATTCCTCACCACCGAAACGGGCTATAAAATCCGTTTCTCTGAGATTCTTCTGCAAAACCTGGGCGACCACTTTTAATACCTTGTCACCAGCCTGATGGCCGTATCGATCATTAACCTGTTTAAAAAAGTCAATGTCCCAGACCATAATTAACAGGGTATTATGATATCGTTTCCAGCGCGCATACTCCTGCTGCATCCGCTGGTCATAAGCCATCCGGTTTGGCAATTCAGTCAGAGAATCTATTAAAGCCTTATTCTGTGATTCTAACACCTGTTTTCTTAATTCACTGCTCTGGGATTCCAGTTTTTTTAAGCGGTCCGACAGTGCTTCATTCTGCTCTTTTATTCGGGCCACACGAACATCTTCTTCAGCACGGTGCTGGTTAAGATGCGTTACAATTTTGTCCAGATGGCTCTGCACAGCATCTTCCACTTCTTCCAGAGTACTCAGTCCGGTAACAGAATCACCAATCCCTTTGACCTGATCTTTAACGACATTATCCAGTTTAACCCCACTCTGGTATGAGGCCTGATGTTCCTCTATATTATTTTGCAGATATTGATCCACTTCTTTTAGACGACCGGTAAGACTTTTCAGAAATTTTTCAAACTCTTTCTGTTCCTGCTGAACATTACGCCGCATCTCATGAATAAGCTCCGCAATGGCCTGCAGAGCATCGGGTAACTGCTCTGTACTGACACCATTTAAAAAATTATTTTTGAGTTCTTCAGCCTTTGCCTTAACACTATCTTCAAGAGGTAAAAATTCCAGCAGGCGGATCAACAGTTCATGATGCTGAGAAACCTCAGACATTAATTCATCGCAATCCTGTTCAACCACACCATAGCCTTTCAGAATATCTTTCAGATCATCCAGCAGGACATGAATTTCCCGGGTTGGTTTAACGGCAAAAACCTTGTCTTTAAGCTGCTCCTTAATATCCTGAGGCACATCCAGTCCATCAATAATGGATTCCAGCACGTTTTGCACCGTTGTAACCACACTGGTAAGCTGTTTCTGATCCAGTTCCTGTGAGGGTTCAGGTTCTGTCTCATGGGATCCATAAGGTTGATTATCGTCAGTTTTTTCGGAGTGTTCTGCCTGTTCTTCACGTTCCCATGTAGCATTCTGGACAGTTTCAAATTGAGCATCATCCGCAGCTTTAGAACGTGCAAACAGACCACTCAGAAATCCTGACTTGCCCGCTGCCGATTGCTCATGATTCTGAGCATCTACAATGGCCTGCTGAATCATATGGTTTAGTAAATCACAGAACTGTTCAACTAATTCTTTCTGTTCAGGAGGATTTCTGGATTTTAGTGCTTTTATGAACCTGGCGGCTTTTTTTTCTGCTTTACCATTAAGGTCCATACCTTCGATAATTTTTAACAGCAGACCAGTATCACCGGTCGGCCCGGATTGAAGCTGTTTATCCAGTCTGATGACTTCTTTGGTGACATTTTCCAGAATGTTTCGAATAATCTGGTTATTCCTGCCTTTACGCAATGCCGTACGCAACTGAACCAGTTCCTTGTCCAGACTGTTACTATTGCCTTCTGCAGCCAGGCTTAAACGGGAAATTGCCTGTTTAAATACATCTTCCAGGTCATTCCACTGTTTTTCTTTCTGTTCCAGCTCATCCAGACTATTATAGTATTTCTTTTTCCACTGAGTTGCATTGTCAGTCATTTTAATTCCGCCATCCCCTTTTCTCTTACCAGACTCAATATATCCAGTCTATTCACTGTATCTACTAACTATAATAGTAAAACCACAATAAAAAAAGGCATAAAGTCTAAACCTTATGCCTTTTTTAAAGATATTCTTTTTAATGGCTAAAAAGCTACTTCTGTTCTTTTTCAACTTTTTCAATCAGAAAATCCACAACCTTAAACACGTTTTCATGACCATGCGCCAGAGTACTATTAGTCCGGTATTTACCCTGCACCACTATATTGGGTACGGACTTAATGCCGTAGCTCTGGGTCATACTTTTAGCCCGGCGGGTTTTAGCTGCCACGCTAAAAGAATTTAGTGCCTGTTCCAGTTTGTCACTGCTGACACCATTAGCTTCAAACAGGGCCTTGAGATCATCAAAAGAACGAACTTTTTTACCTTTGCCGTGCATGGCATCAAAAATCAGCGGATGCATTTTTTCCTGTACGCCCAGAACTTCTGCCGCATAGTACAGGGTAGCCAGTGCTTCCCAGTTTTTACTGAATACCGCCGGAACATGCACAAACTCAACCTTATCCGGTTTGGTCTTCAGCCACTTCTCAATATAAGGTTCAAAGCGATAGCAGTGCGGACAGGAATAGGAGAAAAATTCAATTACCTGTACCTTGCCATCAGTTGGCGCCGGCTGAGCCTTAGCCAGCACCTCATAGTCAACACCTTCTTCATAGCCTGCCCAGGCCATGGTGGTAAAACCCAGTAACAGCAGCAGAGTTAAAATTTTACGCATAATTTTTCCTTTTATGTCAGTTTTTCTATTATTAGGAGCTATAGCTCACCATAAGAATGCAAACCGGAGAGAAACATATTCACACCAATAAATGCAAACAGGGTGACAAATAAACCAATTACCGCCCACCAGGCCAGGGGACGCCCACGCCAGCCTTTAGTCAGGCGCAGATGCAGCCAGGCCGCATAATTCAGCCAGACAATTAATGCCCAGGTTTCCTTGGGATCCCACGACCAGTAACCGCCCCAGGCTTCTGCCGCCCACATAGCCCCCAGAATGGTCGCCAGGGTAAAAAAGGCAAAACCCAGAGCAATGGCCTTATACATCACATCATCAACCACATCCAGGTCGGGCAGGCGGCGAATAATCGCTCCGTCTGCTCCCCGCTTAAGCATAGAGTCCTTAATCAGATAAGCCACACCCAGCATGGCCGCCAGAGCAAAGGCACCATAACCGACAAAATTAGCCGGTACATGAATTTTCATCCAGTAACTCTGCAGGGCCGGAACCAGCGGCTGTATCTCACTGGCGCCGCGCGAGCCAAAGCCGTACCACAGCAGAAAAGCTACCGCTGAGCTGATCGCCAGCAGTACAAAACCGCCCATATTATAGGTTTTACTCTTTCCTTCGTAATACAGATAAAGCAGGGCGGTAATAATGGAGAATAAAATAAACACTTCGTACAGGTTGCTGACGGGGATATGCCCCACGTCCACATGGATCAGATAGGATTCACGCCAGCGCACCAGCAAACCCACCAGCCCCATGACGGTTGCCGACCAGGTCATGGCTGAAGCGGTTTTATTAGTAAATTCCGAGCCGGTAACCAGGCCGATAAAATATGCCACCGTGGCCAGCACATACAGAGCCGACATCCACATAATGGCGGATTTACTGGAAATTAGAAATTTCAGGAAGAAGTTGCTTTCACCCAGAGCCAGATTATTGCCATAGAGTGAAATAGCAAACAGGCTTAATAAGGCCACCGCAATGGAATAAGCCCGCACCGGTTTCCATAACCAGCCCCAGGCAATAATGGATAAACCGGTACCCAGCAAAATACCGGCTTCATAATTATCCATATGCGCAGAATACTCATTCCAGGCATAGCCGCAGCCCAGCAGCACAGTCGCAGCCCAGACCCAGTCAAACAGACTCAGCGAGCGCCAGAAGCTTTGTTTTTCAAACATATTCTGCATTTCAGAAGTGGTGGTGGACATTATAGCTACCTGCTGCGTATTATATTAATTATCTTGTTTAAATTCTCTGTCCAGTAATTCGGACAGAGCCTCAAATTCTCTGGCAAACTCTTTCTGATGACGGTCACCGCTGCCGGCCACCAGCAGTTCATTCATCTGCCCGCCTTCTACGGGCTTAATTCTAATCCAGATCCGTTTGTGTGCCACATAAAACATCAGCACAATACCTATGACCAGAAAAATACAGCCCAAGTACACCAGATCCTTGCCCGGCGCCCGGGTGATCTGGAAACCGGAAGCCTGTTTATGCTCAAAGGACTTAATCTGTACATAAAACGGCGCGTCATAATTTGCCAGCACACCCATAGTATTGACCAGATCATCGTAATATTGTTCCTGAGCCGGGGTAATATTATTGCCGATATCCACCCCTTCCTGCTGCAGTACTTCCAGATACACGGTTCCCAGAATAGTATGCAGAACCTTGAAATAGGATTCTGTGACGGTCTGACGCTTTTCTTCAGGCACCTTTTTATTAATATCTTCCAGCACCTGGTCAAAGCCGCCCTTATTAAACAGATCCGCCAGACGCAGCATAACAATCGCCATCTGCTCAACCAGCTCCGGCTTCAGTTTGCGGTCACCCGGCAGCGATAGTTCAGCGGTTTTCCTGGAAATCCGCTCCATTTCTGCATGATTATTTAACAGGGAGCGAAAGGCAAAAAAGCGTTTCAGGCTGAACTGCTCATCCACCGGAATAAACAGGTAGCGGAACGGTTCAGAAGTACTGCTGCGTACACCGCTGAGGAAAAACATCCGTCCTTCCTGCTCCGTCGGTAATACATAATTTATATATTCTTTAGCCTGGCCGGAACTGTCCCGGATACGAAAAGTGAGTGTCGGCCCCATATTTTTAAACTTGTGCCCGGTTTCTTCTGCTTTGGGATTGGGCTGAACATTACTGGCCTTAAACTCCACCAGTTCCAGTTTAACCTTACCCTGTGCAGTTTCTATGTCGCGGCTTTTGCCTACCACCTGTTTAAAGTTCTCAATATGCCGGGAGCCGTTTTCCAGTGACCAGAGCTGCAGATCCATAATGGAGCCGCCGTCATCAAAGGAGGCCTGGTAAATAGCAAAGTCCTTATAAAAAAGAGGATGATTGACTTCAATGGTTTTACTGATTTTTTCACCGGTTTGCAGATCCTCAATCACAATATCACTTTCAAAGGATTTGGGCATACCGGATTCATAATGTTCAATACGAAAATCATGCAGGGTCAGATTAAAGGGCAGTTCCTGCACCAGAAAACCGTTTCTCATCTGCAGAAACACAATATTGGTGGTACTGCCTTCAGGCAGACTGATACTACCGCGAAAGGCATGGTTGTCATCCGAGCCCAGACGACTGATGGGCGGCACCTGTGAGGCCAGCAGATCCCGGGTTTCCGGTTTCAGCTGACCGGCCAGCTCCCTTAATTTAAGATTAAAATTACCGTCATACAGGGCACTTAAACAGATCAGAATAATCGCACCATGAGTAAATAGATAGCCCAGTCGATTGGCATCCCCTTTTTTGGCGGCAATGGTCAGTACACCATTATCCAGCTGCTCACGGCTGCTGTAACCGCCATTGGTCAGCTTCTGTTTTACAAAAGCCGCCGCCTGTTCCTGACTCTGACTGGTTTTCCAGAGTCTGGAACAGTGCATTAATTTCAGGGACTTTTCTGACACATTAAGACGAAACTGGCGCCATTCACGTAACATAAACGGCGCATAATGATAAATACAGACACTGGTGGACACCAGCAAAAAGCCCAGTAAAAAAACAAACCACCAGGAACTGTAGATATCAAACAGTTCCAGGGAACGGAATACTTCAAACCAGAACGGGCCAAACTTGACAATATAAGTATTGTAGGCCTGATTCTGCTGCAAAATAGTACCGATAATAGAAGCAATACCCACCACAACAAACAGGGTAATAGCCACTTCCATAGAGCCCAGGAAACTGAACAGCACCCTGCCCAGCCCGTGTTCACCACGACTGGAGCGGTGCCGGGTCACCCGGCTGCTGGTTTCAGCCGGTTCAGTATTTTCAGCGGATTGATTACTGGAATGTTGCTTTTCCTGATTCACAAATAAACTCTACTTTATCTTTCAAAAAGTTCGGCCATAATTATTCAGCACAAGTCAGAACACCGTAGACAGGCAGGGTCAAACCTGTTGAATAGACAGCTTTTGTCAAAAAAAAAGGGGTGGTCAAAGACCACCCCTGATTTTATATCACTTAACAGTTAAGGCTTTGAACGCTAGAACTGCAGCTGTCGGTTTAAATTTATGGATTTAAACCCTGGATATATTGTGCAACCGCTTTAATTTCCGGATCGCTCATGCGTTTGACCGCATTACGCATCATCTTGCTGGCATCATTATGACGGCCCATGGCATCATTATTCTGAGCGGCAGTACGGAAGTTCTTCAGCTGATTTTCCACGTAAGTAGCTTTCTGGCTGGACAGCTGTGGGAAACCTGCACCTGGGTTGCCGGCACCGGTAGGTCCATGACAGGCCATACAGGCAGGCACACCAATTTCAGAAATACCACCCTTATATATCGCTTCACCGGCATCAACCAGCGCCGCATCAGCCTGGCCAGCTTTTATTTTCTGAGTCGAAAAGAAAGCAGAAATGTCCTGCATCGCCTGATCGTCCAGAGGCAGAATCATGGCATCCATAGTCGGATCCTTACGTTTGCCTGCTTTAAAATCTTTCATCTGCTTATACAGATAGGAGGCGCTTTGCCCGGCAAGATTTGGAAAATTCGGTGCAATTGAATTTCCATCCGCACCGTGACATGCAAAACAACTTGCGGCTTTAGTCTTACCCGCTTCCGCATCACCGGCGGCATGTACGACACCTGTTAAACCGGCTACCAGAGCAACAGCAATAGCAATTTTTTTCATGGTTTTTCCTAAATCTTGTTCTTGATAAAATGGCGATATTAAACCGGTAACGACTGCTTTCATTGAAAGCAACTGGAAACAGTCGTTATGGGCTTTTTATTGAATATTTACTGGACCTTGCTGACCATAAACTCAACCACTTCACGGATTTGAGCTTCAGTCATCTGCGTACCACCCTTAGGAGGCATAGCACCTTTACCGGTTAATACGGTCTTGACCAGACCATCAATACCTTTGCCAACACGTGGTGCCCATAATTTTTTGTCGCCCAGCTTGGGAGCACCGGCAACACCCGCATCATGACAGGCAAAACAGGCTGTCTTATACAGTGCAGCACCGTCAGCAAAAACAGCAGAAGAACCCGCAACCAGAGCAGCGGCTACTAATAATTTAATACTTTTTTTCATTATTAACTCCAGATTAATTATATTTATACCACATCACTTAAACAACCGCCGCATTGTTAAAGAAAGTTAAACTCTCAAGTACGGCAAAGTAGACATAGTACAGAAAAAATTTTGCTTATTTTACACAAAACAAAGTCACTTGACCAACATTTGTTCATAATAAAGTGCTAAAATAGCCTATTATATTGATCTACACCAAGTGTTATATATCTGTTTTTCGACTTGGCTGGCTATATATTAACCATTTTTAACTGAACCGGGGCTTAACATGGCCGAAAATAACAATCAGAAGCCCAATCCCTATCGCAAGGCTGAATTTTTACTCAGCGTCAATAAATGGGCCGATCTGCCAGCAGACAGTATCACCGAGGTCGCTTTTGCCGGACGTTCTAATGCCGGTAAATCCAGTGCCATTAATGCCATTACCGACATCAAAACCCTCTGCCGAACCTCTAAAACGCCAGGTCGAACCCAGATGATCAATTATTTTACTGTCTCTGCAGGTAAACACCTGGTGGATCTGCCTGGATACGGCTATGCCAAAGTACCGGTTAAAGTTAAACAGCACTGGCAGAATCTGCTGGAACGTTACCTGGTGGAACGTCCCATGCTCAAGGGAGTGGTCATGATTATGGATGTCCGCCGTCCGCTGACAGAGTACGATGTATTAATGCTGCAATGGTGTCAGCGTGCCGAAATGCCAACCCACATACTGCTGACCAAGGCCGATAAATTCAAACGCGGTGCTGCCCAGAATATCCTGCTTAAAGTCCGGCGCACCCTGAAAGAAGAATACCCCGGCACTACGGTACAGTTATTTTCGGCGCTGAAAAAAACCGGCCTGGATGAGACTCGTGCCCATCTGGATGAATGGTTTAACTGATTTTTTTTAGATTTAATCCTTAAATTTCTCTGCAATATTTTTAAACGCACCCTGTAATACTGCAAAGGCATCCACAATATCCGGATCAAAATGGCGGCCTTTCTGTTTCAGGATCAGGTTTACCGCGACCTCATGGCTGAAGGCTTCTTTATAAACACGTTTACTGATAAGTGCATCATAAACATCCGCTATAGCCATCAGGCGGCCTGAAACGGGAATTTTATTGCCTTTAAGGCCGTATGGATAGCCGGAGCCATCCCATTTTTCATGATGAGTCAGGGTGATTTCTCTGGCTACCCGCAAAAAAGAGGTGCTGCCCAGTTCATTTTCAGCACGGATAATGGCATCACAACCGAATTGGGCATGTTTTTTCATGATCTCCCACTCATCGGGATCCAGCTTACCCGGTTTAAGCAGGATTTTATCCGGTACACCCACTTTACCAATATCATGCAGTGGTGCCGATTTAAACAGCAGTTCAATCATGTCATGGCTGAGATAATCACGAAACACCGGATGGTCGACAAGGTATTCAGACAGGGTGCGCACATAATGCTGGGTTCTGCGGATATGGTTGCCGGTTTCATTGTCCCGGGTTTCCGCCAGGGAAGCCAGGCAATAGATAGCCACATCCTGGGTACGATCAATTTCCCGGGTTCTCTGTCTGACTTCCAGCTCCAGCATTTTGGCCTGGTTTTCCAGTATCTTGCGTGCTTTGGCCAGTAACAGGTGATTTTTCACCCGGCTTTTGACAATGGGTGGACTCATGGGCTTGGCAATATAATCTACGGCACCCAGTTCAAAGCCCCTAACTTCATCATCCACTTCACTTTTAACAGTCAGAAAAATGACCGGGACATCTGCACTTCGGGGATCGGTTTTCAGCTTCCGGCAGACTTCATAACCGTCCATTTCAGGCATCATAATATCCAGCAGAACCAGATCTGGCGGTGCATCTCCCCAAGCCCGTTTTAACGCGGTGACACCGTCCTTTGCCACGCTAACCCTGTAGTTTTCTTCCTGCAGCAGATTAACCAGAACATCAATATAAAAGTTCTCATCATCTACCACTAATATTCTTGAGGGTTCCTGTTTCATTTGTCTTATCCTTGTTCAAAATTCAAAGAACGCAACAATTCCATCGCCGCATCAAAATCATAACTTTCAATTGCGGACAGCATCTGCCTGATAAGTATCAGATCAGACTCAGCCAGATAATCCTGCATGAGCTGCAGAATTTTTCCGGCAGTATTGCGAGCTACCGGATCCCCCTCAAGTAACAGTTTCTGCAGATGTATATTCAACTGTTGCAGTTCTGTCCGTACTTCTGGTGTAAGCGATTTAATCTCTGCCGGTGCTCCGCTATTTGCATGTTCGTTGTTATCAGACGGCTGCGATGGCTGTTCCAGGTTATACAGTGCAGCAAAAACAATTCTGGCCTGCCGGCAGAATTTATCTGCCAGCTCCTGGTAAACTGTTTTATCAGCACCTGTTCTAATGGATTTTTCCAGTTCCATAGCTGCTGCCTGCAGATCCCGGGCGCCAATATTACCGGCCACCCCCTGAATAGTATGCACCTGTCTGCGGGCGGCTTCAATATTGTTATTCAGTATAAACTGCCGGGTTTTTTCACAGACGCCCTGATGAGACTGTAAAAAATCATTGAGCAGGCGGATAAATAATTTTTTATTACCGCCGACCCGCTTCAGTCCCCAGGCTAAATCAATACCCGGTATATTATCAGGCAAATTAATATCTGCCGGTACATCAGCACTTGCTGCATGTAAAACTTCATAACTTTCCAGCCAGTTACTAAGTACATGCAGTAAAACATTCGGGTCAATCGGCTTGGACAGGTAATCATTCATACCGGCCTGCAGACAGGCTTCCCTGTCTCCGTCCATGGCATGAGCCGTCATGGCAATAACAGGGGTATATTGATACGATTTAATCTGTCGTAATTGCCTGGTGGCCTCAAGACCATCCATAACAGGCATCTGCACATCCATAAGGATCAGATCAAAATCGGTACTGCTGGCCAGCTCAAGCGCCTGTTTACCATTATCGGCAATAACGACCAGCAGACCGTAGCCCTCTAGCAATTCCTGTGCAACCTGCTGGTTAATCTTATTGTCTTCAACCAGAAGAACCTTGCCTTTTAAGCGCTGAACAGACTTACGCAGCTCTTTTATCGACTCTTTGCCCGGTTTATTATTGCTCTGCAGCTGATCCTCAAGTGGCAGTATCTGCTGTTTTTCAAACACCAGTGAAAATGAAAAAATACTGCCTTTTCCAGGCTGACTTTCCACTTTGAGCTGACCGCCCATTAAAGCAACCAGCTGAAAGGAAATGCTTAAACCAAGTCCTGTCCCCCCGTACTGGCGACTGATAGAATTATCTGCCTGAATAAACGGCTCAAACAACCTGTCCAGCTTTTCAGGTTCAATACCGATACCGGTATCAGAAACGCCAAAGTGCAGGGTAACATGATTATCCGCCTGCTCACCGAACTGATGCTTATCTGTTATTATTTTATTATCTGCAGACTGAACTGTGGTGATATTAACTACAACCTCACCCCGTTCAGTGAATTTAATGGCATTCTGAACAAGGTTAAGCAATACCTGACCCAGACGCAAAGGATCACCCAGCAGATTAACAGGCACATCTGAAGTTTTTTTAAACCTCACAGATAGATTTTTTTCCGTCGCCTTTAATGAAATCAGGTTCTGTATATGTTCAAGTACTTCATCCAGGTTAAACGTGGTTTTTTCTATAATTAATTTACCGGCTTCAATTTTTGAAATATCCAGAATATCATTAATGATGACCAGCAGATGATGGGCGGAAATATCAATTTTACGAATATAATCCAGCTGTTTTTGTGTAAGTTCAGTCATTAATACCAGGTGAGTCATACCAATAATGGCATTCATGGGTGTGCGGATCTCATGACTCATATTGGCAAGGAAATTACTCTTAAAACGACTGGCCTGTTCGGATGCTTCCTTGGCCTGTTTTAATTCTTCCTCCATTTTTATCCGATCGGACAGATCAACAAATACACCCAGGTTGGCTTCCCTGTTAGCCACAGAAACCCTTACTGCAGAAAACAGTCCTTTTAATACTTTGTTTCGAGTGGTTTGAAAATATATCTGCTGGTTCCTAATTCTTTTATGCTGACTGAGCATCTGAATAACGGATTTTCTTTGTTCCGGCTCATAGTAATAACGGGTGATATTCTGTCCTACTACCGTGTCTTCGCTTTTCATAAGATCTTCGGCAAAGCTATTGGCACGGATAATGGTACCGTTGTCGTCAGTCATCATAATGGCCAGGGGTACGGTATTAATAATTTGATTCAGCTGTTCTTCACTGCGCTGCAGGGCGGTGTTTTTCTGCCGAAAATACACAATCCAGGAAAAACTCAGCAGCAATAACAGCCCGGCAATAATAATAGTATTACGGATGGTACTGTAATCCACCTGGATGTCATATGTAACCGTTAACCATTTATGGCGAATGCGGGCAATATCTTCTTCACTCAGGGCATTGAGGTATTTATTAAGGATGCTAACAAGTTCCGGCCAGTCTTTTCTAACACCCATTCTAAGATCCATGGCATAGGGTGTGGTACCGCCCACCTTAACATTACTTATGCCAAACTTATTAAGCAGATAACTGCTGGTGGTCAGATTACCGATATAAGCATCAATTTTGCCCAGTGCCACCTGATCCAGACCATCTTTGTTATTTTTTACCGTAACCAGCCTGATTTCAGGATGATCCCTGTGCACTAATTCACGGACGGCATAGGATTCTTCAATGCCCACTTTTTTGCCGTGCAAATCCTGCAGTGTGGTAGTATGAATCCTGTCCTGATTAACAAAAATTACTGTCGAAAAATTAAGATAAGGGCGGGTAAAATTCAGATATTTTTCCCTTGCCGGCGTTTTAAGTACCGCTGGAAGCAGATCAAGGCGATGTTCTCTGGCCTGCTTTATCACCTGCTCCCAGGTCAAAAGGGTATCATCTACAATATTGACATCAAATGCCTGTGAAAATATTTTTATAAAATCTGAAGACAGCCCTCTGTACTGACCTTTGTGATCGACAAACTCCACCGGCGGCCACTGCCTGTCTATCCCCAGACGAATATCGGGATGCTGTTTTAACCAGCGGTATTCTGTTTCTGTCAGTTTAATCCTTAATTTAAGATCTTCTGCTTTGGAGGCAAAGCCAACCCATTTTTTAAATATAGTTTTTCTCTGCGCTTCAGTTATCCCGGATAAGGCCTTATTGATGATCCCCACCAGCGGTTGCCAGGCATTGTCTTTATACACAGCAAAGCGTTGTCTGGACGGTTTTAGTCCAGCCTGACCACTGATATTCAGGTTAGCAATCTGATATTCATTAATTAACCATTCAACCACAACCCCATTACCAATATAGGCATCGGCCTGTCCCCAGGAAACTGCATTAAGGGCATCCAGTGTAGAGGGGAGTAATTTCAGACTGATATTCGGGTATTTTTTCTTAATTAAATCAACACTGTAATAACCTTCTTCCATGGCCACGGTTTTGCCTGAAAGCTCATTCGGACTTCGAAACTGCTGCGATGAACGCCTGGAGACAATAATTTTATGAGCGGTGAAATAAGGATCGGTAAACCAGAGAGACTGGCGGCGTTGTGGTGTTTCTACAATCGTCATGCCAACCTTTAATTGTCCACTCTTAACTTTATTGAGCATTTTATTAAAGGTTGGCCCCGGCACCGGGTTAAATCGGACACCCAGCATCTGTGACATTCGCTGCAGAAATTCATGGGCAATGCCGCTGTGATGCCCAACAGCATCCAGAAAATCTATCGGCGGCCAGTTTCCATCAACACCAATATCAATAACAGGATGAGCCTTTAACCATTCCTGTTCCGAAACTGTCAGCACTATCCGTGACGAATCCTGAATGCCTTTATCTTCTGTCGTACTGAAAGTTTGCTGTTCTGTTTTTACTGATTCCAACGTTTCCGGAAGGTGCTGTTCCTGCTCAGCCCGTATTTGCGGACCAGCCAGGATCAGCAATCCAGTAATAAAAACAGCTGAATACTTATGAAGAATGTTTAATAAATCCATATATTTGGGGAATTGAAAAACTGATCAATTCACTCAAGTATAAACATGCTGAGAGTGTTAAGCAAAAAAAACCCCACTGGGAGGTGGGGTACAAGAAAAGAGGGATTAAGTGAAGTGTTCACAAAGCGATATAAAACAACTTTATGGACTACTTGATATATAGACCGGGGTATTTCCAGAAAGTTTCATGATCCTGCAAATTAATTTGTAAATATGGGCTCAAAAGCCGTATCAGCAGACTTATTGCTCCGCTATTTGCAGCATTTTTCTGGCAACAGCATAGCGGGTAACAATCCCCCTGTAGTCACCAGAACAGTTTTGACCATCATCCGCAACAAATAAAAAATCGGTAGCGTGTTTTTCCATTAAGGCCACCACGCGTATTAAAATAGCATCTGAGGCAATAAACAAGATCGGTTCTTCCAGGTATTCATCTACGGTTTTCCGGAACAGACGGGTAATTTTTTCTGTGGCTTTAGATACACAGTTCATATCATTGCTTAAAATACCCGCCAGTTCCACCAGGTAATTGGGCAGGCAGTCTCTGCCCATCACTTCTCTGAGCGTCACAAAGCCCTTAATACTCCCATCGGTATCTCTAAAGGGCAAAGCAGGGATATTTTCCCTGATGCACAATTCAAAGAAATGTTTAACACTGTCCCCTGCCTGTATACAGCTGGTCGGTATAATAATGTCACTGATATTCATACTCGTCATATTCTGACTCCACAAAACCTGACAGAGCTACAGAAAGCGCCAGGCAATATATAAATGGGAAATAATAATACTGACAATCATTAAGGGAAAGGCATAGGCCATAAATTTTAAAAAGGTAATAGGAAAACCGGCTTTTTCTGCATAACCCGCCACAATCAGGTTGGCACTGGCACCAATCAGCGAGCCATTACCACCCAGGCAGGCCCCCAGTGCCAGAGACCACCAGATGGGCATTAATACAGCCTCTCCGCCAAAAGCAGGGGCCATAGATTTAATCATAGGGATCATAGTGGCAACAAAGGGTATATTATCTACCAGGGCCGAGATAATAGCAGACGACCAGAGTACAGCCACCACTGTAACATTAAAATCCCCACCCGTCGCTGCCAGCATCTGTTCGGCCAGATAAGCCAGTACACCTGAATGTTCAATACCGGTTACTACAATAAACAGACCCACAAAAAAGAATATGGTGATCCATTCTGCTTCCTGAAAACATTGATCTACATTGGATGCCTGAGCATGGGCAGAACGGCCCAGATTATCCAGCAGCATTAATAATGCCGCCCCGCCCATGGCAATGGTTGCCGGTTCATGGCCCAGATTATGGGCATTCATAAACAGCAGCAGCACCAGTGCCAGAACAAATAAGGCGCGTTTCAGCAAGGAAATATCTTTAAGTGCCTGACGTTCATCAAAACTCATAACCTGCTGGCGTTTTTCAGCACTGGCCGAGAGCTTACGACCCCAGATCAGGTAAACAATAAACAGATTTACTGCCATCACCACAATGGCTACCGGCATCAGATTAACCACATAATCATTAAAAGTCAGGTTAACTGCAGAGCCAATCATAATATTAGGCGGATCACCGATTAAGGTGGAGGCACCGCCGATATTAGAAGCAAATATTTCAGAAAACAGAAAAGGAAAAGGCGGTATATCCAGTTCCTGAGTGATCAGCAGGGTAACCGGTGCTATCAGTAAAACCGTAGTCACATTATCCAGCAGGGCAGAAAATAATGCTGTTACCACCGACAGCATCAGCATAATTCCCCAGGGAGAAGCCTGAACTTTTTTAGCTGCCCATATGGCAATATACTGAAACACCCCGGTACGCCGGGTAATGGTGACTATCACCATCATGCCGGTCAGCAGACCAATGGTATTAAAGTCCACTCCGCGTATCGCCGCCTGCTGGTTAATAACCCCCAGCATGATCATCATGGCAGCCCCCAGCAGGGAAACAATGGCACGGTTGACTCGTTCACTGATAACCACCGCATAGGTCATTATAAAAATAGCAGTAGAAACCCAGAACGGATCCCAGCCGAAAATAACCCCTGAACTGTGTTCAACACCATGCATTGCCGTTCTTCCCTTAATGAAAGCTGTTATGCATCACCGCACAGATACCCGGGTACTGAAAACCTATAAATAAATTGTTATTTATAGGTATAGTATTTTGCACCGCCCTGCATAAAATAATATTTGTTTACGCCTTTTTTCTCAAGGTAATACTGCAGCCAGCGAACCTGTTTACCAGCATTATCATAGGCCAGCAATATTTTGTCTTCTGCAATGGCTTTATTAACATATTTTTCCAGCTTTTCCGGTCTGCTAAGAGGAGCCGACTTGTCTGCCAGCAAAAACAGGCCATTGCCACGTCGATCTTTCAGATCCCGCACATCAATTAATATGGACTGAGGAATAAGCTCTTCAAATTTAGCCAGTGGTATAAAATGTTCTTTCAGCTTACTGCTGGGGATCAGCTTATCAACCGGCAGGGGCGACTCGCCCATAAGTACCGACTGTTCAGGATATTGTTGTGCCCATTCAAACATCCCGGCATCATATACCAGGATATTAGATAGTTTAGACTTCACCGCGGCTTTAAAGGATTTCATACAGCGCCGGCCGTTACAGTAAAACACAATGGTCTTATCAGTAGTTTTTGCCAGTTCATTAATATCTTTATAGAAACTGTCCGAATTAACCGGTACATTGAAAGCACCCTTAATTTGAATAACCTTGTATTCAAAGGGACTTCTGGCATCCACTACCAGATATTTATCTTCCATATAGCCCTGATAAAAATCACTTAAGGAAATATAGGGAACATCCGGATATTTTGCTCTGCCGGGAAAACCTTCATCGGCAAAGCTGGAAGTGGATAAAACCAGTGAAAAGCATAAAACTAAAAAATTATCTTTTAAAAACACCATAATTATGAAAAGACCTGTTTAATACACAGCTACTCAACCATCTGAAATAATACAGAATATGCTGTCTATTACCGCTTAAAGCAGGCACAGAAACATTAAATAGCTGGATGTTTATTAATTATTATTTTAAGCCGGCTCATCCTGAGCCCGACATATTCTATCTCTGTTGTAAAACCAGTACAGTTCAGAAGCCCGGTTATACTCAAAGTTAGATTTATGTTAGTCTGTTTCTTTTTGTAATTCCAGTTATTAGTTTTATTATTAACCTTGAACTCAATAAAACCACCTATTTTTGTGACTGAACAGACAGAAATCCAGGCTGTTTTAAACTGGTTTATTACTCAGCTGGATAAGCAGGGCTTTGACACCCGTCAAAGAGCGCCGGTTCTACATATAAAAAAGAGCAACCCACTGTTCAAATCACTTTATCGTTTTGATGAAAATGCAGATTTTATCTGGTCCTGTATTAAACAACTGGCTGAAAAAGAAGGAATCTTTAAACTACAACTGGCCAGAAACCATTATGCTCAGGATGTGATTTATGATCGGGCCCGGCTGGTGTTTAATCCTGGCAAGGAAGAATTAGTACGGCAGTGGCTACAGCGCCCCCGCATTGATCCTGAAATCAGTCACTGGAATCAGCTGGTCTGCCAGCATCAGAAATCTTTTGAAGATCACGTTATTTTACTGGATACACCGCTGAAAAAAGGCGGCTGGAGTGCTGAACAGATTATAGAGGGTTTAATCTGTATTGGGCAAAACTTAAAAAAACCATTAAGTCTGAGACAGTTGTCCTGTAAATGTTTTTTATCCGATTCCAAATTTCTGGACAGCCATAGCAATCTGATAGCACAGCTTTTTCCATCACTATACCCAAATATAGTAACCCGCCCACTGATTATAAACGCTTATCTCCCGCAGACGATTCGCAGCATTTTATTTATTGAAAACCAGGATACCTTTCTCGAGTACTGTGCCACTTCTCCTGAAGATCAGGCCGTCATTTACAGCTACGGCTTTAAAGCCTCGTGCAAAAATATTCGTCAGAGAAACAGTGTTGTCTTTAGTATTATTAACAGCCAGGATTCACAGGGCACACTTAGACAGTTAGAACAGCACTGGTACCGGGAAAGCTCTTCTGAACCTGCTTATTATTTCTGGGGTGATCTGGATTATACCGGGCTGGCCATATTAAAAGCCTTAAGAGAGCTATTTCCACAACTTACCGCATGGCAAAACGGTTACCAGCCCATGCTGGAGCGCCTGTTAGCCGGAAGGTGTCATCGTGCCAAACAAACCCGCAAAGGCGGTCAGATTATTCCGAAACAGACTGGCTGTCACTACACGGACGAAATACTTCTTCCCGCTCTTAAAGAATATCAGTGTTTTGTGGATCAGGAAATCTACCATGCCAATCCCTGCTGAAACTATACCTGTTTTTTAATTAAAGACTTCTTGAGCTAATGGCTTCTCGGGCTAAGAGCTTTTCCAGCCATTTTTATACCTGCCCATCCCTTTTGCATAAAATTGCGGATATTCTGATGGTTGTCTGCATCAGGTTTTTTCAGGACATCATCTCGGTAATAGGCGCCGAAGCAGGCCAGGGTTTCCTGTTCTGAGAGCTTATGTAATTGTGCAAAGGAAAACAGCTTACAGGAGCCGTTATTTTCTCCAGCTTCATTATAAAGTGCGCCATTCATAAAGGATGTCGGGCTGAATTCATAGTTATTATCAATAACCGCCATTGTCTCCCTAAATTCAATGGCTTCCGGGGTGGTTTTTAGTTTATTTAAAAAATCGTCAATATTCATTTCTATTCCGCTTAAAGGTTAGATATTTTTCTGCTTCTCACGCATATGCGTGGGAACCAGAGCAGGGTGAGAGCTTTATAAATCTTCCATAAAATCCAGCATGGCCTGATGACGGATGGTTTTTCTGTGTCGTGCCCAGAGCTGTTTCAGCTTATCCTGATCACATATTTTTCTGTCCACCAGCATACGGGTATTGAGTTCGCCACGCGGCTGGGAGACCGGACATTTACTGAAAACAAACTGATTGCTGATAATATCCATAAACGGCCCGGACTTACTGGTGGGCATAATAAAGATCAGCTGCAGTCCCAGGGTATTGGTCAGATAGTCAATGACCTCTCTGGAGCGGGCTTCATCCATTTTGGAAAAAGCCTCATCCACCATAACCATACGCAGATGGCTGTCACCTTCATTGAATCTGAAGGCTGACGTTATGGCTGCCGAACGGATAATATAAGCCGGGGTTTCCAGTTGTCCGCCTGAGCCGGTACCGTACTGGCTCAGAGGAATAGGTTCCTTGCCTTCTGGTTCCTTGTAAATTTCATAGTTACGGTAATTGCGGTAGTCACTGATGCGTTCCAGTTCCCTGGCGGCTTTCTGTTCATCGTCATCGAGCAGCATGGCCATCAGTTTGTCACGGACAGCCTGAGCGTTTTCTGACAGTTCCGCATTAAACAGTGTGGTTCCATCACCCAGATTAGGCTGGTTAATCACTTCCTTAAAAAAGCGGTGGTATTCCCGAAATTCCGGCACCCAGGTATAAGCAAAGCGGAAACGCTCCTGATCGGTACCGAAACGATGATGTTCCAGCTCTCTGTTTAAATCATCCAGGATACGTTTGCCGTCATTTATCGCCTGATATATGGAATGACATAAATTGGTGACAAAGGCGGTATTAAAATCTTCTTTTAAGGCAGTCAGTTTTTCCTGTTTTTCAGCCAGGACATTATTTTTCAGGCGGTTTTTAATATTATCCACCTGCTCGGAAAGATGCTGTATCTGTTTAAAATATTCCAGGCTGTTGCGCTCAAAAGCATGATGGCTTGATTCAATGGCATCGTAGCTCTTGCATAGTTGATTATGCTCCATAATACTGGTTTCAATTGCCAGAATCTGTTCTGCCAGCTGCATCTGCAGATTGTCCAGTTCATCGCTGAAATCCAGTTCACTGCCGGCCTGCTGTGCCTGTTTATCCGCCTGTTCCAGTGCCTGATCCGGTTTAAAAGCAGTGTCAATACGGGCAATCTGTTCTACGGCCTGTTCTTTTTCTTCCAGAACGCTCTGTAGTTTGTCCTGCTCCTTATCCAGATTTTTAACCCGTTCGGTGATTTTTTTCTGTTCGACTTTTAAACCGCCCAGTTCCTGAGTCAGCTCCTCTCTCTGTTTTTCCAGGGTCTCATATTCCTGCTGGCGCTGTGCTAATTCCTGCTCCAGTGATTCATAGTCGCTTAAATCCAGTTCGGCCAGTGTTTTTTCTGCCTGCTGCAGCTTCCTGTGCTGATCCAGCATATGGGTAATAATGCTGACATAGTCCAGCGCCTTAATATTCTCCACTGCGCTAAACAGTTCCCGGTTCTGGCGCACGATACGCTGCAGCTTATCGGCTTCGTTATGCAGTTTATCCAGTTCTGCCTGTTTAGCAATCAGAGCCCGTTCCCTGGCGCCCTGACCAAACACCAGTTCAGAATCGGGCAAATCGCAGCGCCACATACTATAACTGCCGGAGGCCAGCCCATCGGCCGTAATCCCTCTGGGAGTCATACGCAGAGCCTGAGCATCGGCTACCCGCACCACATTGCCGTAGGAAGCCTTAATATAATATTCGGCAATTTTGTGTTCAAAGCGAAGAATTTCCACCACCGAATCTTTTTTAACTGACAGGCGCTGCATATCCGCCCGTGCCCGGCTGCCCTGAATCACTCTGGCGCGGTTACGATTGCCTCCGGGCAGACTGCGTACCGCCTGTATGGCTTGTGCTTCATATTCCTCTGCCACCAGAATAGAAAAGCGTGCGCCGCCCAGATAACCTTCTATAGCCATTTGCCATTGCGGTTCAGTGACCTCAATATAATCACACAATACTCTGGGATCGGCCTCAGGACACTGCTGGCGAATAATTTTCAGTGCGCTCTGAACATAAGGCGGATAGGTTATTCTGTGCTTATGCAGGGCATCAATTTCCTGCTGTTTGCTCTGTATTTTCTGCTGGTACTGCTGTAACTGAGCATCCTGCTGATGGCTTAGTCTCTGCAATTGATCCCGTAAGCTGCTGCCGACCGTAAGCTCATTGCTGTGCAGCAGGGTAACCAGTTTATTATGTTCCTGCTCGACTTCAAGGGCATTATCCAGATGCTGTTCAAGCGGTAACACATCAATCCAGTCGTTACCCATAAGACTATGCATGTCAATCTCTGATTTTTCTTTCAGATCCACAATAGCGCGGAGCTGCTTAAGCAGCTCCTTATTGTCAAAAGCCGGGATATCAATACCGATACTGGATGCTTTCAGGTTGTCATAAAGCGCTTTGCAGTTATCCGTATTGGTCTGTAGTCTAAACTGCTGTTCCAGCAGTGGACGGCTCTGAGCGGTAATATTCTGATTATACTGCTCAATGCTGGCGTTCAGTTCATCCTTATCCTTTAGAGCCTTAATACCCTGCCTACTGGCCTCCAGACGGACAATATCCTGGTGAGCCTGTTTATAGCGGTCTTTGGTGACCCGAATTTTCTGCTCATGCTCAGTAATATTATGACTGATGGCCTGCTGCTGTTTCTTGGCCTGCAGATAATGATTCTGATTAACCAGTGACTGACGCCTGGCTTCTGTGTATTGAGCCACAATCCAGTTAACCCACTGAGTGATATACTGCTGGCAGACGGCACCGGTTTTATCCAGTGTTTCGATAGAGCGGATAATGGCGCGGGCATCTTCTTCCATACCATGAATGGTTTTCATGGCTTCGGAAATATCGCGAATGGCATCCCCCATATCCTTGCGTTCCAGAATTTCATGGGCCACAAAATCATTAATGCTCTTTACCGGCTTATAGGCCATAAATGAGGAAAAGGTTTTTGCCGCATGCATGGCCTCACGATCAGAGACTGCATCCTTCTTGCCTTTCAAGGCTGCATACAGACGCCTTAGGTAGGGTCGCTTTTTGCTGTACTGTTCTACTACTCTGGTACCAAATTGCTGTTTCAGGCGATTAAAAATATCGGTTATGGGTATAATATGCTGCTGCTCAATAAAATCATTCTGCGACAGGATTTCTCCCTGCAGAATAAAAAAGCTCAGTTCATCCAGACGCGCCTGTTTCATAACGCCTGTCTGATCCAGATGTGCCCGCATACCCATTACCGCCGTAAATGGCTCAGCACTTTCACCTTCAGTTGGATGAAAAACAGCCACCAGATAGCCGTCGGTCGCTTTAGGGCGAGCATAGCTGCCGTCATCACAGCCCAGCACATAGGAGGCCAGGGTGCGTACCTGTTTGCCGCGGCGTCCACGCTGGGTGGTTTCATCCTGACCGGGATTGTAGTTATACAGGTTTTCATGGGCGGCGGTCATAATGGTCTGTATGCCGTCCGCTGCGGTCGTCTTACCCGAGCCGTTACCGCCGGAGAATAAATTGACCGGCCCGAATTCAAATTCCAGTAAGGGGATATTACCCCAGTTAATAAATATAAATTTTTTAACAAACATATCAGGTGCTTTTAACTACTCGATTTAAGTCTGGTACAGGTTATAAAAAAGTCCGGAGCTGTCTTTATTCATTATCCAGCAGAACAGACAGGGCTTCATCACTTACAAAGCTGTTAATGGTAGGCCGTATTTTTAACCAGCTGTCTGCATGATCTTCGCTTTCATCATTTTTAAACCAGATCAGGCGCAGCTGTTTTAATCGGCTCAGCAGCCGGGCCCGTTCTGTCTGAGTTTCCGGCAGGCTGCGGTTTAACAGGTTATGCATACCCAGACTGAGTGCTTCCATAGACAGCATAACACAGCCGTTTTCGTCTATCTGGCCTTCACGCAGGGACTTTTCATATTCGGCCCGCAGTACCAGAATCACGGCTACATCCAGTTGCGACAGCCGTTGACGAAAGCCGCTGTTAAACGGCTGGTCCACTTCATCCGGCAGGCCGGGCACCTGGGCGCCGGGCGGGTAAATACGAACATAGTTAAAACGCTCATCATGCAGGATACGCACGCCGATGATCTGCAGGTAATCTTCCACCTGGTCTTTTAGCTGCACAAATCGATCATACAATTGTTCTTCTACCTGGCTTTCATCCCGGCACAGGACACCGTAATCCAGCAGACGGATCAGCAGCTCGGAAAATTCTTCCTGGATGTAGTTTTTCTGTTCCAGTTGTTCGGCAAACAGGTCGCTTATCATAGTCGTTATTTCACTCTGCAGAATCTTTTTTAATCATGGTAATGGAAAACTCGTCAAACTGTTTAAAGTAAGTATTTTTTGCCTGTCGTTTTAGCGGTTCTACTAAAAAGGCATAATCCGAACTGTTCTGATTAACGGCGCCCAGTTCAATGGCGTGTGCCATGGCCAGTAAATCATCCGCGCTGGATACCGGCAGTTCTGAAATATTGAGCTGTTTTTTATCACGCATACTGCGGATAATATAGTCTTTTAATTCCTGGTTACGGATACTGAAGGCCTGCTCCAGCATCTGTGTTATTTTCAGTTCCTGCAGGGCCTTTTCATCCAGCGGCTGTTCTTCTGCAAGTTCGGTATCTACTGACTGTTTCACCTTGCGTTCACTCAGAACCACCTGCCGGGGATCAATCAGTCTCAGGTTCATGGGTGACATCATGGCGGCCGCCTGTTTAAGACGGCTTTGCACATCTTCCGGCCGGTCATTTTTCAGGCTGTCCAGTACATTCAGAATATTGCTCTGATTCTGTGCGCCCAGGTACGCAATCTGCCGGATAATAATATCAGCCCGTTTGGTAAAGTTCTGCAGGGCACGACGCAGGGCCGGCAGCATGGTATCTGAGGCTTTACGCATACGCAGTTCAATAGTGTCCAGTATATGCCATAATACGGACTGCTGGGCTGACTGCAGCAGTTCCGGTGCCAGCTGTCTCAGTCTTTTTTCTGCCTGAGCTTTAAAGTCTTTACGTTTTCTGCGGATACGGGCGATGGTCTGTTCAATCTGATCCCGGTGCTTCTCCACACTGTCTGCTGACAGACGTATAGCAAGATCAGGCTGAAAGCGTTTTTCCATAAAGTCAAAAAAGTGCTCTGAGGCCTGCTGCACCATAACCTGTGCTTCTACTTCCTTAACCAGCTCCCGTTTACAGTCTTCCAGCTCGGCAATCACATCGGTAAAATCAGTAATAATACGTTCCGAGTATTCGTAGGCATCCAGCAGATCATGTGCCTCGCCGCGATTAAGAAAGGCTTCCAGAGCATTAAGGGTATTACGGGTATTTCGATGCCGGGTGCGTACCCGGGTACTGTTGGCCTCGACCAGCGGCTGGGTAAACAGGCGCCCCATCCGGCTGAAAGGATA
The DNA here is from genome assembly GCA_027012135.1 of Gammaproteobacteria bacterium. Taxonomy (GTDB): domain Bacteria; phylum Pseudomonadota; class Gammaproteobacteria; order GRL18; family GRL18; genus JANELJ01. The sequence goes on from JALUZF010000299.1 coordinate 34,499, forward strand.
GGTGGACTGAAAGGTAACCTGATCCACCTGTTTTTCTATCCAGCCGTTTTCCACCAGCAGGTTTAATGTCCAGCCGGCCTGTTCACGGACATTTTTAAAACGCAGTGCAGATAAATCGCCATCCTCTGTCTCAGCATCATCCAGTTCCGTTAAAGGGGTTCGTGCCAGGGCTTCTTCAAAAATTTCGATTAACTGTTCCCGCCGTAAAGACTCACCATAGTCGGCATTGGCGCTGTACTGGCGCTCATACAGCAGGCGCAGACATTCAGCCACCTGTTCACGGTATTTACTGGTCAGTGGTTTGAAAAACTGCTGGCGTTGAGCGGAAAAAAACATGGATCAGACAGGGGATTGTTATATAATAGAGGCGAGATTGTAACAGAATAAATCAGCCAGAGAAACAAGCATTTGTTTATCACTAACTACTGATTTAGCTCTAAAAAAACACATCATTAAAGTGTTATAAGGGGACTTAAAATGAGTACCAGAATCTTACCCACCATCGTTCTGTCCGGTCTGGCTTTTTCCACACTGTACAGTATTAACGCTTATGCTCATCCCAACCATATGAGTTTTGAAAATATTCAGCACGAAACTCAATACAACCGACAGACCAGTATAAATAACACAGATAAACTTCTGCATGACAGCCAGGAGCAACAGCACAGGCACGGTGATTTAACACCCTGCAAGGAACAGCAGCATAAAGCCAGTCCCTGCAAAAAGAAATAAGAGCCGGCGAGTTATTAACTTATCTTTGTTTTATACACCGCGGCAATGGCAGTCAGGCAGTCCTGCTATCTGACAGGCCAGCTTGCAGCCGCCGTCAGCAAATAATTTTTCCAGGTCTTTTCTTTTGCACTGAACACCCGGTAAAAGTATATTTCCCTGCTTATGAATAATTTCCCTGGCATCGGGGGCTATTCCATATTCTTCGTAATAATCCCTTAAAAAATTAATCACTTTCCAGTGACAATCGGTTAACTCCAGTCCGCTTTCTTTGGCCAGCTCAAGGGCTATATTTTTGTCCCAGGCATTAAAATCGAGCAGGTATCCTTTGGAGTTACGTGCTATGCCGGTTTGTGAATTTGACATATGCCTTCCCCTTCAGCTTTTTAAGAACCAGCCTCGTTAACTATCTGATATTGTTTTTGAGCTTCGTTATCAATAACTTCTTCTTCGTTTTCTATCATGGCACAGTTTTTTGCCATGCGTGCCTGTATGGCACTCTGCCATGCCAGGCTCTGTTTTGGAGCCAGCTGATCTTCCGGTGTTAAACAGGCTTTAGCGGCTTGTGCTACAAAATGGGCTGCCTGAGCAGACCAGTCAGCATTTTCTCCGCAGGCAGTATAAGTTTTTACTGCCAGAGATTTTACATTTTTATAGGCATCTTCAAATTCTACCAGTGTACGTTCCCTGTTTTTTGCCACATCCAGTGCCCGTTTAACAATCGGCTCATTACTCAGATACAGAACGCTTTCAACAAACCGGGCAGCAAGCTGTCTCTGGTCTTCAACAGGTAACTTTTTCAGTGCCTGTTTAAGCTCTTTGTCATTTGTAATAACCATAATTTTTCCTTTATGTCACTTTCACCTTAACCAGCTCTTCCCCGTCAGGAGCAGTTACATGCACCGCACAGGCAATACAGGGATCAAAGCTGTGTATGGTGCGCAGGATTTCTATGGGCTGTTTAGCATCATACAACTGGTGATTATCCTGCAGAGCTGCTTCATAAGCGCCCGGTTTACCCTGCTGATCCCTGGGACCGGCATTCCAGGTGCTGGGTACCACCGCCTGATAATTGACAATTTTCTGATCTTCTATGACTATCCAGTGACCTAACGCTCCCCTTGGGGCTTCCATAAAGCCTACTCCCTGTGCTTTTTTGGGCCAGGTGGATGGTTCCCAGAGTGTTTCATTAAAGGTTTTAATGTCTCCGGCTTTAATATTGGCTATTAACTGGTCATACATACCCTGCATACCGTCCACAATAATTTTGGTTTCCAGGGTTCTGGCCGCAGTACGTCCTAAAGTGGAATACAGAGCCTGTACCGGTAAATCCAGTTTTTTCAGCGTCATACCCACCAGCTCTCTGGTCTGTTTATGACCTTTGGCATACAGAGTTAACACTCTTGCCAGCGGCCCGACTTCCATAGGTATGCCTTTCCAGCGTGGTGATTTAAGCCAGGAATAGCTCTTGTCCACTTCCAGGTGTTTATAAGGAGGTTTGGGACCGGTATAGTTCAGATCGGTTTCACCGTCATAAGGATGCAGTCCGCTGTTTTTACCCTTGCTGTAGTCATACCAGGAATGGCTGACAAACTCCTGAATCTCCGCATCATTATTCAGATCCACAGGATGCACAGTGGACAGATCCCGATTCAGGATCACACCGGATGGTAAAAAGAAGCTGGAGGGATCATCCATGGAGGTAGCAGGCAGATCACCATAACACAGGAAGTTGCCCAGACCTTCACCTCTTTGGCCCCAGTCTTTATAAAATGAGGTAATGGCCAGGGTATCAGGCACATAAACCTGGTCCACAAAGGTCTGCATCTCATTTATAACGTTCTGTACCTGGGACAGTTTTTTAATATTAATGGATGAATCAGAATTTAAATCAATGGCTGAGGCTACACCGCCCACCAGAAAATTAGGATGCGGGTTTTTACCACCAAAAATAGTATGCAGTTTGACTACATCACGCTGCCAGCTCAGGGCCTCCAGGTAATGGGATACTGCCATCAGATTGGCTTCCGGTGGCAGTTTATAAGCGGGGTGCCCCCAGTAACCATTGGCAAAAATACCCAGTTGCCCGCCTTCTACAAAGGTTTTTAATTTCTTTTTCATGTCTGCAAAATAGCCGGGCGATGATTTGGGCCATTGACTGATGGACTGTGCCAGCTCCGAGGTGGCTTTGGGAGCGGCGTCCAGCGCAGACACTACATCAACCCAGTCCAGAGCATGCAGATGGTAAAAATGCATCACGTGATCATGAACATACTGGGCCATAATCATTAAGTTACGAATTAATTGGGCATTAGGCGGAACAGGATAGTTAAGGGCATTTTCCACGGCTCTGACAGAAGCAATACCATGCACCAGTGTGCACACCCCGCAGATCCTCTGGGTAAAGGCCCAGGCATCTCTCGGATCACGTCCCTGCAGAATCAGTTCTATTCCGCGCACCATGGTTCCGGCAGAATAAGCCTGAGCTATTTTATCCCCTTCCATCTGCGCTTCAATTCTCAGATGCCCTTCTATTCGGGTAATGGGATCGACAACAACACGTTCACTCATTTTATTCTCCCTGTTATTCTTCTGTCAGATGATCGGATATCAGTTCACTCAGGCCGATGACCGGAATATCCATATTGTTTTCTTCCAGACCTTCTTCCAGAACCAGCCGGCAGTTAGCACAGGCGGTGACCATGACTTCTACATTGACTTCATCCAGCTGGGCTTTTTTCCGCTTAAAGGCAGTCAGACGAATTTCATCCGCCCTTTCATTGGCGCTGACACCGCCACCGCCGCCACAGCACCAGTTCATTTTGCCGTGATCGGCCATTTCCACAAAATCACTGGCCACCAGTCCCAGCAGATGCCTGGGCTGTGCTTCGACGCCGCCCTTGCGTACTATCTGGCAGGGATCATGGAAGGTCAGCCGTTTGCTGTACTGGCCCGATGTTTTCAGCCTGCCGCTCTGGCGCAGCTGATCCAGCAATTCCAGAATATGCACCACTTTAAACGGGTAGGGTCGTCCAATCAGGTTAGGGCCGTCCCAGCGGATGGCCGTATAGGCATGGCCGCATTCCGGGCTGATCACATATTTAATCTGTAGTTTTTCAGCACCGTCTACCACCCGCTGCACCAGCTCACGGGCAATATCACTGCTGCCGATCTGAATCCCGGAATTAGTGGCTTCAAACGCTTCGGAGCTCAAAGTCCAGCTGATCCCGGCCTGTTTAAAGATTTTTGCCAGTGACTCAATGTATTCCGGAAAATTAATGATCTCCATAGACGACAGCAAGGCCATATAATCAGCCCCCTGCACATCGATTGGAATAGTTAATCCGGTATCAGCTTCAATATGGCGGATCTGTGCTTCCAGTGCTTTCAGACGTACCCCCATGGGGCTGCCGATTTTAACTGCCCGGGTACTGGCACCCACCAGCCCTTCCGGGGCATGATCAGAAGCCACCATGCCTTCACGCACTTTACGGATCATGGTGGAAATATCATTACCGACCGGACAGACCATGGAGCAGCGCCCGCACAGGGTACAGCCGTCATAAATCAGCGGTTCCCATTCTGCCAGCAGTTCATCGGTCACGGGTTTGTGCAGTCCAAGCACTTTTTTCAGCTTGCCCCAGAGTGTAAATTCACTTTCCCAGACCCGCTTTAAAGGTTCTACCTTGTTTATCGGAGTATAACGGGGATCGCTGGTTTCGGTATAAAACAGGCAGGCTTCCGCACACAGTCCGCAGTGTACACAGCTGCTGAAAAACGCAGCAGTAGGTGCATCAATCTGTTCTTTTAAGGCATTGATCCCTTTTGCTATGTTTAATTGTGTAGTCATGATTCAATCCCCTTGCGTCCCATCATTGCACCGGTGTACCAGCGAGCCAGAAACAGGGTAAAGGCATGCATCAGTTTGGTAAACGGAAACACCACCAGTAATAATTCCACACTTAAGAGATGCAGACCCAGTGCCGCAGGATAGGGATTTATCATTCTGTGATAAGCGATATAACCCGTCAGCAAGGGCAAAAAGGTCAGCAGCCAGACCAGGTAGTCTTCATAAGTGCTGAGAAATTTCATAACCGGATGCATCAGCCGATGAATCAGCAGCGCCAGCATGGCAAACATGGTCACAGCCGCTGCGCTGTCCACCAGCGGGTTGGGCAGACCGGGCCACTTAATGCCCAGCGTGGCATGCAGCAATTCAATATGGGGTACAAATAACAGCAGGCAGACAAAAAAACCGATATGCCAGATATAACCCACGACCACCACAAAAGGTGAACGTCTGAAGGTTCCCTTATCCACCAGGGAACGGCTGAGAATATTTTTAAATCCAGGTCCCCATTCTGTCCCTCTGGGTTCGGCTAAATCCTGTTTTCTGCCCAGCAGGACAATTTCCAGGATCCGGATCAGCACACCAATAATAAATATACTGACAGCAATATTAAAACCACTGCCCCGTGTCCATATCAGGAACTCATTGGCATTGCTGATATCCATACTTAGCCCTCCTGGTTATTATTTTTATTGACTGAAAAATCATCCACTGACACCGGGCTGTGCTGAGATACCGCAGAAGCTTTAGTTGAGCGGTTCATTACCCCGGCCACAGCCCCCACAGCGACACCAGCCGCCACCGCATATCCGGCAGCTTTTGCATAATCACCATCGGGAATAGACAGAGCCCTGTAGAAGCTGCCGGCATCCCAGAAGTCAGGTTCTGAACAGCCCAGACAGCCATGCCCTGATTCCACCGGCCAGGAAGTCTGCTGATTCCATTTCAGCGTAGCGCAGGCGTTATAGGTCATGGGACCTTTACAGCCCAGCCGGTACAGACACCAGCCTTTTCTGGCCCCTTCATCATCAAAGCTCATGGCAAACTTGCCCTTGTCATAAAAAGACCGGCGATAGCAGCGATCATGAATACTTTGGCCATAAAAGACTTTTGGGCGGCCCAGTTCATCCAGCTCAGGAATACTGCCAAAGGTCAGATAGTGCGCCAGCACACCGGAAATAACCGTAGGTACGGGAGGACAGCCGGGGATATTTATCAGCGGTTTATCCTTAACCAGTTCTCCCACTGAAACAGCGCCGGTCGGATTAGGGCTGGCATGAGGCAGACCGCCATAGGCCGCGCAGGTTCCCACGGCAATCACAGCGTGAGCATTGGCTACAGTTTCACGCAGCATATCCACATTACTGATCCCGGCAATCGTGGAAAAGCCCGGGTTGTCCAGGGGAATGGAACCATCCACAATCACCAGATACTTACCTTTGTTGTCATGCATGGCCTGTTCGCGAGCCTGTTCGGCTGCGGTGCCTGAGGCGGCCTGCAGGGTGTGATGATAGTCCAGTGAGATGTGGTTGAATATCAGCCCTTCAATAGTCGGACTGTGGGAACGGGTCAGGGATTCGGTACAGCCGGTACATTCCTGAAAGGACAGCCAGATCACCGAAGGACGCCGGGCCGTTTCCAGAGCCGCAGCCACTGCGGGCATCATGGACGGAGGTAAGGCCATTAAGGAAGTCAATGCACTGCAGTATTTCAGAAACCCCCGCCGGGTAATTCCCTGCTGCTGTAACATGTCCAGTAATGACTGCTTGCTCATTATCCTTCCCCCTGTCTGTATCTGTTAGCTGTCCTGACTCCGCTGTGTTTTTAATCTTTCCAGTCCCCGGCTGATATCTTCCTGCTGGGCAAAGACCATATCCGGCAAATAACTGATTTCAATTATTTTACCGATAAGCTCCTCTGCCTCATTGTAATGACTGATCAGCCAGACACCGCTATAGCGGGTCTCCTGAAAAATACTTTTACCCAGGGCATTGAGCTCTATTGTGACTTCACCCCTGCCCAGCATCTGTTCCAGCTTATGTTCTTCTCCTGCAGACCATGGCATAGCGCGTAAATCAATACGGTGTACCTGTTTTGAATTCAGCAGTTCTTCCAGTGCCTGCTCTATTTCACTGAGAATACCGGGCAGGTTACCGGTTTCCAGTGACGGATTATCCACGGCTATTTTTATATCGGATAAGTGCTGCATATATTTTTAACTTTTAATGGCTGAACCTGGCTGTCAATAACACCCCATTGTTCCAGTACCTGTTTAACTTTATTTCCTGCTGCAGACAGGGACTGATTAACGTCTGAAGTCAGCTGACTGCCCCAGTCAATGATTTTTGGCTCAATACCAATCAATGCACGATGTTCGGGTAACTGTTCCGTTAGACGGCTCATATCAAAGAGATCCTGCAGGGAAACTTCGTGTACACTTTTACCCGGCTGGGCAAGAAACTGATCCATAGCCTGATCCTGCAGACAGTACACACTGCCGGCGGGCTGTTTTAAGTGGACCGCGTCCAGAACGATGAGTTGTTGGGTGGAACAGATAAGAGTGAGCAGATCAAAGCTCAAAGTTCCCCCGTCGATTAATTGAATATCAAACTGCTGCTCCCATTGAGGATAAGCTTTTTGAATATAATCGAGAAGATGGATGCCAATACCTTCGTCCTTTAGTAAGGTATTGCCGATGCCTAGAATAACAGTCATTCAGCCCCCTCAAAATGTATAAGTGTATACATTTCCTAATAACAACATTACTTTTTTTGTGGAAATTATCAAGTATTTTTGGACTTTTTTTAATCATAAATGATCTATCTCAACATCATTTCAGGTGCAGCGGATATTTACAATGTTATAGCATATTTCAAATATGTTAAGCTTAACCTGGTCAATCACTTAATAAGGGCTCCGTATGTGTCTTGCTATACCCATGAAAGTCATTGAAATCGACAGGTTGACAGCACGTTGTGAAGCTAAAGGTGTTGAGCGTGACGTGAGTCTGTATATGCTGCAGGACGAAACAGTTGCTATTGGGGATTATCTGGTCGTTAACCTGGGGTATGCGATACAGAAAGTTTCCCAGACTGAAGCCATGGCCGCCTGGGAAATATATGATGAGATGATACAGCTTTCGGATCAGGTTCAGGAGAAAACCTTACCTGATAATAAGCCCAGGGAATAACGCTATCCGGCCTGAACCGAAGCCAACGCTGCTTATCAGTGGTTTTTTACTTTGGCATAATTCTGGAAATTTTGGAACCCTGTATGCCCAGTCCAGCCATCAGTCCTTCCTGTGCAAAGGCAAAAACATAAACCGATTCAGTCACAGTGGTATTAGTAAATGAACGCGCCATACCTTCATCCACCAGTACAATAGAAGGCCCTGCACCGATTTCCCAGCCGCTGTTATTCTCCAGTAAATAATTCAGACTCTTATCATCCATAAAAAACATGGCGTAACCGTATTTCTGAGCACCAATCTGCAGACCATAGGAACCGGCTGTCAGGCTATAATAACCATTGACACGACCTCTCTGATACAGTGCACCTTCTCCATATTGACCACCCACACCGAAACCGGCCTTAATGACTTTAGGAAAAACCAGAATGGCTTTGGCCTTTTTGGACAGTCCCAGGGCAAACGGGCTGGATTTATAGAGTTTCTGTAAAGCGGCCTGTGAACGCTGGTTGATTTCTGCTGCTGTAGAATCAATACCGGCACTCTGTTTTACATCATCAGCCAGCTCACTCGCACCTTCGCCAATATCTTTAGCCACATCAACTACGCTGTCAGTTACTTTTTCCAGCCCTTCACCAAGGGCAAAAACACTGGCACTGACCAATAATGTTAAAGCTGAAGCCAGAACAGCTAATATAGAAATCTTCCCGGTATGCATAATAAATAATTCCTATTAATCTAAAAACTGTAATTTTAACAGATAAATCTTAAGCAATCCTGAATATTATGTTACTTCAGCAGAACCCGGTATTTTTATTAGCTGGTCTGACCGACTAGTTAGTGTCCGTCCATAAAAGCTTAATAAACGGATGCACACCAGTTATAAATCAATAATATAAAATGTTTTTTTAAAGTGATATTTCAGGTACCACACGATATATAACGCGATATTTCGTGGCGGGTTTGATATATCACAACAAGGTATAAATCATGGATAGGGTTTGCATTTAATAAGCCCCTGATAGTTATATGTTTTCAAGAAACGACAAAGTTGGCACAGTAAATGCTTTTATTTAGGTATGTAAAGTTGAGCAATATTTCTTACTCTCCAATATTGTTTGATATTTTACGGTTAGAGAATTTAAAGTGATACGTTCTCCTTACTCGTATTATTTAAAGGCTCACAAGCATTAACCATTTGCTGTTTGTACATTTTAATGTGTTGGTACAAATAAGTGAAAAAACATTTTGGCCCCTTTGGAAACATCGGGGCCTTTCTTTTGTCTGCTATTTTTTCACTAATGGCATATCCGGTACATCAAAAACCACCGATTCACCTTCTACCCGGGGATCGGAAGCCGCTTTTACCCCTCTGGAATAGTCCCAGGCAATAGCCTGCATATTACCGTAAACCGAATCCAGTACTGTGGTTTTATGACCCATATGCTGTAATACCTGCAAGGTATCTTCTGAAAGGGCATCCGGCTCATAAAAAATGCTATCCGGCAGGTACTGATGATGGAAACGAGCACGGCTGACCCATTGCTGTGGCTCAAAATCCTCCTCCATGCTTAAAATACCCAGCAGCACCATGGTAATAATACGGCTGCCTCCCGGGGTACCAATCAGGGCCACACCCTGTTCGGTTTCCACAATAGTGGGACTCATACTGGATAAGGGGCGCTTACCCGGTTCAATGGCATTGGCTTCTGCGCCGACCAGACCGTAAACATTAGGTGTGCCGGGGCGGGCTGAAAAATCATCCATTTCATCATTAAGCAAAACACCGGTTCCCCTGGCAGTAAAACAGGAGCCAAAAGGATAGTTAATACTCATAGTGGCAGATACCATATTGCCCTGGGTATCTATAATGGAAAAATGGGTAGTATCCTGTCCTTCCGGCGCTTTAATAATACCCGGCAGGCGGTCACTGGGCGTGGCTTTGTCCAGCCGGATACCGGCAGCCAGACCCTGGGCATACCAGGGGTGAGTTAAACGCTTAACCGGTACCTTAACAAAATCACTGTCCCCCAGATATTCTGCCCGGTCCCGGTAGGCCCGGCGCATGGCTTCCACAATCAGATGCACCTTTTGAGCCTGATCCATAGACTGCAGATTATAATTCTGCAGGATCTGCAGTATACCGGCCAGCGCAATACCGCCAGATGAGGGCGGAGCTGCAGAAATAATCTGCATATCACGATAATTAAATATAATCGGCTGCCTTTCTTTAAGACGATAGTTTTTCAGATCATCCAGCTGCCAGATCCCCTTTGCTTTTTTAACCGCATTAACCATTTTAATGGCGGTAAAACCCTGATAAAAATCCTTACCGCCGGTTCTGGCAATCTGCTTCAGGGTTTTTGCCAGATCGGTCTGTATAATCTTATAGCCAATTTCAGGCACCTGATTATTGTGCAGAAAAATTCTGGCGGATTCCGGATAAGACTGCAGTATTGACAGACGAAACTGTGCCATTTTCTGATAATGTTCCATAACACTGAATCCCTGTTCAGCGTAGTGTATAGCCGGCTGTAAGACCTGCTCCAGCGGCAGTACCCCGTATTGTTCCGACAGGTGTACCATAGCAGCCACAGTACCAGGGATCCCTGCGGCCAGAGGTCCGTTGACAGAACTATTAGCAATATAATTACCTGCACTGTCCAGATACATATCCCGGGTGGCTTTGGCCGGAGCCGTTTCACGCCCGTCCAGCATAATAGTTTTATTTTTTCCGGCATCCCGGATCAGCCAGAAACCGCCGCCGCCCAGACCGGAGCTGTACGGTTCCACCACGGCCAGTGCTGCCGTTACTGCCACCGCCGCATCAAAAGCGTTACCGCCCTGCAGCAGGATCTGTTTACCGGCTTCTGTCGCCAGTGGATGAGCCGATGCAATGGCAGCCTGTGGTGGTGTTTTAACTAGTTCAGCCTGTACTGTCATTAAATACAGGCCGATAGTCGGTATAAGGAACAGCAGCAGATATTTTTTCAGCATTTTTTTCTCAATGTTTTTTTTAAAGAGAATGTAAAGTATACTCACAGGCATCCTTTCAGGCCAAAAAAAACCCCTTAAACTGATGTTTATTTAAGGGGTTTTTTTATAAGAATAAAACTTAAGCACAAGATAAATAAGGGGAAATTTAACCACCCGTCAGTTTTTTGTATTTTGCCATCAGTTCATCATAGCTTTCTTCGTGATCCGGATCCTTGGGGATACAGTCAACAGGACAAACTTCCACACATTGAGGTTCATCATAGTGGCCGACACATTCGGTACAGAGATCAGGGTTGATTTCATAAATCTCTTCACCCATATAAATCGCTTCATTGGGACATTCGGGTTCGCACACATCACAGTTAATACATTCATCAGTGATATATAACGCCATTGGAAACCTCCAAAATAGATAATCTTAATAATAAATAAGTTTGTAACTGAAACAAGGCGTTGCAATGCCTGTGCTTCAGAGCGGTTACTGAACACTGGTTTTACCAGGTTCCCCCTCAATATCCCTTTCTCCGATATAAGACTTCCTATAAAGAGAAGCAAAGGAAATATGAACGCTGTCCACCCTGTCAGCGTGTCGATATATTAACCTAATTTCTTTTTTATTTCAGCTATTACTTGCTGCGGCAGAAAGCGGCTGACATCACCGCCTAATCTGGCCACTTCTTTTACCAGGCTGGAAGATAAAAAAGCATAATTTTCCGCCGAGGTCAGAAAAATCGTTTCTATATCCGGTGCCAGATTACGGTTCATACCCGCCAGCTGGAACTCATATTCATAATCTGAAACGGCTCTAAGCCCTCTTAGAATCACCGAGGCATTATGTTTTCTGGCAAAATCCACCAGCAGGGTATTAAAGCCGATGACTTCAACACCGGGCAGATCCCTTAATACCCGGCTGGCCAGCTCAACCCGCTCCTGTAAATTAAACAGGGGTTGTTTACCGGTACTGTCTGCTACAGCCACAATCACTTTTTCAAACATTTTAGTGGCTCGCACCACCATGTCTATGTGACCATTAGTAATGGGATCAAAGGTTCCCGGATAGACAGCATTTACCATAAAATGTCCGCTTATTCTTCTACTATAACCTTTACATTGGATGGTACAGGGTATTTTTCAACCATACTGTCGGGTAATTTACCCAGATCGGCACTGTGCAGGGCATCTGATTCCATTAAAATCAGGATCAGGGTAGTAACCATGACCGGTAACAGACAAACGCCACCAATCAGGGCATATACAGCTTCTTTCATCCAGCCCAGATTGGTATAGCCGTAAATACCAATTACGCCAATTGTCATCAGCAGCAGGATCATTTTAATAAAAAACCAGCTGCGTTTAACGGCAATTTGCCAGTGGCACATTTCAAACCAGGAAGCATTATTGCTTTTGGATTTATGACTTAAAACAATAATACTGCCTAAAATAGACAGAGATATCAACGGCACTGCCAGCATTGGCCAGGCCCAGCTGGAAGCCATACCCAAAGTTGCCACAAAAATCAGAATATGGTTACCAATCAGGTTCACCAGGAACAAATCATGGGGAATTTTGGCTTTTTTTCTTTCTTCTTCAGTGACTTCAAACAGCATGTTTTTTCCGGCATCTATATTAACAGATACTTATTTTACCTTGCCAAAGCAACGCATACCAGCATTAATTACA
>JALUZF010000300.1 GCA_027012135.1 Gammaproteobacteria bacterium
ACTTAATATGTAACTTTAAGTAAACAGAGCGCATGATTGCAGACACCCATTATTTGAAGGTAAAATTTTTTTGCGATTTTGGGTATAACAGTATATTCAACCGCATACACATTATTATCAATACGATTGTCTCGGCTTATTGTACCATTGGCCTGTTTGGGCTATTATGACATTCATTTAGTGGACGTCTAAAAATACTCTTTCCATATCACTTTGATTATTGTTGTTCTATCCAGGAAACCATAGGCTTCATCCATTTTTTTATCCATTTGTCTTTCTTCTTTTTAAAGATTTTATGACCACGCCCTGTATCAAGGCTAATCTCGTCAAATGAAACAACATCACTGTTCGATAAAACATCTTTACATGATCCAAATTTAGTATCTCCTAAATCATAGATGGATAAAATCCTGCCCTGGATTTTAGAATAATCAACATCAAATCTATCTGTACAACCAGCTAGCGCCACATATCGTACGTCTTTGTTTTTAATTAAGGTTGCCGAAACCAATGATATAACCGCACCCTTAGAAAATCCGGAAACAACTATATCAGATGGGTTCACCCCTGATTTTATTAAATCATTTACCTGGGTAGATACTTTTTCAGCGTACTCATCTACACTCTGATTACCTCTTATTTCAGATACAACCTGATAACCTTTATTCTTGAACTTATTGATGATTTTTTTGTAACCTATTTTTTCGCCTTCTTTACCTCCACCACCATCAAGCCTATATCCATGCATATAAAACAGATGCACTTGACCAGCTAATGCAAGAGGGCTAAATATAAGAATTGCGATAAAGATGTGTGAAAAAAATAATCTCTTCATTAGAGTCTCCTTCATTATTATTTATATAAGGCTTGCCGTAACTGGCCCCAAAAGGCGTAGCGAGACGTAGCTTTTGGGATTCATTTAGATGGCCTCGTTAGCTTAATTACAACTAAAATTTGTAGCAAAGCGTCTATTGTTTACGATATTTAGATTCTTTTTATCCGTTCTACAGGAAAAATATAGTATTTTGTATTTGAGGCTGCTAGTAATGGATAACTTAGAGTGTGGCTCCACATATTCAACTCCTCGTAAGTATTGTTGAAAAAAGGAAATAAAATATTTTGACAGCTAACTGTATATTCAAACGCAACACATTATTGCATTACTATCCTTCAGATTCGATAGACTAATCAAATCGTCGGCTTTATTCATCCCCTATTTAGGGGATATATGAGTAGAATTAATGCATTATCAATTCTGGCCAAAAAAAATCAGCCTTAACTTTTATTATTTTATCTAAA
>JALUZF010000301.1 GCA_027012135.1 Gammaproteobacteria bacterium
GCTCCAAGGCAGACGGTTCTCTGGTAACCCAGGCCGATATAGCTGTACAGTCTGAAATCCAGAAGCAGTTAAAAATTTGTTATCCAGAATATGATTTTTTTGCCGAAGAACTATCCGACAACGAAAAAGACAACTTTTTTACTGCTGACCACCCGGGTTTCTGGTGTCTGGACCCTCTGGACGGCACCTCCAACTTTGCCAACGGCCTGCCGTTTTTTGCTATCTCCCTGGCCCTGATCATCAATGGTGAAACCCTGCTGGGAATTGTTTATGATCCGGTTCTGGATGAATGTTTTACCGCAATAAAAGGACAGGGTGCAAAACTCAATGATCAGTCCCTGCGTATATCCAGCCCGCCTGGCAATCTGCAGCAATGCATTGCAATAATTGATCACAAGCGCCTCGACACTGCTCTAAGTATGCGTCTGATAACTGACTCCCCGTTCCATTCCCAACGTAGCTTTGGCGCCGCAACACTGGAATGGTGCTGGCTGGCCGCTGGCCGATGTCAGGTCTATTTACATGGCAAACATATGCTATGGGACTACGCAGCCGGATTACTTATTGCTCAGGAAGCCGGCTGTGTTGCCTGTACATTAGACAATGAACCGGTTTTTGAGTTATCTATGTGTTCAAGGAATATTGTTGCGGCAGTAGATAATAGTTTATTTGAGCAATGGAAAACTTTTATTTTGAAACTAGATTAAACTTTCTGAGCAATCAGCCTAATGATCCAGGTAACAGGAAAATTGCAGTTTGTATGTCGAACCTGTTTCCAGAAATTTCATTTAGAATAGCTAAATTTTCAAATAATTCTTGCACTTATCCAATTTTTTCGTAAACTTGTCGGATCCTGAATTTTGCTTTTTAAGGCCTGTTTATGTCCTCTGAACAATCAATTACCTTTATTGCCCAGCCCGGTGGAAATTTATGCGGTGAAATCCGTGTTCCTGGTGATAAATCCATTTCCCATCGTTCTATTATGCTGGGCTCTCTAAGTGACGGTACTGTGACCATTACCGGCTTTTTACAGGGAGAGGACTCTCTGGCGACCTTAAAAGCTTTTAAAGCCATGGGTGTTGATATTCAGGGGCCGGACGAAAACGGCAAAATTATTATTCATGGAGTGGGTATGCATGGCCTGAAACCGCCTGCAGAGCCTCTGGATTTAGGCAATTCCGGTACTTCTATGCGTCTGCTGACGGGTTTGTTAGCTAACCATGGTTTTGATATTACCCTGACGGGTGATGACTCCCTGTCTTCAAGGCCCATGAAGCGGGTCATTGATCCCATACAGCAAATGGGCGGTGTTATAGAGGCTGCTGAAAAGGGCACAGCCCCCCTGCATATTAAAAGCAGTAAAAACTCCAGACTTAAAGCCATTGATTATGTTCTGCCCATGGCCAGTGCCCAGGTTAAATCCTGTGTGCTGCTGGCCGGGCTATATACAGAAGGTCGTACCTGTGTAACCGAACCGGCACCTACCCGGGATCATACTGAGCGGATGTTACAGGGCTTTGGTTATACCCTGGATATTAAAAAACTGGATAAACAACGCAGCACAATCTGTCTGGAAGGCGGCGGTAAACTGACCGCCTGCGATATTGATGTGCCTTCAGATATTTCTTCGGCGGCTTTTTTTATGGTCGGTGCCAGTATTGCTGAGGGTTCAGATTTGATACTTAAACATGTGGGGGTTAATCCTACCCGTATTGGAATTATTAATATTCTTAATCTGATGGGGGCTGATATCAGCCTTTCCAATGAACAGGAAGTCGGCGGCGAACCGGTGGCGGATATTCGTATTCGTTCCGCCCGTTTAAAAGGCATTCATATACCTGAAGATCAGGTTCCTCTGGCTATTGATGAGTTTCCGGCTATTGCCATAGCTGCGGCCTGTGCGGAAGGCCGAACCGTGTTAACCGGTGCTGAAGAACTGCGGGTTAAGGAAAGTGACCGCATCCAGGCCATGGTTGATGGCCTGCAGATTCTGGGGATTGACTGTGAAGGTACGCCGGACGGGATGATTATTAATGGTGGAACTCTGGAATCCGGCACTGTGGACAGCCTGGGGGATCATCGTATTGCCATGTCCTTTGCCATGGCTGCACTGCGATCCAGTGGTGAAATTAAAATTAAAGACTGTGCTAATGTAAATACCTCTTTTCCTGATTTTATCCAGCAGGCCCGAACCTGTGGCCTGAAGGTCGAGGCGCAATAAATTATGTCTGAACATATTCCGGTTATTACCCTGGACGGCCCCGGCGGGGTAGGTAAAGGTACCATTTCTGCACTGGTGGCCCAGGAACTGGGCTGGCATTACCTGGACAGCGGGGCGCTGTATCGTCTGACGGCACTGGCCTGTCAGCAGAAAGGGCTTGATTTTGCCGATATTGATGCAGTGGCAGATATTGCTGAACATCTGCAGGTAGAATTCCTGCCTCAGGGCGGTATTTTGCTGGACGGCCAGGAAGCAGAAGCTCTGATCCGTACGGAACAGGCAGGAGCTAATGCCTCTAAAGTTGCGGCTATACCCGAAGTCAGGGAAGCGCTGTTTAAACGGCAGAAAGCTTTTTTACAGTCACCTGGACTGGTAGCGGACGGCCGTGATATGGGTACCAGTATCTTTCCTGATGCCGATTTAAAGGTTTTTTTAACCGCTGCAGCGGATGAAAGGGCAAAAAGACGCTATAAGCAGTTGATTGAAAAAGGAAATAATGTTAATATTGAAAGTCTTCGTAAGGAAATACAGGAGCGTGATGAACGGGATATGAATCGTTCGGCATCACCCCTTAAACCGGCGGAGGATGCGCATATTATTGATACATCTGAACTCTCTATTGACGAGGTGTTTCAGGAGGTTATGCGCTTATACAGGATAACCAATAAAGATTCTCATTAATAGCTGTGAGGATCTTTTTTAGTTATAACGGCGTTTAAACGGTATACAGGTCAGTAAACCATTTAAATATAATTTTAAACAACCGTAAAAACATAAGCCTGTACCATGGTGGTATTCGGTGGGTTTTTACCACAACAAAATGGTCAATTTATTGATCAGGAACATCTCTAATGAGCGAAGAAAGTTTTGCTGAACTATTTGAAGAAAGTCTGAAAAAGACAGAAATGAAACCCGGTTCTTTAGTTACCGGTGAGGTTGTCGCTATTGATAACGATTATGTTATTGTTAATGCAGGCCTTAAATCAGAAGGTGAAATTCCTCTGGAACAATTTGCCAACGATGGTGACATCAAGGTCGGTGACAAGGTTGAAGTCGCCCTTGATACCATTGAAGATGGCTACGGCTCAACACGTCTGTCACGTGAAAAGGCGAAGCGTGCTGCGGCATGGATTCGTTTAGACAAGTCGTTTGATGCTGATGAAACTGTAACAGGTACTATTATTGATAAGGTTAAGGGTGGCTTCACCGTAGAACTCGGTGATATTCGTGCTTTCCTGCCTGGCTCATTGGTTGATGTCCGTCCGGTTCGTGACTCCACTTACCTGGAAGGTAAAGAGCTTGAATTTAAAGTTATCAAGCTGGATCAGAAACGTAACAATGTTGTGGTATCCCGTCGTGCAGTGGTTGAAATTGAGAACTCTGCAGAACGTGAACAACTGCTTGAAAACCTGGAAGAAGGTCAGACTGTCAAGGGTATCGTTAAGAACCTGACTGACTATGGTGCCTTTATTGATCTGGGTGGTGTAGATGGTCTGCTGCACATTACCGATATGGCCTGGAAGCGTGTTAAGCATCCTAGCGAAATCGTGTCTATCGGTGATGAAATCGATGTTAAAGTACTTAAGTTTGACCGTGAACGCTCTCGTGTTTCCCTGGGTCTTAAGCAGACTGGCGATGATCCATGGCTGGCTATTAAGGAACGTTATGCTGAAGGCACTCGCCTGAAGGGTAAGGTAACCAACCTGGCTGACTACGGTTGTTTTGTTGAAATCGAAGAAGGTGTTGAAGGTCTGGTACACGTTTCTGAAATGGACTGGACTAACAAGAACATTCACCCATCCAAAGTTTGTAATGTAGGTGATGAAGTTGAAGTGATGGTACTGGATATCGATCCAGAGCGTCGCCGTATTTCACTGGGTATGAAGCAGTGCTCTCAGAATCCATGGGAAGTCTTCTCTGCTACACATAACAAGGGTGACAAGGTTAAGGGTAACATCAAGTCTATTACTGACTTTGGTATCTTTATTGGTCTGGAAGGCGGTATTGACGGTCTTATCCACCTGTCTGATATTTCCTGGAACAGTACCGGCGAAGATGAAATCACTAACTTTAAGAAAGGTGATGAACTGGAAGCTGTGGTTCTGGCTGTTGACCCTGAACGTGAGCGTATTTCTCTGGGTGTCAAGCAGATGGATCAGGATCCATTCTCAACTTATGTAGCGGCTCATCCTAAAGGTTCTGTAGTTAAAGGAACCGTTAAGGAAGTGGATGCCCGTGGTGCAGTCATTGAACTGGCGGAAGGTGTTGATGCCTACCTGAGAGTTTCTGAACTGTCTCGTGAACGAGTTGAAGACGCCTCCACTGTACTGAAAGTGGGTGACGAAGTTGAAGCCAAGTTCATCGGTGTTGATCGTAAGAGCCGGGTTATCAACCTGTCTATTAAAGCGAAAGATGTTGCTGAAGAAGCTGAAGTTATGCAGGAATACACAGATGGTGGTTCAGCAACCACTTCACTGGGTGATCTGCTGAAGGATCAGTTAAGCAAGAAATAAAAGCAGTATCGGGCAGTTATGTCAGAACGGGTGAGTATCTGTTCTGATCTGACTGCCCGAACTGTTTTTTTACTGCACTAATACTGCACTAAATATTGCAATCGACCAAAGGATAATTAATACAATGACAAAGTCTGAGTTGATTGAAGCACTAGCTCAAAAACAGTCACAACTGGCATATAAAGATGTCGAACTGGCTGTCAAGACAATGCTGGATCATATGGCCTCAACCCTGGCTTCCGGGGAACGTATTGAAATTAGAGGTTTTGGTAGTTTTTCCTTACATTTTCGTCCACCAAGAACGGGTCGAAATCCAAAGACCGGAGATGCTGTTACTTTGGCCTCCAAATATGTCCCGCACTTTAAGCCGGGTAAAGAATTAAGAGAGCGGGTGAATCGCACACGTTCAAAAGAAATACTTTAAATCTATTTTTAAACTGTTTTTCTAACTATTTTTAACAGGGCTCTTTAACAGAGCTTAAGTTAACAAATTTAAATCACTGGCCGGATAATGAAGCGACTTTTCAGCATTCTATTTCTACTTATATTCATGGCTCTGGGCGTTGCAATCGCCATAGTTAATGCCGATGAAGTTGTTTTTAATTATTATTTCGGCAGTATAACCCAGCCCCTGTCCATAATACTGGTCGGTGCTATTATGGTTGGTGCTGTACTGGCGACAGTCATAAACAGCCTGGTTATATTAAGTCTCAGACATCAGTTGCGTCGGGCACAACGTCAGATAAAGAAGGCTGAAGAAAGTTCTGTAACCCTGATCGAAGCGACTGACAAGCAGCATTGAATAGTCTCCCTATGCCCAAAATTTTATTTGAATGCTCAATAATGTCCAATAAAGGCTTGCCCGTTATATGATCGACAATTCGCCTTTAATTGTTGTTCTTCCCTTTGTTATCCTGGCTTTTCTGTTAGGCATCTTTTTAGGTCGGCGTAAATCCGACAAACATTCTGCTCCCACATCCTATTCACTGACTTCTGATTATTTTAAAGGTTTGAACTACCTGTTAAATGAACAGACCGATAAGGCGATTGACGTGTTTGTTGGTATGCTGGATGTCGGTGAAGAAACCGTTGATACCCATATTGCACTGGGTAATCTTTATCGTCAGCGGGGTGAAGTTGAGCAGGCCATTAAAATCCACCAGAATGTGATTGCCAAGCCTTCCCTAAGCCTTAATAAACGTAATGATGCCCTGTTTGAACTGGCGCGGGATTTTATGCATGCCGGTTTACTGGATCGTGCTGAAAGCCTGTTTCAGGAATTACTAAAAAAAGACTCTCATGTACCTGCTGCGCTTAAATATTTATTGTCCATTTATCAGCAGGAACATGACTGGGAACAGGCCATTCATATTGCCAAAAAACTGGAAGCGGCAAGTAATATTTCCTACTCCAGACAGGTGGCCCATTTTTATTGTGAGCTGGCCTTAATCAGTCAGAAATCCGGTAATTATAAAGATGCCTTATTACTCGTTAAAAAAGCCCTTGGGACAGATAAACAGTCTGTCAGGGCCAGTATTCTTGAAGGTCAGCTGAATCACCAGATGGGTAACTGCAAGGCTGCCACCCGGGCTTATCGAAGGGTAGAGCAGCAGGATCCCGGTCTGCTTTCGGAGGTTCTGGAATCACTGGTTGAATGTTATAAGGAAATGAAGAAGGGCAGGGAAATAAAAACCTTTCTGGAGCATTCTCTAAAAACCTACGGCGGTATCACTTCAATTATACTGTACTCAGAACTTATTCGTCAGGAGTCCGGCGATAAAGCAGCTGCTCTGTTTGTGGTTGAAACTTTGCGTAAAAAACCCTCGATTCGCGGACTGAGTTATTTAATTGAAATCAGTCTGGATTTCACTAAAGGAACTGCACACGATAATCTGCTTATTTTAAAGGAAATAACGGATAATCTGTTAAAAGATAAACCGATTTACCAATGCGATCAATGTGGTTTTAAATCTAAAACCATGTACTGGAACTGTCCCGGCTGCAAATCCTGGAGCTCTGTTAAACCCATTCAGGGTATTGAAGGGGAGTAATCTTATTATGAATAAAATATCACCTGTTGTCATTGCACTGGACTTTAAAGATAAAGCCTCTACTCTGAGCCTGGTTAACCAGTTACAGCCTGACTTATGTCGTTTAAAAGTTGGTAAAGAGCTGTTTGTGCGCTGCGGTCCGGATCTGGTAAAAGAACTCATTGATAAAGGTTTTGATGTTTTCCTCGATTTAAAATTTTACGATATCCCTAATACCGTTGCTGCGGCCTGTCAGGCTGCGGCTGATCTGGGAGTATGGATGGTTAATGTTCATGCTTCCGGGGGACGGAAGATGATGCAGGCGGCCCGTGAAGCCATAGCAGACTCATCCCATCAACCATTGCTTATCGGTGTAACAGTTCTGACCAGTTTATCCAGAGAAGATATTGCAGAAACTGGTCTGGACATTGAACCGCAGCAGCAGGTCTTACGCCTGGCAAAACTGGCTAAAGACTCCGGACTGGATGGTGTGGTCTGTTCGCCTCTGGAAGCTGCTTTATTAAAACAGCAGGTGGCTGAGGATTTTTGCCTGGTGACTCCGGGCGTCAGACCGGCCGGTTCGGATATCGGAGATCAGCAGCGCATAATGACACCAGCGAAAGCCCTGCAGGCAGGCTCTGATTATCTGGTAATAGGACGACCCATTACTGCAAGCAGTAACCCACTGAAATCTCTGCAGGCGATAATTGCTGAATGCAGGACATAATTATAGCCTTAGCACCCAATGCTGTTTTAAATGGGCTGTTTTCTGGCAGGCAGGTAAACCTTGAGTTTCTGACCCGGCTGCAGATATTTTTTATTATAAAGACCATTCCAGTCTTTCAGCTCATTAATAGAGACATTAAAACGTCTGGATATAACATACAGTGAATCACCTGACTGAACCCGGTAACTGATACTGTTTTTACTGCTTCTGGGCTGACTGACTTGAACTGGCGCATCAATAATAAGCTTCTGTCCTATGGACAGGGTGTCTCCGGCAGATAAGCCGTTAAGTGAGGCCAGTTTTTTATGTGATATTTTAAACTGACGGGCAATTTTCCAGAAAGAATCCCCCTTTTTCACCCGGTAATAAAACTGGTTACTCTTTAATGGTTTGGAACGGCTTTTATCAGCCAGTGCCTTGTCAGGGATTATGTGAGTTTTATCATTAGACGCAATGGGCACCATTAAATATTTACCGGCTCGAATACGGCTGGATTTAATTTTATTGGCTGTTTTTAAGGCCTGGGTGGATATTTTATATTTATGGGCAATAACACCGAGACTTTCACCGGAACGGATTTTATGTCGATACCACTGTACCCGAGCCTTATCATCCATACTGGCCAGAGCTGTTTTAAAATCTTCGGCTTTGTCAGCAGGTAGCAGCAGGTGATGAGGGCCTTCGGGATCGGTGGCCCATTGTTTAAAAGCCGGATTGTATTTTTTTATATCGGCAAGGCTGATCCCGGCCATTCTGGCAGCTATAGACAGGTCAATCTGTGCTTCCGTATCGACTAATGTCAGATGGGCTTCATTGGCAATAGGTTTTAGAGCTAAATGATATTGTTCCTGATGTTTTATCAGTTCGGCAATGGCGATTAACTTTGGGATATAGTTCCTGGTTTCCCTGGGTAAATCCAGAGACCAGTAGTCAATAGGTTTGCCTTTTTTGCGGTTTTTTCTGACGGCCTTATTTACGGTACCGGCGCCGGCATTATAAGCAGCCAGGGTAAGCAGCCAGTTTCCCTTATAATAGCGGTTAAGCTGTTCCAGGTAACTTAGAGCCGCATTGGTGGACTGGTAAACGTCCCGGCGTCCGTCAAACCACCAGTTCTGCTTAAGTCCGAAATGGCGGCCGGTAGCCGGCATAAACTGCCATAAACCGGCCGCTTTCTGGCTGGAACGGGCATGAGGTTTAAAGCCGCTTTCAATAACGGGTAATAATGCCAGTTCCCCTGGTAATTTTCTCTTCTCAACTTCTTCAGTAATTAAATACAGATAGGGTTCAGCCCGCGCAGAAACCTTGCTTAAATAGCTTTTATGTTTCAGATACCAGGTTTTATATTTTTCTATTTTTGGATGGTTGATTTCAGATAACTGAAACAGTTCAGGCAGGTATAACCATAAATTTTTATACTCAGTATCTTTTGAACCCTGGGTATATTGATTCGTGCTTATGTTGTCTGAATGATCTGCAATAGCCTGTCGAGTTGAATCCAGAACAGGGTCGATATCTGTATTGATATTATCGCTCTGAGTATCTTTTAAATAATCACTGGATAAGACATTTGCTTTATTTTGCGATGTATTTAAAGTGTCTGTTGTTGTACAGGCTGTCAGAGTCAGCTGGCTGACGAACAGCAGCAAAAAACAGGGTTTTAATTTAATCAAGAGTGTCTTTCCAGTAGCGGACCGTTGCAAAAACCTCAGCAGGTGCTGAAAGTTGTTTACCGGCAAATTGTTCTGCAGCTTTAATTACGCTCTGGCAATTACAGCGTAAAAAAGGATTGGTCTGTTTTTCCAGTTTTAATAAAGAGGGCACAGTGGCTTGTCCGGCACTGAGCAGCTCTCTGGTATCTTTTATTCTTTGTAACAGTTCCGTGTTTTCAGGTTCCACCCGTTGGGCAAAAACCAGGTTGTCCTGGGTGTATTCATGGGCACAGTACACCCATGTGTTATCGTCCAGCTGCAGCAGTTTGTCTAATGAATGGTGCATCTGCTCTGCGGTGCCTTCAAATATCCGTCCACAGCCGCCGGCAAACAGAGTATCACCAATAAACAGACTACCATCCTCTTTGTTTTCTGCATGGTATAAGTAGGCAATATGTCCGAGTGTATGCCCGGGTACGTCTAATACCTTAAACGATAAACCCATGGAATTCAGTGATACAGTCTGCGTTTCATCCAGTTTATGGCTTATAGCCGGTATGGATTCATGGACCGGACCGTAAATGGGTATGTTAAAGTGGCTCAAGATTTCCCGGATACCGCCGGTGTGATCGCCATGATGATGGGTAATAAAAATGGCCTGTGGCTGGTACTGGTTTTGTTCAATACTCTGGAGAACGGGCCAGGCTTCTCCGGGATCCACAATAATAATCTGCTTTTCTGCCTGCTTTTCGGGTAAACCATGAATAAACCAGATATAATTATCTTCAAATGCAGGAATGCGACTGACCTTTAACGACGGGCCGAATGACTTTTTTAATGAATTCATAAGCTTGTATTATGGCACAAATTAAAGCATAAAATGAATAAGCCCAGGGATAAATTTTTACCTTTTAACAGGAAAGAGCCGCAAAAAAGACCCAGACCCTGTGTTTTTGAACATCCCTGGCAAATGGTTCGCCAGTGGTATCAGACGGATCTGGGGCAGGCTTTTCTGCACAGTGAAAAACAGTCACTGAACCAGTTACTGGAACAGATTTTTGGTTACAATTTATTACAACTGGGCTGTCTTGATGACAGCGGTTTAACTGCTTCGTCAAGAACCTCTTTTCAGTATGTCTGTGAATCAGCCGAATATTTAAACAGCAGTTTTAACCATCCAGGAAAACTGGCCAACTACGTGGGTGAATTTCAGGACCTGTCTATTCAAAGCCATTCTATTGATGCCGTTCTGTTACCTCATACCTTGGAATTTGAACCTGATCCGCACCAGATTTTACGGGAAGTTGAAAGGGTTCTGGTGGCTGAGGGCAAGGTGGTGATCCTGGGGTTTAATCCTTTCAGTCTCTGGGGCTTCTGGCATAAATACTGGGAGATAAGAAACCGGATTGCCAGTGATGCTAAACGTGAGAAAGTACCATTACCGTCCTGCGGCCATCTGCTCAGTCAGAAACGATTACGGGACTGGTTAAAACTGCTGGGTTTTGATATACAATTGGTCAGTGAATATTTTTACCGGCCGCCGGTAAAAAATGCCTCTCTGTTAAAGAAGCTGGAATTTATGGAAGTCGCAGGAAGGGCTTCACGCTTATTACCGGCCGGCGGCTACTTGATGGTGGCTACCAAACGGGTTTCCACATTAACGCCCATACCTCAGAAATGGAAATTTACCAAGGCTATTATTGGTTCAAACACCATTGAACCGGCCGGTTTTAAAAACGTAAAAATTCGTCGTGTCGCCAGTAAAACCACCATACTAAAAGAAAACATTCTGAAAGAAAGTGAAGATTAATAATCTATGAAAAATAAAGTGTATATCTATACAGATGGAGCCTGTAAAGGCAATCCTGGCCCTGGCGGCTGGGGTGCTTTAATGAAATATAAGGATACTGAAAAGGAATTTTGCGGTGGAGAAACACAGACGACCAATAACCGTATGGAAATGAAAGCCGCAATTGAGGCTCTAACCCAGTTAAAACGTCCCTGTGATGTGGTGCTGACCACCGATTCCCAGTATCTGCGCAAAGGGATCACGGAGTGGATAGATAACTGGAAAAAAAGGGGCTGGAAAACAGCAGCGAAAAAACCGGTGAAAAATGCTGATTTATGGCAGCAGCTGGATGAACTGGCTCAAAAGCATAATATTACCTGGAACTGGGTAAAAGGGCATTCTGGACATGCTGAAAATGAGCGTGCTGATGAACTGGCCAATCAGGGCATTGAATCTGCAGGAAAAGGATAAGGTTTAGATGAGACAAATTGTACTGGATACAGAAACCACGGGTCTGGAACCCTCTGCCGGACACCGGATCATTGAAATCGGTTGTGTTGAACTGGTCGAACGAAAACTGACCGGTAATACTTTTCATCAGTATATTAATCCACAGAGGATAGTGGATGACGGGGCCATTGAAGTTCATGGTATTACTAATGAATTTCTTGAAGATAAGCCTTATTTTGCAGATATTTATGATGACTTTCTAAAGTTTGTTCAAGGTGCCGAACTGGTCATACATAATGCGCCTTTTGATGTTGGCTTTATTAATAATGAAATTGCTCTGCTGGAAAAGTCCTCTGGCCGGAGTCTGAAAAAAATAGAACATTATTGCACCATTCTTGATACCCTGAAAATGGCCAGAGACATGCATCCCGGACAGAAAAACACCCTGGATGCATTATGTAAACGCTATTATATTGATAATAGTAATCGTGAACTGCACGGTGCATTGCTGGATTCCGAGATTCTGGCGGATGTTTATCTTGCCATGACGGGTGGTCAGACCCGCCTGACCTTAAGCGATTCAGATGAAGCAGGGCATGAAGAAACCATTCAGCGTTTATCTGCGGATCGTGAGCCACTGAAAATCCTTAGAGCTACGGAAGAAGAATTAAGCAATCATGAGAGCTATCTGGATATGATAGAAAAAAAATCGGCTGGGGAAGTGATCTGGAGAACGATTTAAGGTTCCCACGCTTCTACGTGGGAATCCATAAAGTTTATTTATAATCAGACCAGGATATCAGCTCCTGCTCATGGGCGTTGAGACCTAACTGATAATTACTGTCAGCCTTGCCATAAATGCCGATATAGATAACATCCGCTTCCTGGTTGTTCAGGCGGCAGGTTTCAATACGTCTGCCTGACTTTCTGGGGGCACAGATAAAATTATCTGTGGTAGGCTTCTGGTTTTTGCCGACATACAGATCCACATCATCTGAAATTTTGCGTAATTTAATGGTCAGCTTGGCGGGATTATCCAGTTCCACTTTATAATATTGCCAGCTGTACTGACTGATCTGATTTTTGATCCTGTCTTCAGGATAAATGGAATTAATGCTTTCTGCTGCATAAGTTATTGATGCAGTAGCCAGAAAGATAAGTATTATTGTTATATTGGCTCGTGCAGTTTTTGTCAGTTTTTTTTGTAATATCATGAGTGTTTCCCCCTTACAAAAAATGTGATCAAATTCACATACTTTGAGTTTAGGTGGACGGGAAAATATAATCATGACTTTTTGTGCAAAACTTATAACATTTTGTGCAAATTCACAGAAATTTAACAAAAATATTGATTTTTTAAGCTCTTAGAGCAATCACTTAAGTATTATTTAAAGTCTGTTAAGTTAAGATCTGGCGTTAATAATCAACTGTTTCATTTTAAGGGCGGCCTGTGACAGGGTTCTGTCTTTATGACTGACAATGCCCAGTTGTCTGCCGGTATTAAAGTTTTTTACCTGCAGCTGGATCAGGGAGTGATCAATCAGAGTATCAGGTAACACACTCCAGCCCAGACCGACACTTACCATCATTTTTATGGTTTCCAGATAATTATTGGAGAGTTTTTCCTGTACCGTAATATTAAATCCTGCAAGAAACTGGTCAATCAGTTCCCGGGTAAAAGTGCCTTTATCGGGTAAAATAGCCGGGTAATGGCTTAACTGCTGAAGCTCATTTTCAGAAATAAGAATTTTATCTTTTACAGGGTTAATTGGACTGCGGGATGCCAGAACAGGATGATCCCGGTTTACCGTAATACTAAGCGGGTCAGACCAGATATTTTCCAGTGTTAGGCATGGGGCTGGATGATTAGGCAGGGTAATTACCGCCAGTTCAATTTCTGCATTTTCCACGGCCTGGCAGGCTGCTTCGGACTCCATAAAGTCAAGATGCAGATCTACCTGTGGATAGGCGTTGACGTATTGTTTCAGAACCGGCGGCAGATAATGCAGGCCGATATGGTGACTGGTGATCATTAAAAACTCACCGGCTACTTCACCCCTCATTTTGGCCAGAGCATTTTTACTATTATTCAGTTCTTCTATAATCGCCTGGGCTCGGGGCAGAAATATTCGTCCGGCCTCGGTCAGAACAATATGTTTCTTTACCCGATCAAAAAGAGGATAGTTTAATTCATTTTCCAGGGCAGAAATGCGTTTACTGACGGCCGGCTGGGTTAGAAACAGTCTTTCTGCCGCCTGAGAAAATGAGCCGGTTCTGGTAACCATTAAAAAGGTTTCTATAGAGGGTATATCCATTAACAAATTATAACTTAAATTTAATAAGACGTATAACTAATGGTCATACAAAATATAAAAAAATTGAATTTGAGTTATCAAATGCTTAAGAGTAGTATTACGCCTAAAATACTGAACCAATCGGGACGAATTCCATCGGGAGAAGAAAATGAGTGCAAAAACCCTGTATGACAAGTTGTGGGACAGTCATGAGGTTCGAAAAAATGATGATGGTACTTCCTTATTATATATCGACAGGCAGTTAATTCATGAGGTGACCTCACCGCAGGCATTTGAAGGGCTTAGACTGGCTAATCGTAAACCCTGGCGCGTATCTGCCAACCTGGCTACCCCGGATCATAATGTGCCTACTACCAACCGGGCAGAGGGTATTGCCGATCCCATCTCTAAAATACAGGTGGAAACCCTGGATAAAAACTGTCAGGACTTTGGTATTACTGAATTTAAAATGAATGATATCCGTCAGGGTATTGTGCATGTGATTGGTCCGGAGCAGGGAGCCACTCTGCCAGGTATGACCCTGGTTTGCGGAGACTCTCATACGTCAACCCATGGCGCTTTCGGTACTCTGGCTTTTGGGGTTGGCACTTCTGAAGTGGAGCATGTACTGGCGACCCAGTGTCTTATCCAGAAAAAATCAAAAAATATGCTGGTACGGGTTGATGGTCAGTTAAAACCCGGGGTGACGGCAAAAGATATTATCCTGGCCATTATTGGTACTATTGGTACTGCAGGCGGCACGGGATATGCTATTGAGTTTGCCGGGGAAGCCATTCGCTCTCTGTCTATGGAAGGGCGTATGACCATATCCAATATGGCCATTGAAGCCGGAGCCCGTGCCGGTATGATTGCAGTCGATGATACTACGATTGAATATGTTAAAGGTAAAACCTATGCGCCAAAAGACGAACAGTGGGAAATGGCCGTGCAATACTGGAAAAACTTCCATTCTGATGAGGGTGCTGACTTTGATAAGGAAGTCATCCTGGATGCCAGTTGTATAGAGCCTCAGGTAACATGGGGTACTTCACCGGAAATGACCATTGCCATTAATGAGCAAATTCCTGATCCGAATCAGGAAAGCGATCCGGTGAAAAAAGAAGGTATGAAGGCTGCCCTTAAATATATGGGGCTGGAAGCCGGTAAGCCGATTAATGAAGTGCTCGTTGATGTGGTCTTTATCGGCTCCTGCACCAATTCCCGTATTGAAGACATGCGGGCCGCAGCAGAAATTGCCAGGGGCAGAAAAGTGGCTGATAATGTTCAGCAGGCTCTGGTGGTGCCCGGTTCCGGCCTGATAAAACAGCAGGCAGAAGCAGAAGGACTGGATGAAATTTTTAAAGAGGCCGGCTTTGAATGGCGTGAGCCGGGCTGTTCCATGTGTCTGGCTATGAATGCAGACCGGCTTGAACCCGGCCAGCGTTGTGCCTCGACCTCCAATCGTAATTTTGAAGGGCGTCAGGGGCAGGGCGGTCGTACCCATCTGGTCAGTCCGGCCATGGCCGCTGCAGCCGCAGTAGCCGGCCATTTTATTGATGCTTCGCAGCTGGCCGCAACTTCCGGCAGCGATGTTTCCGGTTCGGCAGTATAAAAGGAGTACTATAATGGAGAAGTTTACAAAATTAAGTGCTATTGCAGTACCCCTGGATCGTGCCAATGTGGATACCGATGCCATTATTCCCAAACAGTTTTTAAAGTCCATTAAACGCAGCGGTTTTGGCCCTAATCTGTTTGATGAATGGCGATATCTGGATCATGGTGAGCCGGGTATGGATAATTCAAACCGACCGCTTAATCCTGACTTTGTATTAAATCAGCCTCGTTACCAGGGGGCTCAGATTTTACTGGCACGGGATAATTTCGGCTGCGGTTCTTCCAGGGAGCATGCTCCCTGGGCACTGGAAGATTATGGTATCCGGGTTATTATAGCGCCCAGTTTTGCGGATATTTTCTATAATAACTGCTTTAAGAATGGTCTGTTACCTATTGTTTTACCAGAAGAAACAGTAGATGATCTGTTTAAGCTGGTGGAAGCTAATGAAGGGCTTAAACTGACTGTGGATCTGGAGCAGAAAACCATTACTGCTGATACCGGCTTAAAAATAAATTTTGAGCTGGATGAATTCCGCCGTCATTGCCTGCTGGAAGGGCTGGATGAAATTGGTTTAACTCTGGCCCATGCCGATGAAATTCGTCAGTATGAAGAGAAACAGAAAAAGATCACGCCCTGGTTATTTAATGAGTAGTTACAAAATTATTTAGATTCAACTTTCAAGACAAACAGAGAAATAAAATGACTAAAAAAATTGCGGTTCTGCCCGGTGACGGCATCGGTATTGAAATTGTTGCCCAGGCTGTTAAGGTGCTGGAATGTTTAAATGCTGATTTCGGTCTCAATGCTGAAATGGAACAGGGGCTGGTTGGCGGTTCCGCCTATGATGAAACCGGCTCACCATTACCTGAAGCTACTTTAAAACTGGCCAAAGAAGCCGATGCGGTATTATTAGGCGCCGTGGGCGGCTATAAATGGGAGTCACTGAATATTTCAGTACGCCCCGAAAAAGGGCTGCTGGGGCTGCGTTCTGAACTTGAACTGTTTGCCAATCTGCGGCCTGCTATTTTATATCCGCAGCTGGCACATGCCTCTACTCTAAAGCC
>JALUZF010000302.1 GCA_027012135.1 Gammaproteobacteria bacterium
ATGCTATGGATGAATACATCCCTGAGCCAGAGCGTGCGGTAGACGGTGACTTCCTGATGCCGGTAGAAGACGTATTCTCCATTTCCGGTCGTGGTACCGTAGTAACCGGTCGTATCGAACGTGGTATTATCAAAGTTGGTGAAGAAATCGAAATCATCGGTATCAAGGAAACTCAGACGACTACCTGTACTGGTGTAGAAATGTTCCGTAAACTGCTTGACCAGGGTCAGGCGGGTGATAACGTAGGTGTTCTTCTGCGTGGTATCAAGCGTGAAGAAGTTGAACGTGGTCAGGTACTGGCCAAGCCCGGTTCCATTACGCCACACACCATCTTCGAAGCTGAAGTCTATGTACTGAGCAAAGAGGAAGGTGGTCGTCACACGCCGTTTTTCAAAGGCTATCGTCCCCAGTTCTACTTCCGTACCACTGATGTCACCGGCGCCTGTGAATTACCCGAAGGCGTAGAAATGGTTATGCCGGGTGATAACGTGCAGATGGTCGTTACCCTGATTGCTCCTATTGCGATGGAAGAAGGCTTACGCTTTGCAATTCGTGAAGGTGGCCGTACTGTGGGTGCGGGTGTTGTCGCCAAGATTATTGAATAAGTAATCGCTCCTACTTCCCCCTTCTTTAAAAGGGGGAAGTATTTGTAAACAAATTAAACAGGACAAATATATGTCAACTGAAGATCAAACAATCCGCATTCATTTAAAAGCATTTGACTACCGTCTGATTGACATCAGTGCTAAGGAAATTGTTGAAACTGCCAAGCGTACCGGTGCGATGGTTAAGGGCCCAATCCCTCTGCCTACCCGTAAAGAACGTTTTAATGTTCTGACTTCTCCTCATGTCAATAAAGATGCCCGTGACCAGTATGAACTGCGCACATATAAGCGTCTGATGGACATTGTTAAGCCAACTGACAAGACGGTTGATGCATTAATGAAGCTTGATCTTGCTGCAGGTGTTGATGTTCAGATTAAATTGAACTAAAATATCGCCTCTTATAATTTCACCCACCACCTGGGCTAAAATATAAAGAGCAGCAGATGGTGGGTTTATAACTTAAACGTATGAATGGGTAAAACGGGCTTGAAATAGTCTGACTGTCATTAAACATACGATTTATTATATTTTTGACTTTATCCGGCTCCCTGTTTTGGGGGGGTTCGTTTTGAATTAAATGGATTAAGTGAACGTTTTTTTAAATGCGAGTGCTGATCAACCGAAGTCAGCGCCCAGATTGCTTTTGTTAAAAGAGTTGGAAGCTTTCTGATAATTACAAAGATATTCAATACTGCCGGCTGATAGTATCAGTGTGGACAGTATGATTCCAATGCGATTTGCGGCTTTTTAAAGTGATTAAAAAGCAGGGCAGACTGCAGGGTTATTTTTTGTATTTCAGAAAGATAAAAAATACTCTATACAGCAAATTGCAGAGGAAATTAAAATGAGTTTAGGTCTAGTAGGCCGTAAAGTCGGGATGACCCGAATCTTTACGGAGCAGGGTGAATCCATCCCTGTTACAGTCATTGAAATGGAGCCGAACCGTGTTACTCAGGTTAAAACCTGTGATACTGACGGCTACAATGCAATTCAGGTTACTGTAGGAAATCGTCGTGCCAACCGTGTCAACAAAGCTGCCGCAGGTCATTTTGCCAAGGCAGGTGTTGAAGCCGGTCGTAAAACCGTCGAATTTCGTTTAGCCGATGATGAAACCACTGAATTAACCCCAGGTTCTGAAATTAAAGCGGATCTGTTTGAAGCCGGTCAGATTGTTGATGTTACCGGTACTTCAATTGGTAAGGGGTTTCAGGGCGGTATCAAGCGTCATAACTTCCATCGTCAGGATATGACCCACGGTAACTCAATCTCTCACCGTTCTAATGGTTCTATTGGTCAGAACCAGACCCCAGGCCGTGTATTCAAGGGCAAGAAAATGTCCGGACACATGGGTGCAGCCAAATGTACTATACAGAACCTGGAAGTCGTTCGTGTTGACGCTGACAACAATCTGTTACTGATCCGCGGTGGTATTCCGGGTTCTAAAAATGCAGATGTTATCGTTAAGCCAGCAGTTAAAGCATAGAGGATAATTAAATGGAACTGAATTTAACAACAGCTTCAGGTAATGCCTCTCAAAAGACGGTAGAAGTATCTGAAACTGCATTCAATAAAGATTTCAATGAAGCACTGGTTCACCAGGTTGTTACTGCTTATTTAGCAGGCGGCCGTGCTGGCACCAAAGCTCAGAAAAATCGTTCCGCAGTAAGCGGTGGTGGCGCGAAGCCATGGCGTCAGAAGGGCACCGGTCGTGCTCGTTCTGGTACTATTCGTAGCCCGATATGGCGTAGTGGTGGTACCACTTTCGCTGCTAAAAATCGTGATTTTTCACAAAAGGTTAACCGTAAGATGTACCGCAGTGCAATGGCCGCCATTGTGTCTGAACTGGTTCGTCAGGATCGCCTGATAGTATTATCCGATTTAAAAATGGCAGGACCAAAGACTAAGGAGTTGGCAGCAACTCTGAAAAATCTGGGTTCAGACAATGCCCTGATTGTGACTGGAGACTTTGATCAAAACATCTATCTGTCTTCACGCAACCTGATTAATATTGAGTACACTGATGCACGCCACGTTAATCCGGTCAATCTGGTACGCTATAAAAAAGTAATTATGACTGAAGATGCAGTCAAAAAAGTTGAGGAGATGCTCAAATGAACCAGGAACGTATCTTCAACGTATTAATTGCGCCGCATATTTCTGAAAAAAGTGCATTAAATGCCGAATACAATAATCAATATGTATTCAAAGTGGCTATTGATGCTAAAAAGCCTGAAATCAAAAAAGCGGTGGAAAGTGCTTTTGACGTAAAAGTTAAAAAAGTACAGACAAGTGTTGCAAAAGGTAAGGTTAAGCGTTTTGGCCGTATGACCGGTCGTCGTAAAGACTGGAAAAAAGCTTACGTTACCTTAGCAGAGGGTTCAACCATAGAGATGATGTCGGGCGAATAGCCGGGCTAAAGTTGAGGTAACAAAGATGGCTGTAATTAAAAGCAAACCAACTTCAGCAGGGCGTCGTTTTGTAGTTCGCGTCAAGAATGATGAGCTACATAAAGGCTCAGGTTACGCACCTCTGCTGCAGAAGAAATCAAAATCCGGTGGCCGTAACAACAACGGCCGGATCACTACCCGTCATATTGGTGGTGGTCACAAACAGCATTACCGTGTTGTGGATTTTAAACGTAATAAAGATGGTATTCCGGGCAAAGTTGAACGTCTGGAATACGATCCAAACAGAACGGCTCACTTGGCACTGGTCTTATATGCCGATGGTGAACGTCGTTATATTATTGCACCTAAAGGTGTATCAGCAGGTACTCCCATTCATTCTGGTGCAGAATCTGACATTAAACCAGGCAATGCCATGCAGCTGCGTGACATCCCGGTCGGTACAACCATTCACTGTATTGAAATAAAGCCAGGCAAGGGTGCGCAAATTGCACGCAGTGCCGGTACTTCAGCACAGCTGGTTGCCCGTGAAGGTGCTTATGTCACTTTACGTTTACGCTCTGGTGAAATGCGCAAGATTCATGTTGACTGTAAAGCAACAATTGGTGAAGTCAGTAACTCTGAACATAGTCTGCGTAAATTAGGTAAGGCTGGTGCCACTCGCTGGAGAGGCATCCGCCCAACTGTTCGCGGTGTAGCTATGAACCCGGTTGATCACCCGCATGGTGGGGGTGAAGGTCGTACATCAGGAGGCCGTCATCCGGTATCTCCATGGGGTACTCCTACTAAGGGTTATAAGACTCGTAGTAATAAACGTACTGATAAGTTTATTGTACGTCGTCGTAATAAGAAATAATCGTTATTGAGGAGTATAAATAGTGCCACGTTCAATTAAAAAAGGACCATTTATAGATGGTCACTTAATGAAAAAGGTGCTTAAAGCCGTTGAAACCAATGACCGCAAGCCAGTTAAAACCTGGTCTCGCCGTTCAATGGTTATGCCTGAGATGGTGGGTTTAACCATCGCAGTACACAATGGTCGCCAGCACGTACCTGTATTAATCAATGAAAACATGGTTGGTCACAAATTAGGTGAAATGGTTCCTACCAGAACCTATAGAGGCCACGTTGCAGATAAGAAGGCAAGGTAATCAAAATGGAAGTTTCAGCAAAGTTAAGAAATGCTATGATTTCTGCTCAAAAGATGCGCCTGGTAGCCGATCAGATCCGCAACAAGCCAGTAGAAGCAGCACTCGATCTATTAGCATACAGCCCTAAAAAAGCTGCTGTTATTATCAAGAAGGTGCTTGAATCAGCTATTGCCAATGCCGAGCACAACGAAGGCGCAGATATTGATGAATTAAAAGTCTCAACTATCTTCGTTGACGAAGGGCCGACCTACAAGCGTATGCGTCCTCGTGCCAAAGGCCGTGGTAATAGAATTTTAAAACGCACCAGTCACGTCGTCGTGAAAGTTAGTGATAAATAATAGCGGAGCAGAATAATGGGACAGAAAGTACACCCAATTGGGATTCGCCTGGGAATTATTAAGGATTGGACATCCAAATGGTATGCCAAATCTTCAGACTATGCCGATTTCCTGAATAAAGACATTGAAGTAAGATCCTTTCTTGAAAAGAAACTGGCTCATGCTTCCGTCAGTCGTATTCAGATTGATCGCCCAGCGCATAATGCAAGAATTACCATCCACACTGCCCGTCCAGGTATCGTGATTGGTAAAAAAGGTGAAGATATTGAAAAACTGAAGCAGGAAGTATCCGCCATGATGGGCATTCCTGTACACATCAATATCGAAGAAGTTCGTAAGCCTGAACTGGACGCCACTCTGGTTGCACAAGGTGTAGCTCAGCAGCTGGAACGTCGTATCATGTTCCGTCGTGCGATGAAACGTTCAGTTACCAACGCCATGCGTTTAGGTGCTGAAGGGATCAAAATTAATGTTTCTGGTCGTTTAAACGGTGCAGAAATTGCCCGTGCTGAATGGTATCGTGAAGGCCGTGTGCCTCTGCATACTTTACGTGCAGACGTTGATTACGGCACAGCCGAGGCCAATACCACCTACGGTATTATTGGTGTCAAGGTATGGATATTCAAAGGTGAAGTTCTGGATACAGAGACGGTGATGAAGGAAAAATTACTTTCCAGGAAATCATCCGAGTCCAAGTAATACAGAACGGACTTATCAGGAACAATAAAGATAGGTAAAGACAATGCTTCAACCTAAAAGAACAAAATTCCGTAAGCAGATGAAAGGCCGTAACCGCGGCCTGGCTCTGACCGGAAACAAAGTGAGTTTTGGCGAATACGGCCTGAAGTCGACCTCTCGCGGTCGTCTGACAGCCCGTCAGATTGAATCTGCACGTCGTGCCATGACTCGTCATATTAAACGTGGCGGTAAAATCTGGATACGTGTTTTTCCAGACAAGCCAATTTCTAAAAAGCCACTGGAAGTCAGACAAGGTAAAGGTAAAGGTAACGTGGAATATTGGGTCGCACAGGTCCAGCCAGGTTCAATGCTTTACGAAATGGAAGGTGTATCTGAAGAACTGGCGCGTGAAGCGTTCCAGCTTGCAGCTGCAAAATTACCTTGCTCCACAACTTTTGTTAAGCGTACGGTGATGTAAATGAGCAGTGAAAACAGATTAAAAGCAAGTGACTTGCGAGACAAGTCAGTTGAAGAGCTGACCAGTACTCTGCATGAATTACGTAAAGAACAGTTTAACCTGAGAATGAGCCAGGGTTCTGGCCAGACGGTTAAACCTCACCTTTTTAAAATGGTTCGACGCAATATTGCCCGCGTTAAAACCGTTTTAAATGCAAAGTAACAGGTATCCGTAATGAGTGAAGAGATGAGTGAAGAAAACAAAATAAGAACAGTTAGCGGTAAGGTTCTGAGTAACAAGATGGATAAAACCATAACTGTGCTGATTGAACGTAAAGTTAAGCATCCGCTTTATGGCAAGTATATAAAGCGTTCAACCAAGCTGCATGCTCATGATGAAAACAATGAGTGTGGAATTGGTGATACGGTAACAATTACTGAATGTCGTCCAATGTCCAGGACCAAGTCCTGGCAGTTGGTAGAAGTTATCAGTAAAGCAAATTAATCCTGCTTCCCCCTTCTTTAGAAGGTGGACTGAGGGGGGTGGCTGTTAAGTTGCAAAACTAAAGGCTAAACCCCCTTTGTCCTCTTTGAAAAGCAGGAAATAAGAAAAAACACTTTACAAAGAAGTACTATACAAGACTCGAAAACCCATGCTATAATAGCTGGCTTTCTTGGGACCGCTTATATAAGCATTCTTTTATAGGCATTCTTTAATCGCATTGTTTGGAGATTGACAATGATTCAGATGCAAACGGTACTCGATGTTGCCGATAATAGTGGCGCACGAAGAATCCAGTGTATTAAGGTTCTGGGT
Organism: Gammaproteobacteria bacterium; assembly: GCA_027012135.1. Lineage (GTDB taxonomy): Bacteria > Pseudomonadota > Gammaproteobacteria > GRL18 > GRL18 > JANELJ01. Next base: position 6,452 of record JALUZF010000302.1, read on the forward strand.
GGCTCCCACAGAAGATATGCTAAAGTTGGTGATATTATCAAGTGCAGCATTAAAGAAGCCATACCTCGCGGTAAGGTTAAAAAAGGTGATGTGTACAATGCCGTGGTTGTTCGTACAACCAAGGGTGTACGTCGTCCTGACGGTTCTCTGATCCGTTTTGATGGTAATGCAGCAGTACTGCTCAATGCCTCACATCAGCCTATTGGTACCCGGATCTTTGGTCCTGTTACCCGTGAACTTCGTAATGAGAAGTTTATGAAGATTATTTCACTGGCACCTGAGGTTCTTTAATAGCTTTTGATGCAATAGCTGCGGCAACGGTAACGCTGTGGCGGCGATAAAGTAAGCTAAATAATTTCTAGTGCACATTTCAAGTGAGTTAAGTGCACTGTATAGTGTGACTTTAGTGCTGATATCATCAGATTCACTCTGGAGTGATCAACGCTAAAAAGACGTAAGAGAGAAAGTGATGCGTAAGTTAAGAACAGGCGATGAAGTAATCGTTATCGCTGGTAAAGATAAAGGTAAACGCGGTCAGATTGACAGGTTTGTTAGTGATGGTAAAAAGGTAGTTATTCCTAATATCAATATCGCTAAAAAGCATGTTAAAGGCAATCCAAATACCGGTGAAACTGGTGGTATCGTTGATCAGGCAATGCCTCTGGATATTTCCAACGTGGCTATTTTCAATGCCGATACTGGAAAGGCTGATCGGGTCGGTTTTAAGTTTCTGGAAGATGGCAAGAAAGTTCGTTATTACAAGTCTAATAACGAAGTCATTAACTAGTTAGCTGAAAGTCATTAACTACTTAGCTAAAAGTCATTGGCTAAGCAGCTACTTAAAGCGCCTTTAAAGTAAGTAAACAGGACAGGTTCGAATGGCAACTTTACAAACGTTATATAAAGATACCGTGGTATCTAAGTTACAAAAGGAATTCAATTACAAATCTGTAATGGAAGTTCCGAAAATCACCAAGATCACCTTAAATATGGGGCTGGGTGATGCAGTAGGTGACAAAAAGGTAATTGAACATGCAGTCAGTGATATGACCAAGATTGCAGGTCAAAGACCGGTTGTTACCAAAGCAAGAAAATCCATTGCGGGCTTTAAAATCCGTGATGATTATCCAATTGGCTGCAAGGTAACTCTGCGCAAGGAAAGAATGTATGAATTTCTGGAGCGCTTAATCAGTATTTCAATTCCTCGTATTCGTGATTTTCGTGGTCTGAACCCAAAATCATTTGATGGTCGTGGAAATTACAGCATGGGTGTGAAAGAACAAATCATATTCCCGGAAATTGACTACGATAAAATTGATAAACTGCGTGGTATGGATATTACCATTACCACAACTGCAAAATCTGATGAAGAAGCCAAAGCGCTGCTGAAAGCCTTTAACTTCCCACTTAAATCAGAAAAAGCCGCAGAAGCAAAAGGATAATCAGATGGCAAAACAATCCATGATTCAACGCGAATTAAAACGCGAAAAAATGGTTGCTAAATATGCGGCTAAAAGAGCCGCATTAAAAGCAGCAATGAATGATCCAGAAGCATCATTTGAAGACAGAATGGCCGCACGTGAAAAATTCAATGCGCTGCCAAGAAATGCTTCTCCTGTACGTCTGCGTAACCGTTGTCGTATAACCGGTCGTCCACATGGCTTTTTCCGTAAGTTTGGTCTGTCAAGAAACAAACTGCGTGAGCACACCATGAAGGGTGATGTCCCAGGTTTACGTAAAGGCAGCTGGTAAGCACCAGGCCTCTGAATAAGAGATAAGGAGAAAGTTATGAGTATGAGTGATCCAATTGCAGACATGCTGACTCGTATCAGAAATGCATTAGCTGCAAACAAAGTTTCAGTTTCCATGCCTTCATCAAAACTGAAGGTAGCCATTGCTAAAGTACTGGAGGACGAAGGTTACCTTCTGTCTCATAGTGTTAGCGGTGACAAAAAGCCAGTTCTGACCATTGACCTGAAATATTTCCAGGGCAAGCCCGTTATTGAACTGATTAAAAGAGCCAGCAGACCCGGTCTGAGACAGTACAAAGGTGCCAATGACATTCCACAGGTTTGGGATGGTCTGGGTGTTTCTATTGTATCGACTTCAAAAGGTATTATGACCGATTCAGCGGCTAAAAAAATAGGACAGGGTGGCGAAGTATTGTGCTATGTAGCCTAATCTGACGAACCTGTAAAAAGGTAGTCGGCTCAGGTATGCGGAAACTGGGGTTTGCCAGGAGTTTAATGATTCGTTAAGAACTTTAAGTCCGCTTAATACATAGCCAGGAATTATGACACATTAAGGTGAATATATGTCTAGAGTAACAAAACCGGTTGCAATTCCAGCCGGTGTGGAAATTTCCCAGAACGGGCAAGTAGTTTCGGTTAAAGGTAGTAAAGGTCAGATGCAAATGAACATGCATCCTGACGTTAATATGACGGTTGAAGACGGCACAGTCGGTTTCAGTCCCTTAAACGAAAATGACAAGGGCGGTTTTGCCATGTCAGGTACCATGAAATCACTTGTTATCAATATGATGACCGGCGTCAGCCAGGGTTTTGAAAAGAAACTGACCCTGATTGGTGTAGGTTACAGAGCGCAGGTACAGGGTAACAAAGTTAACCTGAGTCTGGGTTTCTCTCATCCGGTTGAACATCAGCTGCCTGAAGGCATTACTGCTGAAGCACCCAGCCAGACCGAGATCATCATCCGCGGAATTGATAAGCAGAAAGTCGGCCAGGTCGCTTCTGATATTCGTTCCTATCGTCCACCCGAGCCTTATAAAGGTAAAGGTGTCCGTTATGCCGATGAGCATGTGGTTCGTAAAGAAGCTAAGAAGAAATAGTACTGACAGAGGCAGATGTAATGGATAAGAAAGCAAAACGTTTACGTCGCTCTCGCAGAGCACGTGCAAAAATAAGTGAGTTAGCGGTTAACCGTCTGACCATCCACAAAACACCAAGACATATATACGCTCAGGTTATCGCCCCCAACGGTTCTGAAGTCATTTGTGCTGTTAATACTGCACAGGCTGATATTAAATCTGAAGTTAAATATACCGGAAATTGCGATGCAGCTAAGGTTGTCGGTAAAGCGATAGCTGAAAAAGCAAAACAAGCGGGTATTACCAAAGTCGCGTTCGACAGAAGTGGTTTTAAATACCATGGACGTGTTAAGTCACTGGCTGATGCAGCTCGTGAAAATGGTCTGGAATTTTAAGGGTTTATATCATGGCTGGAAAGTATCAAGCAAAAGAAAAAGCGCAGGACGATCTGATTGAAAAATTAATTAACGTTAATCGTGTTGCTAAAGTGGTTAAAGGTGGTCGTGTATTTGGTTTCGCTGCACTGACTGTAGTGGGTGATGGTAACGGTCGCGTAGGTTTCGGTCGCGGTAAGGCAAAAGAAGTGCCTGCGGCTATCCAGAAAGCGATGGAAAATGCCCGCCGCAACCTGGTTAAGGTGCCTGTTAAAGACGGTACCCTGCAATACGGTTTATACGGTGTTGAAGGTGCGGCTCGTGTTTATATGAAGCCGGCATCTGAAGGTACCGGTATTATTGCCGGTGGTGCGATGCGTGCCGTATTTGAAGCGGTTGGTATTCGTAACGTACTGGCCAAATGTGTTGGAACACAGAACCCTATTAACGTGGTTCGTGCTACTATCAAAGGTTTATCACAAATGCGCTCTCCAGAGTATGTTGCAGCCAAGCGTGGTAAAACAGTTGAAGAAATTACTGAGTAATAGCAGGTAAAATCATGTCAAAGACAATTAAGGTTACTCAAGTCAAGAGTATTAATGGTCGACTGAAAGCACATAAAGCCTGTGTTGCCGGTCTGGGCCTTCGTAGAATTAACCATAGTGTTGAAGTTATCGATACCCCTGAAAACAGAGGTATGATCAACAAGGTTTCCTATTTATTAAAAGTTGAGGAATAAGATCATGTATCTTAATTCGCTAAAGCCTGCCAAAGGGTCAAAGAAAAACGCCAAGCGTGTTGGTCGTGGCATTGGTTCAGGCACAGGTAAAACATGTGGACGCGGCCATAAAGGTCAGAAATCACGTTCCGGTGGTAAAGTAATGGTTGGTTTTGAAGGTGGTCAGATGCCATTGCAAAAGCGCCTGCCAAAAATTGGTTTTACATCGCGTGTTGGTATTGTAAGCGATGAAATTCGTTTACATGAACTGAACCGTTTTGATGATGTTGTTGATCTGGATGCGCTGAAAAAAGCCAACCTGGTCAAGAAAAACATCAAGAATGTAAAAGTATTTGCTTCCGGCGAGATTAACAAGGCCATTACCTTAAAAGGTATTAAAGCAACTAAAGGTGCACGTGCGGCGATTGAAGCTGCAGGTGGAAAAATCGAAGATTAAAGACTAACTGACAGTCAACTACTCTATACGGTATAAGGACGATCTGTGGCAGCATCAGCAGCGCAATTGGCCAGTTCATTAGGCGGCGGCAAACTCACTGAGTTAAAGAGCCGCCTTCTTTTTGTTCTGGGTGCATTATTAGTTTTTCGTATCGGAACCTATATTCCGGTTCCCGGTATCAATCCGGTTGCATTAGCAGCCCTGTTTGATCAGCAACGTGATTCCATTTTAGGCATGTTTAACATGTTCTCTGGTGGGGCACTGGAACGTTTATCGGTTTTTGCTCTGGGTATTATGCCCTATATTTCTGCTTCCATTATTATTCAGTTAATGACCAAGGTAATACCTACCCTGGAACAACTGAGTAAGGAAGGGGCAGCAGGAAAACGCAAAATTACTCAGTACACTCGTATTGGTACGGTCGGTTTAGCCACCTTCCAGGCGCTTGGTGTTGCCATTACCCTGGAAAGTCAGACTGCCGGTGCGACCAATGTGGTAGTGGATCCTGGTTTTATTTTCCGTATCTCTACAGTAGCAACTCTGGTCACCGGAACCATGTTTTTAATGTGGCTGGGTGAACAGATCACTGAACGGGGGATCGGCAACGGTATCTCGCTGATTATTTTTGCCGGTATTGTAGCAGGCCTGCCCACCGCACTGGGCGGCACCTTCTCCTTACAGAGTGAAGGTACGATTTCTTCCGGTGTGTTATTACTGTTAATTATGATCATTATTGCTGTAACCGCATTTGTGGTCTTTGTGGAACGAGCCCAACGGCGGATAACTGTAAATTATGCCAAGCGGCAGCAGGGGCGTAAGATGTATGCGGCGCAGTCCTCTCATCTGCCCTTAAAAGTGAATATGGCGGGTGTTATTCCACCTATTTTTGCCTCCAGTATTATTCTGTTTCCGGCAACCTTAGGTAAGCTATTTGCCAATACAGAAGGACTGGAGTGGATGCAGACTATGGCGGATGCCATATCTCCGGGCCAGCCTTTGTATGTACTATTTTATGCCGTTGGTATTTTCTTCTTCTGTTTCTTCTATACGGCGATTATGTTTAATCCCAGGGAAACAGCGGATAACCTGAAAAAATCCGGTGCTTTTATTCCCGGAATCAGACCGGGTGAAAATACCTCACGCTTTATTGATGCCATTATGAGTCGTCTGACCCTGATTGGTGCGGTATATATTACCGGCGTGTGTTTATTACCTGAATTTCTGATTTTAAACTGGAACGTACCTTTCTACTTTGGCGGTACCTCCTTATTAATTATTGTTGTTGTAACCATGGACTTTATGGCACAGGTACAAACTTACATTATGTCTCATCAGTATGAGGGCTTAATGAAGAAGGCCAACTTAAAGAGTTCCAAAGGTAAAAAATAGCCTGCAACATTAGAACTGAATTTTAATTCTATTTTTAGAGGTGAAACATGAAAGTCCGTGCTTCAGTAAAAAAGATTTGCAGAAACTGCAAAATTATCAAGCGAAAAGGTATTGTCCGTGTTATCTGTTCAGATGCACGCCACAAGCAGCGCCAGGGATAAGACAATAATCCTGTGTTCCCACTCGCCCTGGGAACGCGGGCAGCTTGCCCGCGACAAATTTTAAATATCGGTTCCTGTCGGGGACTCATTTAAAATATAAAGAGAATTGGCCGTTATGGAGATTCTCTTTTGTTGTTTAATGAAACATGAAATTTCATTGACATGACTTATAACAGTGCGTATAATTACGCGCTCTTTGTATTACTATTAGATTGATGGGAGTGCCTTTATGGCTCGTATTGCTGGTGTAAATGTTCCAGATAGAAAACATGCAATTATTGCATTAACATCGATTTATGGAATTGGTCCAACCCGCTCCAAAAAGATTTTAGAACAGGCCGGTATTGACGGTTCTACTAAAGTTGAAGCTTTATCAGAAAAAGAACTGGATGCTATTCGTGCCTTAGTTGGTGAGTTCACTGTAGAAGGTGATCTGAGACGAGAAGTTTCCATGAATATCAAACGTCTGATGGATATGGGTTGTTACCGTGGTTTAAGACACCGTAGAAGTTTACCTCTGCGTGGTCAGCGTACTAAAACGAATGCCAGAACTCGTAAGGGTCCTCGTAAGCCTATTCGTAAGTAAGTTTGAAAGCCTTTCTTTATGAAAGGCCAATCACAAATCCATAAATTCTTGTTGATATGATAATTAGCAAAAACTATCGAACAAACTGAATAAACAAAAGACTGATTCAACAAAAGAGTGTTATCAAAGCTGAAATGACTGCTTATTTCTAAAGGAAGAACAGCTCACTACATGCTCTGTTAAGATTCAAAATTATATAGGTAAAACTAATGGCTAAACCAAGTCGTTCACGCAAAAAAGTAAAACGTACGGTGGTTGACGGAATTGCACATATACATGCATCCTTCAACAATACAATTATTACCATCACGGATCGTCAGGGCAATGCTCTGGCCTGGGCTACTGCAGGTGGCTCCGGGTTCCGTGGTTCCAGAAAAAGTACTCCATTTGCTGCTCAGGTAGCAGCTGAAAGAGCTGGCAAAGTCACTCTGGAAATGGGGATGAAGAATCTTGACGTGAACGTAAAAGGTCCAGGTCCTGGTCGTGAATCCGCAGTTCGTGCCTTTAATGCACTGGGTTATAAAATCAACAGTATTACTGATGTAACCCCTATCCCGCATAATGGTTGTCGTCCCTCTAAGAAGCGTCGTGTATAAACGACTTTTATCTTCCAAGAGAACAGTAAAGAGATTAACGAGAAGGAATTAAATTATGGCCAGATATATTGGACCGACCTGTAAACTATCACGTCGTGAAAAAACTGACCTGGGTCTTAAAAGCGGCCTGCGTGCATTAGATACCAAATGTAATATGGAACAACCACCCGGTGTACATGGTGCGGGACGTGGTCGTTTAAGTGAATTCGGTATGCAGCTGCGTGAAAAGCAGAAAGTCAGAAGAATTTATGGTGTTCTGGAAAAACAGTTCAGAAACTACTACAAAAAAGCATCCGGTCAGAAGGGTGCAACCGGTGAGAACCTGTTAAGACTTCTGGAACAGCGTTTAGATAATATTGTTTATCGTATGGGCTTTGGCTCTACCCGTGCAGAAGCCAGACAGCTGGTTGGCCACAAGGCTATCCTGGTTAATAGTAAGATTGTTAATATCCCCTCTTACTCTGTTCAACCGGGTGATGTTATCTCTATCCGTGAGAAAGCAAAAAACCAGCAACGTATCAAAGATGCTCTTGAACTTCGCAAACAGCGCGAAATTGAAGAGTGGATTTCTGTTGATGAAAAAGCTATGGAAGGTACTTTCAAGTCCATTCCAGAACGTAGCGAACTGCCAACAGAAATTCAGGAAAACCTGATTGTGGAATTATACTCCAAGTAATTTCACTCTTGCCAAAAGCCTTATTGATAGTTTTATCAATAAGGCTTTTGGCGTTATAAAAATAATTTATGCTATGAGGACACTTCATGCAGGACTCTGTATCTCAGTTTCTAAGACCCAAGCTGGTCGATGTACAGCAATATTCAGAAAATCATGCGAAAGTTGTACTGGAGCCCCTTGAAAGAGGTTTCGGACATACTTTAGGTAACTCATTGCGTCGCATACTTCTCTCTTCTATGACAGGTGCATGCATCTATGAAGCAGAGATAGAAGGCGTATTACATGAATACTCCAGTATTGAAGGTGTACAGGAAGATGTTATTGAAATCCTGTTAAACCTGAAAGGTGTAGCCATTCGTTTAAACAATCGTGATGAAGTTGAGCTGGCCCTGAACAAGAAAGGACCTGCTGTAGTGACTGCTGCAGATATTGCACTGGATCACGATGTTGAAATCGCCAATCCTGATCATGTTATCTGTAACCTGTCTTCCGGTGCAGAAATTAACATGAAACTGCGTATTAACAAGGGCATTGGTTATCAGCCTTCCAATACCCGTAATAGTCCAGAGGATTCTGATTCGATTATTGGCCGTTTACAGCTTGATGCCAGCTACAGCCCGGTTTTAAAAGTATCCTACCAGGTAGAAAATGCCCGTGTGGAACAACGTACTAACCTGGACAAGCTGATCATCGATCTGGAAACCAATGGTACTATTGATCCGGAAGAAGCCATCAAGCATGCGGCGACCATTCTTTCTGATCAGTTATCTTCTTTTGTGAACCTGAATGTTCGTGAGCCGGAAGAGCAGAAAGAGAAAGAACCTGAAATTGACCCAATCCTGTTACGTCCTATCGACGATCTGGAATTAACGGTACGTTCAGCCAACTGCCTGAAAGCCGAGCAAATCTACTTTATAGGTGATCTGATTCAGCGTACTGAAGTTGAGTTATTAAAAACACCTAACCTGGGTAAGAAATCCTTAACCGAAATTAAGGACGTACTGGCTTCCAAAGGCCTGAGCCTGGGCATTAAACTGGAAAACTGGCCCCCCGCTATCCTGAAAGACAGCACCAAGGCCTAATTAATAGAAATACCTACCCAAGGGAAGGCTGAGTACACGATTTTTTTGTTGAGGACTGTCTGAGCGCAGCGAGTTCCGCAGACAAAAAAATCGTGTACTCAGCCTGACCGGACATTAAATTCAAAATTTAATAGGTATCAAACCTGCGCAAGCAGTATTTATAGTAACTTAGATTCAGCCATGTTGTTATGGCTGGGTGCTATAGATTAATAAAGGAAAATTATTATGCGTCATCGTAAGAGTGGACGTCAATTAAACCGTAACAGCTCACATCGTAAAGCGATGTTTAAAAATATGGCTGTTTCTTTATTGCGTCATGAAATTATTAAAACCACTTTACCTAAAGCCAAAGAACTGCGTCGCGTAGTTGAACCTATGATCACTCGCGCCAAAGTCGATTCTGTAGCCAACCGTCGTGTTATTTTTGCACGTACCCGTGACAATGAAGTCACTGCCAAGTTGTTTACTGAAATTGGCCCACGTTATCAGGACCGTCCAGGCGGTTATGTTCGTATTTTAAAATGCGGCTTTCGTAAGGGTGACAATGCTCCAATGGCTTATGTAGAGCTGGTTGATCGTCCCATTATTGAAGATGAAGAGGAAGATGATATCGAGGAAGAAGAATAAGTTTCACTGACTTTTTCATACACTTCAGCCCCTCAACGGGCATAAAAAAACCGGGACTATCCCGGTTTTTTTATGCCTGATATTTATGCTAATTATTTTTTTGCTTATATATTTAAGAAACTAAGATACTCGTTCAATATTATATTTAACGTTATTTCTCTGTTCATTCGTGCAATTGCTTACTGCCAGGCTTGTTTTTTAATAGTAAATCTATATTGTAAATATCTTACTTACGTCGTAATTTACCTTCTGCGTATTCTGCTGATGGTGAACACCAATTCTGATCCATCATGAACACCCATTCTGTCTCATCGTGAACACCCAACCTTGCCCACACATTGGCGTACTGTCTTTTTACCCTAAGTGTTCACCATCCG
>JALUZF010000303.1 GCA_027012135.1 Gammaproteobacteria bacterium
AAAAGAGTTTTTTAAATTTTTTTCGCTCAACGCTCAACGCTCAACGCTCAACGCTCAACGCTCAACGCTCAACGCTCAACGCTCAACGCTCGCTCTCAATCCACCAATCCCTCAAACGGCTGCACATCCACCATCTCACCAGCCTCAATACTACCGCTTTCCGCCGGTATCACAATAAAACAGTTTGCCCGGCTCATGGCGGTTAATACATGTGAGGCCTGGGTGCCGGCATTTCTGACGGTTAATTCACCGCTTTCAGACTGTTCCAGAATACCCCGCTGAAAATCGGTACGGCCGGGGCGTTTCTTTAGAAACTCGGTGGTTTTCACTTTTACTGTCAGGGGCAATACAATCTTCTGTCCCTGCATACGTTTCAGTGCCGGCTGGACAAACTGGTAAAAGGTGGCAATAACCGAAACGGGATTACCCGGCAGGCCGAAAAACAGGCTTTTACCCAGGGTACCAAAGGCCAGTGGCTTGCCGGGTTTCATGGAAATTTTCCAGAAATTAATCTGGCCGAGTTTTTCCAGAGTTTCTTTTACAAAGTCCGCTTCTCCGACAGAGACTCCGCCTGAGGTAATTACCGCATCGGCCACACTGGCGGCAGTAGTAAAAGCATTTTCAATGGCCTGACGATCATCGGGGATCACGCCCATATCCACCAGTTCAATACCCAGGTTGTTTAACAGGCCGTAAAGTGAATAACGGTTGGAATCGTAAATTTCACCATTGCCCAGCGGTTCACCAATAGAACGCAGTTCATCACCAGTAGAAAAAAAGGCCACTCGCAGTTTTCGGCTGACGGTAACTTCTGCAATGCCCTGGGTGGCCAGAAAGGCCAGATCGGTAGGGCTGAGCTTTTTGCCTTTAGCCAGAAATGTCTGTCCAGTTTTCAGATCATCGCCTTCCTTGCGGACATTAGCATAAGGTTTGGGGACGGTTGTAATAACCACCGTACCTTCTTCCGGTGTTTCAGTATGTTCCTGCATAACCACTGTATCCACACCATCAGGTACCTGTGCACCGGTCATGATCCGGATGGCTTCGCCGGACTGAATTTTTCCGTTATAGGGGTGGCCGGCAAAGGACTGGCCAACCACTTTAAGTGTCAGCTTGCTTTGTTCACCAGTATCACTGGATTTAAAGGCATAACCATCCATGCCGGAATTGTCACAGGGCGGGGTATTAAAGGTCGCGATTACATCCTCTGCCAGAATACGGTTTAAAGCATGACGTAAATCAACCCGTTCAAAGCCTGCAACTGGCTGGATATCACTGATTATGCGGTTTTGCACTTCACTTACGGAAAGAAAAAGATTGTTATTCTGAGTTGTATTTTGAGCCATATTTTGTGTCATAGTTCTAAAAAATCCTGTGGGAGACGAAAATTAACTGGATTGCTGGTTTTCTGATATATCGTTGTCTTTAACGAGTGTCGTAATAAAACCGGCTATTTCTGCAATATTGTTTATATCCAGTATGGGACATGATCTTTCCAGAGCATACCGTTCGGTTAAATCAGCCTGATCACTGGCAATAGCTATAATATCTGGATCCTGTGGGTATAACAGGGGTTTACCCAGAGACGGCCGATGCAGTTCTATCTTGGAGATTTGCTCATGTTTAAAACCTTCTACCAGAACCAGGTCAGCCTGCTGCAGATCCAGATGAGGCAGCAACTCAAACAGCTGAGGTTCAGGATGCTGTTTCCGGTAAGCCGGGCTTTGTTCCACCATTAAAGCCCAGCGTTTGGCTGAAGCCACTAACATCTGATCTGCTCCGGCCTTACGCAGGCGGTAACTGTCCTTACCCGGTTTATCAATATCAAATTTTTCATGGTGGGTATGTTTTACCATAGCAATATGAATACTGGCTTGATTCAGCTCAGGGATTAACTGTTCCAGCAGGGTGGTTTTACCGGTACCGCTAAAGGCGGCAAAACCCAGTAATGGTGTATTTTTATAACGGGTCAGTGAAATCATGGGCAAAATATATCATAATTTACGCCATTTTAAATCTAAAGGCTTATCTGGATGCAGCAGTTTAAATGCAAAGATGTCACACTGATAAACAAAGAGACCGGCTACAGCGGTTTTTTTACCATAAATAAATACACTCTGCAGCACAGAATGTTCAGCGGAGAACAGACCAGGATACTGCACAGGGAATGTTTTGAGCGTGGACATGCAGTCGGTGTGCTGGCTTATGATCCCTGGAAAGACAGAGTTATTTTGCTGGAACAGTTCCGTATCGGCGCCTGGGTTAATGCACTTGAGAATAGCAGTTCATCAGACAATAGTCCCTGGCTGCTGGAAGTTATTGCCGGAATTGTAGAGCCCGGAGAATCCTGTCAGGAAGTGGCCCATCGAGAGGCTATGGAAGAGGCTGGCTGCCGGTTGCTGGCTCTGGAACCCATAGGCGATTTTTTATCCAGCCCCGGCGGTACTTCTGAAACCACCCAGTTATATTGCGGCTGTGTTAAAAGTGACGGCATTGGAGGTATTCATGGCCTTGAAGAAGAAGGTGAAGATATTCGGGTGTGGGTGGTTGATTTTAAGGAAACGGTCCAGTGGCTGAAACAGGGGCGTTTAAATAATGCCAGTGCCATGATAGCACTGCAGTGGTTAATACTTAACCATGATTCAATAAGAAATAAATGGCAATCAGTTGTTAAATAATACACCAACGATCAAACCGCCTACTTGCAACTAAAGATTTTTCCTTTTAAGACGCTAAAATTTTTAACTAGTACATATAAACCTGGGAGTACGGGTATTTTTATTCACGCTTCCAGCACTCAAAATTTCAGGATTTAAATATGTCTGACGCCATTACTGCTACAGCTCAAACCGGTATCCAGCAGGGTCTTAACGGTTTAAAGAAAAATGCCTCGCAACTGGCCAGTAAAGCGGCTATGGAAGGTAAGGCAGATATCACGACCCCTGTAGTAGAAATGAAAATGAACAAGTACCAGGTACTGGCATCCGGAAAGGTTATTGAAACCGTGGATGAAACCCTGGGAGCTCTTTTAAATGAAAAAGTATAATCAGCTATTCTATCTGAATATTCCCTCTATCTGAATATTTTCCTGCCTCTATAGACTGCCTAAGCGGTAGTTGTCTGCTATACTTTAGTTTTTATATTGCCTTTTAATTAAGACAGGGCGCTGGCTTTATGAACTATCCGGAAAACATATAATGTCTAACGAAAAAACTTTATCAATATCTATGGAAAAACTGAATAAATTACCGCCGCTTTCCAATGCGGCCCGTAAAATTCTGGAGATTATTAATAATCCGGATATTGATATTTCGGTATTTGTGAAAGTTGTAGAGCAGGATCCTGTGCTGTTGGGTAAGCTGATTGGCCTGGCAAATTCCGCTTATTATGGAAACCGTAAGATAAGTAGTGTAGAACGTGCCATTATTGATATTCTGGGACTGAGAACAGCCAAAAATATAGCTCTGGGTGTGGTTTTAAGCGGGATCTTTGATACCCGGCAATGTCCGAATTTTAAAGTAGCGGATTTCTGGCTCAATAGTCTGTTAAGTGCACGTCTGGCCAGAGACTTTGCTGTATATATTACAGATATAGAACAGGATGAAGCCTATTTATGTGCCATGCTGTATGAAATTGGCCAGATGGCCCTGGCGTTTCTGTATCCGGAAGAGATGAACCGGCTCCTGGCTGAAGAACCGGCCCTGATAATGGCCGGAGAAGTGGAAAATTTTGGCCGCAATCATTATAGCATCAGTGCTGAGCTGCTTGAAAAATGGAACCTTCCGGAAATTGTCGTGCAGGTTTTATCAGAATCGGCTGAAATTGAGGACTCCGGAGATAAAACAGAACAGCAGACAGCTGAATTAAGTAAAATGACTCAGCTGATCCTGCTGTGCAAAATATTAAGCACGGCTATTTTGTCTAAAGAAAAACAGGTGGAATCTACAGCTGAACAGGCTGATGCACTGCCTGAGTCCTGGCCGGATTTTCTGCAACCCATTAAGGCCGAACTGGAAGCTGTGGTAAGAAAAACAGCCGGTAACCTGGAAGATTACCAGGAAATGGCCCGGCTTCTGAGTTGATAATATGTATAGCCCTGAAGAAAAACAAGCTGCTGATCAATTACTTGAAAAATATACTCCGCTGGTAAAAAAAATTGCCTGGCATCTGTCATCCAGACTGCCGGCAGATATTCATATTGACGATATTATACAATCAGGGCTAATTGGTCTGCTCGATGCCAGTAAACATTATGATCCGAGCCAGGGTGCTCAGTTTGAAACCTATGCCAGCATTCGGATCCGGGGTGCTATTCTTGATGAAGTCAGGCGCAGTGACTGGGTGCCTAAATCAGTGCATAAAAAAGCCCGGGATTTAACCGCTGCCATTGCAGAAATTGAGCGTCGTACCGGCCGTGATGCCAGAGATATTGAAGTGGCTGAGGAACTGGGCGTTTCCCTGGATGAATATTATACTATTCTGCAGGACAGCAGTTCCTGCAGAATGCTCAGTTTTGATGATCTGGAAGCGGATGATACCCAGAGCCTGGGTATGTTTGAGGATCGCCACAGTAACGTGGTGTCTGAAGTGATGGATGAAGAGTTTAAACAACGCCTGTCCCATGCCATAGCCAGTCTCCCGGAGCGGGAACGCATGGTTATGTCGCTGTATTATGATACCGAGATGAACCTTAAGGAAGTTGGAGCATTAATTGGCATCAGTGAATCCCGTGTCAGTCAGCTGCTCAGCCAGGCCCAGTTAAGATTAGTTGCCAGAATGAATGAAACATGAGCCATACAATTATACGCAGACAGTATCAGACCACCACACCGGTTGGTTTGTATGAAGCTAATTTTCGCCGTTTAACCCGGTTATTGCCGGATATCGGCCGACGTAATGTGGGAGAGTGCATTGAATTAGCGGCAGAAAATACTACCATCACCATTCTTGAACAGTTTAAATATACTTCGATTATCAACCTGCAACAGGTGTTGAATACTTCCTTTAATCAGCTTTCTGACGTTGAGATGGAACTGCGTATCTGCCACGATGCCCGTCTGCTTGAAGTGGTAGGGTACCAGGGACGTAATCCGGTACAGTCGGCGCTTTATTATCCGAACAAACACATGCTGCAGCTGGATGAAAAAAAACAGCTGAACTTATTATTAAAGGAAATACTGGAAACTTCTATCCGGCAGCAACGCCATCTTGCTGACTCTTTAATTTAGGTTTAACACCTTAATGCCCTGGATAATGATAAAAAATGCATAGACAGTCTCTTTTATACACCTTGTTCAGCATAATACTGATGTTTTTTTTACCTGCAGTACAGGCTGATGATTTTGATAAAGCCATGCAGGCTTATGCAAAAAGTGATTATGTACAGGCAATAAAACTATTCACTCCACTGGCTGAACAGGGAGACAGCCGGGCTCAATATAACCTGTGGCTGGCTTATAGTAAAAACGGCGCTACTAAATTATCCCGGCAGTACCTGGTTCAAAGCCGCAGCAGCGGACTTATTGACAGTTACTTAATAATGGCTTCAGATAAAACCATTGCTGCACTTAATCCAGAGCAGTCATGGCTGTTCAGTCAGCCGGAAGAAAGTTATACCCTGCAGCTGGCAACCGGAAAAACAATCGATTATCTGAAACAAATGAAGCAGAAACTGATAAACGGGAAAAACCTGGAACAGGTTCATAACCTGTCTATTTTGAAAGTTAAATTTGTGGATAAGGATCATAATAATACCTCTTCCAGTCGTTATATCCTTGTTTATGGGGTATTTGACTCCTATCAAAAGGCCAAAGTAGAAATAACCAGACTGCCTGAATCACTGCAAAAATCCAGCCCCTGGATTAGACAAATTAAAAGTTTGCAGTCTGTAATACAAAAGACCCGCTAAAAGACAGACTTTCTGTGATCTTTTGCTGTTCTCTTTTTATTGCTTTCTGTTTCCTTGTGATGACTTTCCGCTATTCATTATATTCTATGTCATTTTTTTGGCACTTTTTCGGCACTTTTAGTGTTTTACTGGTATTTACCTCCTTTCAGAAGCAGGTTTTATTATGAAAAAGCTGTATTTATAGACTACAATTATTCCAAAGGTAATTTTTGGAACATTATTTGCTTGGTTTTAGTATATGTTTTTCACTTTATCTAAAAAAGCCATAAGGCCAGGATATTTAGAAAAACCACTAAAGATTTTATCTATAATAAACTAATATAATGGCTATCTATATTTTTAATCAGTAACAGGAAAACAATATGGCAGATGAAGATCTGGATCTGGACGAAGGCGAAGAAGCCCCGAAGTCATCCAAGAAATTGATCATAATCATTGCAGCAGTGGTGGTATTATTAATTGGTGCGGGAGCCGGTATGTATTTTATGGGCTTTTTTGATGATGAACCGCAACAGACAGAAGCAGGACAGTCTGCTGAAGACGGTGATACAAAAGCGGCAGAGGAAGAAGAAGCCGAACCGGTTGCCGAACGAAGTTACTGGCCGCTGGAACCGCCTTTTGTACTGAACTTTGAAGGTAAAAGCAAAGCCCGTTATATGCAGATTGGACTGGAAGTGGTAACCACCAATGATAAAGCCTTTGCCGCAGTCAAGAAGCACCTGCCGGTAATACGCAATGAAATCGTGTTATTGCTCAGTGGTCAGAAATATGAAGAGATGGTTACACCGGAAGGTAAGGAACAGCTGCGGGCAGAACTGATAGAAACGGTTAATAATGTGCTGAAACAGCATAAAGTTAAAAAAGGTATTGAGAATATTTACTTTACCAGTTTCGTAATGCAATAAATAATGATCCAGAAACTTTATAAAGGTGAAAAACCAGCGTGACAGATTTACTCTCACAAGAGGAAATTGATGCTTTATTACACGGTGTTGACGATGGTGATGTCGATACCGAAGAGGATGAAGAGGATGACGGTGATGCCCGGCAGTACGATTTTAATAGTGAAGATCGTATCGTCCGCGGGCGTATGCCCACTCTGGAAATGATTAACGAGCGTTTTGCCCGTTATCTGCGCATTAGTATGTTTAATATGTTACGCCGTTCGGCAGAAATTTCCGTGGGTGGTATCCAGACCTTAAAGTTTGGGGAATACATTCACACCCTTTTTGTACCTACCAGTCTTAACCTGATAAAAATGAAACCCATGCGCGGAACAGCCATACTGGTGATAGAACCGACCCTGGTATTTATTCTGGTGGACAATTATTTTGGCGGAGAAGGTAAGTTTCACGCTAAAATTGAAGGCCGGGAATTTACACCCACAGAACAACGGGTTATTCATATGTTTATGGAAATCTGTTTTAAGGATCTGGTTAAAGCCTGGGAACCGGTAATGCCCATTGAATTTGAGTTTACCAGCCGTGAAGTGAATCCCCAGTTTGCCAATATAGTCAGTCCTACCGAAGTCGTCGTGGTCAGCAGTCTGCATGTAGAACTGGAAGGCGGCGGGGGTAATGTTCATGTGACTATGCCTTACTCCATGCTGGAACCTATTCGTGAATTACTGGATGCCGGTATTCAAAGTGACCGCAGTGATGTGGATGAACGCTGGAGCCAGGCATTAGGTGATGAAATCAAATCAGCAGAAATTGAAATCTCTGCAACCCTGACCCGAACCGAGTTAACTTTACAGGAAGTTATTAACTTAAAAGAGGGTGATATTATTCCAATCGATATGCCTGAGACGGTCAGTGTTTATGCAGAAGATATTCCAGCATTTAAGGCAACTCACGGCGTACATAATGGTCATTATGCCATTAAAATTGTGGACAAAATGGAGCGTCCAACCCATATGGAAACCGGGATCCCCTTTCTGGATGATACTTATGTCTCCGGTGAAGAAAATGATGACTCAAATAAAGATACAGGTGATAAACACTCATGAATGATGAAACCGATAATGTAGAAACTGAGGAAGATCCCTGGGCTGAAGCTATGAACGAACAGGCTGAAGCTGAAGGTGGTTCTTCTGCAGGCTTTGAGAACCTGGAAGATGAAGGTCAGCAGAATGAGGATGAAATCAACCTGGATGTCATCCTGGATGTTCCCGTGGATATATCCATGGAAATAGGGCGTACCAAAATCAGTATTCGCAACCTGCTGAAACTGAATCAGGGGTCGGTTATTGAACTGGATCGCCTGGCGGGTGAGCCTATGGATGTACTGGTTAACGGGACACTTATTGCCCATGGCGAAGTTGTAGTGGTTAATGACAAGTTTGGTATCCGGCTCACCGATGTTATCAGTCCGGTTGAACGTATCAAGAAATTAAAATAACCTTGAAAATTTCCGGCTTTATAAATAAATATCTTCTCCGGGTGATCTCTCTGCTGGTCTTATTGCTGTGTCTGCAAAATGCCATGGCTGAACCTGTTGCGGTCAGCGAGTCGGACGAAGGTGCTCAGACCCTAACACAGGAACAGGAGAAGCAAACCCAGCCAGGTAAAACCGACAAAAAGAGTTTTTCTTTTTTAATGGCAGAACGAAGCAAAAAGGAAGCTGACAGTTCTCATTCAGACCAGGCACTGAATGTATCCCTGGGGCTGCTTTTTATTTTACTGCTTATTTTCTCAATGGCCTGGTTTATGCGCAAAATGGGCTATAGCAATATATCCGGGCAGGATAATCTGAAAATACTGGCCACCCTGAACCTGGGACAAAAAGAAAAAATTGTCCTGTTACAGGTAGGCAAACAGGAACAGAAGCAGCAACTGGTACTGGGTATTACCGCCAGTCAAATTAATACTCTGTATGTTTTAAAGGAACCCATTGAAGCGGACACCGATGGCATGACGCCTGAACAGGGCTTTGCTGCAAAATTAACGGAATCTCTGGGTAATTTTAAAAAGGTCAAATAATTTAATGAAACAAATACATAATAAGGCTGCTTTTTTAGCCGTGATATACCTGCTCATGGTATTGTTTTTTATTCTGTTTCCTATAAGCGGTTTTGCAGCACCGGATCTTAATGTGCTGACGGTTACGCCGGGTAATAATGGTGAAGAAAGCTATTCGGTGACTCTGCAGGCACTGTTCTTTATGACAGTGATCTCGCTGCTGCCGTCCATGCTGCTGATGATGACCTCCTTTACCCGCATCATTATTGTTCTGGCCATTGTCCGGCAGGCGACGGGTTTAATGCAGGCACCTCCGGCACAGGTTCTGGTTGGCCTGGGCATATTTATGACCCTGTTTATTATGGCTCCGGTGTTTGAAAAAATGTACAGCGATGGTTTTAAACCCTATCTGGATGATCAAATCGGCATTGAAGCGGCTGTAGAAAAAGCTTCCAGCCCCCTGCATGAGTTTATGCTGGCCCAGACAAGGGAAAAAGATCTGACCATGTTTACGGAAATAGCCGATGAAGGTCCGTATCAGACACCCGCTGATGTACCCTTTACGGTATTAATACCGGCTTTTGTCACCAGCGAACTGAAAACGGCCTTTACCATTGGTTTTCTGATTTTTATTCCTTTTCTGATTATAGACCTGGTGGTTGCCAGTGTACTGATGTCCATGGGAATGATGATGCTGTCCCCCCTGATTGTTTCGATGCCGTTCAAACTGATGCTGTTTGTACTGGTGGATGGCTGGTCTATGATTATGGGAACTCTGGCGTCGAGTTATTATATGTAAGAGCAGTATTGAGCGCTGAGCGCTGAGCGTTGAGAAAAGAGCCAGGCCTTAGGCTAAATTTATAAGTGGAGAGTTTATGACTCCTGAATCTGTTTTAGATATCCTTCAGGGTGCTGTTTATCTGATTATTATTCTGCTGTTGATTATTTTGCTGCCGGCTCTGATAGTGGGGTTGATGGTGAGTATGTTTCAGGCGGCGACACAGTTAAATGAACAGACTTTAACCTTTATACCTAAATTACTGGTTACCTTTGCTGTTTTAATGTTTGCCGGTCCTTATATGCTGGATCGTATTATGGAATACATGCACCAGATGTTTATTAATATTCCCATGTTTTTGAGTGGTGGCTAAGGGTGTTTACCACTGAGGAAATTACGGCTTTTGTGGGAGCCTTTGTATGGCCTTTTATTCGTATCAGTGCCATGATGCTGGTAGCACCGCTGTTTTCTTCCAAATCGGTCCCTGTTCGGGTCAGAGTACTGGCTTCAGTGGCTCTGTCTGTAGTGATTATTCCTGTACTACCACCTTTACCCCTGGTTGATTTCGTCAGTGGGGAAGCCCTGCTGATTGCTGTTAACCAGGTTTTAATTGGCGCGATTATGGGCTTCGCCCTGCAGCTGGCCTTTAACCTGTTTGTTATGGCCGGACATATTCTGGCCATGCAGGCCGGCCTGGGTTTTTCTTTAATGAACAGTCCTCAGGACGGTGTTCAGGTAACGGTAGTTGGTCAGCTTTACCTGTTTCTGGCCACCCTGCTGTACCTGGCCATGGACGGGCATTTAATCCTGATCCGTGAAGTACTCAATAGCTTTACTGTGTTGCCGGTTGCGGCTAATGGTATTGCTCCCACGGGTTTCTGGATGCTGGTCAGTTGGGGAAGCGAAATGTTTCGCAGTGCCGTTATGATGGTGTTACCCGGTATTACCGCTTTATTAATGGTTAATGTCAGCTTTGGCGTGATGTCTAAAGCATCTCCGCAGCTTAATCCTTTTTCTATCGGTTTTTTAATCACCATTATCCTGGCTTTTGTTATTATTTATATTACCTTGCCGACCTTATGGCCCTATTTTACCCGGATTATGGACTCAATATTCTTACTGATCCAGAATATTCTGGATCAGAGTGCCGCCTATAATGCAGGGAAAATATAATGGCAGAGAATCAGGACGGTCAGGAAAAGTCAGAAGAACCCACGGCGAAAAAGAAAGAGGAGTCCCGCAAAAAAGGGCAGGTGGTACGTTCTAAAGAGCTGACCACTTTGTTTATGCTGGTGATGTCTATTGTGGGCATTATGATTTTTGCCAGGGACATGATTGAAACTATAACCGCCATTATGCGTAATAATTTTGCCGTAGAGCGGGATACCCTGTTTCATCCCGGACAGCTGTTTATTCATTTCAGGGGTGAACTGGCTTCTATGCTTTATTCCATTTTGCCCCTGTTTATTCTTATGGTTATTACGGCCATATTATCGAGCTCCATACTTGGGGGATTTAACTTTTCTTCTGAGTCACTTAAACCCACTCTATCCAAGATGAATCCTATCAAGGGATTAAAAAAAATCTTTGGCATTAACGGTTTAATTGAATTACTGAAAAGCAGCCTTAAACTGCTGTTATTAGGTAGTATTGCAGTATATTTTATCTGGTCGGATCGTATGGAAATTTATGGTCTGTCAGAAGAATCTTTTCCGGATGCATTTATTCATGCCATGGAACTGCTGTCCTGGCAGTTTTTAATCGTGTCTTTAGGCATGATAGTGGTAGCTCTGATTGATGTACCGTATCAGATCTGGAATAACAAAAAACAGTTAAAAATGACCAAGCAGGAAGTTAAGGATGAGTCCAAGAATTCCGATGGTAATCCTGAAGTAAAAGGCCGTATTCGGCAGCTGCAGCGGGAGATGGCCATGCAGCGTATGATGGCAGATGTGCCTAAAGCCGATGTTATTATCACCAACCCGACTCATTATGCAGTGGCTTTACAGTACGATCCGCACGGCAGCGGCGCACCGGTTATGCTGGCTAAAGGCGTGGATCTGGTGGCTCTGCAGATCCGCAATGTCGCCCAGGCTCATGATGTTCCAGTTCTGGAAGCACCGCCTTTATCCCGTGCCATTTATCATAATGTAGAAATCGGCCATGAAATTCCTGCCGGCCTGTATGTTGCCGTGGCCCAGGTGCTGGCCTATATCTTCCAGCTGAAAAACGGGGAAATTGATGAATCAATGAAACCGGATCTGAGTCACCTGCCTATTCCTCCGGAATTTAGTTATTAACTATTAATCATCCTGTCATAATCTGGCATACAATCTGCTAACTATACCTGTAAATGTTAAAAGCGAATAAAAAACCATAAATTCGTCAAAAAACAGTCACAGGAATACAGTCAGGTTAATATGGCCACAGCAGCAATTGACGTTAAATCTCAGATTACCCAGTTTATCCAGAGCGGATTAGGAACGCCATTATTATTAATGGGCATTCTGGCCATGGTGATTCTGCCATTGCCGACCATTTTACTGGATATGCTGTTTACCTTTAATATTACCTTTGCTCTGATTATTCTCCTGATTGTAGTCTATGCCAGAAAGCCTCTGGATTTTGCCCTGTTTCCTACCGTTATCCTGATTGCCACCTTGTTACGTCTGGCGTTAAACGTCGCCTCTACCCGTGTTGTACTGCTTAATGGTCATGAAGGTTCTGATGCAGCGGGAAAAGTCATTCAGTCCTTTGGTGAAGTGGTTATTGGCGGTAACTATGCCGTCGGCCTGGTGGTGTTTATTATTCTGGTGATCATTAACTTTGTGGTAGTAACCAAGGGTGCAGGACGGGTTGCCGAAGTCAGTGCCCGTTTTACCCTGGATAGTATGCCCGGTAAACAGATGGCCATTGATGCTGATCTGAACCAGGGGCTGATTGATCAGGAAGAAGCTAAACGCCGGCGCGAAGAAGTAACCCGTGAGGCCGATTTTTACGGTTCTATGGATGGTGCCAGCAAGTTTGTACGAGGTGATGCCGTTGCTGGTATTTTAATTACTCTGATCAATGTTATCGGCGGTTTTACTATCGGAGTACTGCAGCATGATCTCAGTGCGGCCCAGGCCGCTGAAAATTATGTACTGCTGACTATTGGTGACGGTCTGGTGGCACAGATCCCCGGTCTTATTCTTTCTACTGCAGCCGGTATTATGGTCACCCGTGAAAATCGTGAAGGTGATATGGGGGGCAAGTTTATTGCTGACATGTTCAATAAACCTAAAACTCTGGGCATTACCTCCGGTATTATGACAATTATGGGGCTGGTTCCTGGAATGCCGCACCTGGCTTTTTTAAGCTTTGCGGCCTTAACCGGTTTTATTGCCTGGCGCAAAAATCAGCAGGCGAGCACTGAACTGGAAGTCATTCAGGAGCAGCAGGAACAGCAGCTGGAAATGGAAGAGGCTTCCAGTGATCTCAAGGAACTGAGCTGGGATGATGTCATGCCGGTGGATGCCATTGGCCTGGAAGTAGGCTATCGCCTGATCCCCATGGTGGATAAGGCCCAGGGCGGACAGCTTATGTCCCGGATTAAAGGTGTGCGCAAGAAACTGTCCCAGGATCTGGGCTTTCTTATTCCGCCGGTTCATATCAGAGACAACCTGGATCTGGCGCCTAATGTTTATCGCATTGCCCTGATGGGAGTATCGGTTGGTGAAGCCGAAGTGCATCCTGAACATGATATGGCCATTAATCCGGGCCAGGTGTTTGGAGAAATTAAAGGCATTAAAACCAAAGACCCGGCCTTTGGCCTGCCGGCAGTCTGGATCAATCAGGATGAAAAAGAAAATGCTCAGACCCTGGGTTATACCGTGGTGGATGCTAATACGGTTATTGCCACTCACCTGAGCCAGGTGCTCAATGAAAATGCCTCACAATTACTTGGTCATGAAGAAGTACAGCAATTGCTGGATCGACTGGCCGTGTCGTCACCCAAACTGGTAGAAGAGCTGGTACCCAAGATGCTGCCTCTGAGTACTATTGTGAAAGTGCTGCAGAACCTGCTCAATGAGTCTATACCTGTTCGTGACTTTAAGACCATTATTGAATGTCTGGCGGAATACGCACCGGTGACCCAGGATGCCGAAATTTTGACAGCCCATGTGCGGGTGGCACTGGGACGTTTTATTGTTCAGCATATCAATGGCTTATCCCATGAACTGCCGGTTATTACTCTGGAACCATCTCTGGAACAGTTATTGCATCAATCAATGCAGATGTCAGAAGACGGTGGCGGTATAGAACCGGGACTGGCGGAACGGATCCATCAGTCTCTGGCTGAGAGTGCCCAGAACCAGGAAATGAACGGCAGTCCGGCGGTTCTGCTGGTGTCTGCCCAGATACGGCCGATGTTAATGCGTTTTGTTAAACATACTATACCGAATATGCATGTACTGGCCTATAACGAGGTACCGGACAATATGCAGATCAAAATTGTGGCTACGGTGGGGCAGTAGAGCAGGTTGTAGAAAATAGATTTGAGGTTGGTTTCAGGTAAAAAGATGGCTTTGGAAGTTTGGAAGGTGAGTGGTTATGAAGATTAAACGGTTTTTTGCGGCAGATATGCGTGAGGCCTTACGGCTGGTAAAGGATGAGTTAGGAGCGGATGCGGTTATTCTGTCCAATAATAAAGTCAGCGGCGGCATTGAGCTGGTGGCGGCTATTGATTATGATGAAGAAGCCATTAAACGTCAGGCGGGTTCCAGCGGTTTGTCTGAACCTCTAAATCGAAGCTCTCAGGCAGGAGGAGCTTCTTCTGCTAATCTGAACCGTCGAAAGCAGATGGAAGGCAAGATAGAAACTCAGAAGAAAAATAAAAAACGTTCGGTATTTTCTAAAGTCCGCAAAGCGGCTGTAACGGATAAGCTTGAAGACTCCATTGAGGATGATGTTATCCAGTTTAGCCATGCCTCTGTACCTGCGGCTGAAAAACCAGCCCGTCAGGAAGTTTTTTCAAAATTATTTAAACAGGCTTCCGGCAGTAGAGACAAACAGGATGCTTATACTCAGCCATCGGTGCAGGAGCGCAGACAGCCTTATATTTCTGAGTTACAGCCTGAGCCTTATGGACAGTCTGAGCCATATGAAAAGCCTGAGTCAGAACTGCAGGAGGCTTTTGATTATCAGCATCTTAAAGGGGCAAAACATAACAAAGCCTCCAGAGAGACAGCTGAACAGAACAATGACTGGGATCTGGATGATTTCTTTGCCGACAGCGGCAGTGTACGTAAATCGCCTCAAAGGGAAAAAGCAAGTTCTACAGCCCGGACAAAGCGCAGTCAGAAAAAAGCGGCAGACAAAGTGGAGTGGATACAGGATCCGGCACTGACCTCTATGCAGGAAGAAATTAAATCCCTGCGCGGTATTCTGGAAACTCAGCTTTCCGGACTGGCCTGGGGGGATTTTTCCCGCCGCCATCCGCACCGTGCTGAATTGCTGTCTCGTCTTTACCGGCTGGGACTGAAATCATCCCTGAGTGAAGAACTGGTCAAACAACTGGATGCTGCCGACTCCCTGGAAGACAGCTGGAGACGTTTATTAACCCTGATTGCCCGCAGTCTGCCGACTTCAGACAGCGATTTAATTGATGAGGGCGGTGTCATTGCTCTGGTGGGGCCAACCGGGGTAGGCAAAACCACCAATATAGCCAAACTGGCGGCCCGTTTTACCCTTAAATACGGGGCAAAAGACCTGGCACTGGTTACAACTGACAGTTATCGAATCGGTGCCCATGAACAGCTTAAAACCTATGGCCGTATTCTGGGGGCACCGGTCTATGTCGCAGATGATGAACAGGAACTAAAACAGATACTGGCTCGTCTGGATGATAAGAAACTGGTACTGATTGATACCGCCGGTATGAGTCCCAGGGACATAAGACTGACCCAGCAGCTGACTATGCTGCGCCGCAGTTATTCAGATATTAAAGTGCTGGCGGTGCTGTCTGCCGCTGCCCAGACCCTGGCAATGGATGAAGTAATAAGCACTTTTGGTGCCGATGAACTGGACGGCTGTATTGCCTCCAAGGTAGATGAATCCACTTCGATTGGCGGAATAATTTCAATTCTTATTGAGAATCGGCTGCATCTCAACTACATTAGTGATGGGCAGAAAGTTCCTGAAGATATTCATCAGGCAAATACCAAAGACTTTCTGAAACTGGCGCTGGAGATGGTTCGTCAGCATCCGGTGCAGGTAAAAACAGATGAACTGGCAATGTCTTACTCTGCTGGAGGTCTGTCCCATGCATTTGGCTAATTCGGCCAGTAAAGTACAATACAGCAGGATCCTGCCGGGATATACAAACCGGCGTCCTGCTGATCAAGCAGAAGGTTTAAGACGTATGACACAGGGGCGACCTGTCAGAGTAATTGCAGTCAGCAGCGGTAAGGGCGGGGTAGGCAAGACCAATGTCTCTGTCAATCTTGCTATGGCCTTACAGGCCTCGGGGAAAAAAGTGATGATCCTCGATGCTGATCTGGGTCTGGCCAATATTGATGTATTGCTGGGCCTGCATCCGAAACTGAATATCTCCCATGTATTAACCGGGGATTATGACCTGTCAGAAATTATTGTGGAGGCCCCCGGCGGAGTAAAAATCATTCCGGCGGCTTCTGGTGTCAGCAGTATGGCTTCTCTAAGTGATGGTGAAAATGCCGGTATTATTAATGCCTTCAGTGAGCTGGAAAATGAACTGGATGTATTAATTATTGATACGGCTGCAGGTATTGACCGAAGTGTGGTCAGTTTTTGTAGAGCCTCGCAGGAAGTCATTGTCGTAGTATGTGATGAACCCTCTTCCATTACGGATGCTTATGCGTTAATTAAAGTTTTAAATAAAGAACAGGGTATTAACCGGTTTCGTATTCTGCCGAATATGGCCCATGATATGAAAGAAGGGCGTGAGTTATTTAATAAAATACTCAAGGTGACGGATCGGTTTCTGGATGTCTCGCTGGATTTTCTGGGTGCTGTACCCTTTGATATTTACTTAAGAAAATCCGTTAAAAAACAGACTGCCGTGACGCTGGCCTATCCGAGGAGCCCTTCGGCCCAGGCCTTTAATATGGCAGCTGAAAAAATTAATAAATGGCCTCTGCCCAAAAGAGCAGGGGGACACCTGGAGTTTTTTGTTGAACGTCTGATTGCTTCAAATTAAAACAGTTTAACTAAAATAACAGGCTGAAATTGATAAAGTCATGGGGACGCGGTGATGAGCCTGACAATGAAAAAAGCGGAAATATATAATCAGTATCAGCAGCAGGACACGGTTGATAAGCATGCGGCCCTGGTCAAGCGAATTGCCTGGCATCTAAAAAGCCGTCTGCCGGCCAATGTGCTGCTTGATGATCTGATCCAGGCGGGTATGATAGGCCTGCTGGAAGCGGCTAAAAATTATGATGCAGCCCAGGGGGCCAGTTTTGAAACCTATGCCAGTATCCGGATCCGTGGTGCCATGCTGGATGAAATCAGAAAAAATGACTGGGCACCCCGATCGGTTCATCGCAACAGCCGAAAAGTTGCGGAAGTCGTTCGGCAGATAGAAAATGAAAAAGGCCGTGATGCCCGTGACAGTGAAATTGCTGAAGCTCTGGAAATGGATCTGGATGAGTACAATAAAGTACTGCAGGATGCCAGCGGTCAGAAAATACTCAGTTTTGAGGAAATCGGCATAGGCGATGAGTCTATACTGGATAATATTCCTAATCCCCAGACGGGCATACTGGATGGCCTGCAAAAAGAAGACCTTAAAGCGCATGTCGCTAATGCTATTGCCAGTCTGCCGGAACGGGAGCGCATGGTAATGGCCTTATATTATTCTGAAGAGCTGAACCTCAGAGAAATCGGAGCCGTTATCGGGGTCAGTGAATCCCGGGTCAGTCAGATACACTCCCAGGCCATTATCCGGCTTCAGGCCCGCCTGTTATAATATTATTCCTGCCTGTCGCTGCGTATAAAATAGTGCGTAACTTCCTCTGCTGTTCTCCTGTATTAGCACTGTACTTTCTGTTTTTTTAAATAAATTCCTGAATATTTCAAATAATAGGCTTTTTTACTGGTAAAAAGTGAATTTATTGCCTAAAAATACATTGATACTTTAAGAAAGTCGTCTTATTTAATTAATATTAAATCGCAAACTTAAATTTACTGGAGTTTTTTTGGCTGTGGCCGATAAGTTATAGTAAGAAAAAAACCAAATATTGAACGGCTATCAGTATTAAAGAATAATTTAGGCTAGAATTATACTCAAATTAATCCTGAATTATTTTATGTTATTACCTGGAGGTTGACTTGAACAAAGACATGAAAATCCTGATTGTAGATGATTTTTCAACAATGCGACGCATTATTAAAAATCTGCTGAGAGATCTTGGATTTACCAATACAGTAGAAGCGGATGACGGTAATACAGCCGTTCCAATACTGAACGCGGGTGGAATAGATTTTCTGGTGACAGACTGGAATATGCCGGGTATGACAGGTATTGAGTTATTAAAGTATGTCAGAGCGGATGACAAGTTGTCCAATATGCCCGTGTTAATGGTAACTGCAGAACAGAAAAGAGAACAGATTATTGAAGCTGCTCAGGCCGGTGTAAACGGCTATATTGTTAAACCTTTTACAGCCGCTACCCTGAAAGAAAAAATTGATAAAATTTTTGAACGCATTGATTAGTTAAATTAAATTATTGTGTGCTCCGCTGCGCACAATAATTTTTTAATAACATGTTTCTTAAGTCAGGGGTTCAGAATGGCGTTCCAGAAAAAGCATTGCTGAATCTGTACCTGAATAAGTACTCCTGAAACAATTTTCAAAAAGTTGTTTTCTTAAAATATGTCCCTGAAAACTAATGTTTTCTAATATTGTTTTCTAATAATGTTCTCTATTAATACTGAGTTACAAGGATAAAATCTTTTATGGTTGATGATGTTGTAATTGATGAAGCGTTTATAAAACGCGCTAAAGATCTTGTTGCCAGTGCTGAAGCCGGTAATGATGAAGAAGTAAAAAATATTCTTGATGAATTAGCCACCATGAAGGAAACCAGCCTGTTTCAGGAACTGGGTAAACTGACCCGGGAAATTCATGATACCTTCAACGACTTTCGTTCCGACTCCCGAATTAATGAACTGGCAGAAAGTGATATACCCGATGCCAGGGAAAGACTCCATTATGTTATCAATATGACCCAGCAGGCAGCTGATACTACTATGACCCAGGTAGAAAACGCGATCCCCCTGTGTGAAAACATTACCAGGGGAAGCGCGGAGTTACTGGAGGACTGGGATCGTTTTACCCAGCGTAAAATGGAAGTAGAAGAATTCCGCCAATTAAGTAAAACTCTTAAAGATTTTCTCCAATCTGCCAATAATGATAGTAAGAGTCTAATGACCAATCTCAATGAGGTGCTTATGGCTCAGAGTTACCAGGATATTACCGGGCAGATCATCTATAAAGTGATCAACCTGGTGGAAGATGTTGAAACCAGCCTGGTTAATCTGATTAAGCTGTCCAGTAAACATCTGGGTGTAGAAGCTGCCACGGGTCAGGAGACTAAAAAGAAAGATAAGAAAAGCCTGGATGGTCCGGTGGTGCCCGGAGTGGCCGATGAAAAGGAAACCCTGTCAGGCCAGGATGAAGTTGATGATTTACTGTCCAGTCTGGGCTTTTAAAAAAGGCTTTAAAAAAAAGTTGAGGAAATAGTTTATGTCATTTGATGCTGATGATGAAATTCTGCAGGATTTTTTAATAGAAGCAGGGGAGATAATTGAGACGCTGAACGAAGAGCTGGTAGAGCTTGAGCAGCGCCCCAATGATGCTGATCTTCTCAATTCTGTCTTTCGCAGTTTTCATACCATCAAGGGTGGTGCCGGGTTTCTGTCACTGATACCTCTGGTGGAATTATGTCATCGGGCAGAAGATGTTTTTAACCTGCTTAGAAATGGTGAATTACAGGTTAATTCGGCTATTATGGATGTTATGCTGCCGGTTCTGGACTCGCTTAATGAAATGTTTGACAGTTTAAGAAACGGGGCTAAACCTGAAGATGCCGATCCGGCTTTGCTGGCGGCACTGGATAATATCCTTAGTGGTGATATAGGTAGCGCGGATGCAGAACCAGAAGCGCCAGCTTCAGAACCGGCTGTTGAAAATGCCGCTGAAGACGATATTGCCGATGAAGAATTTGAGCAGTTACTGGATAATATGGATGGCGTTGAAGGCTCTACATCCGCTGCTGCTGACGATGATCTGCCAGGGCAGGGTGATGAAAAAACTGGTGCGGCTAAAGATGATGAAATTACTGAAGAAGAATTTGAAAAACTGTTAGATCAGTTGCATGGCAAAGGTAAATTCAATGCTAATGTCAGCGCTGCTGATGCATCGGACATTGCGGCTTCTGCATCCAGTAATAGTAAAGCGGCTGATGATGAAATTACCGATGAAGAATTTGATAAATTACTGGACGAACTGCACGGTCCGGGTAAATTTGACAGCAGTATAGCTAAAAAAACATCTTCTGCTGAAAGCAGTTCTGATAATAAAGCAGCAGATGCCTCTGAACCAGCCGCCAAACCCGAACCCGCAGCAGAATCAAAACCTGAGCCAGTTTCTGCTGCGCCGGAACCGGCTGCCGCAAAACCGGCATCCAGACCCTCTGCAAAAAAAGCACCTCCAAAAAAAGACAGCGGCGGCCCGTCTCCGGTTCCTGCTGAAGCAACGGTACGGGTGGATACCAAACGCCTGGATGATATTATGAATATGGTTGGTGAACTGGTACTGGTGCGTAACCGTCTGGTGACTCTGGAACAGTCTCTGGGTAACGAAGAAATGTCCAAGGCGGTAGGTAGTCTGGATGTGGTGACTGCTGACCTGCAGATGTCGGTTATGAAAACCCGCATGCAGCCCATTAAAAAGGTTTTCGGTCGTTTCCCCCGGGTTGTTCGGGATCTGTCCCGCACCATGAAAAAAGAAGTCAAACTGGAACTTATTGGTGAAGATACCGATCTGGATAAAAACCTGGTGGAAGCGCTGGCGGATCCGCTGGTGCATCTGGTCAGAAACTCGGTAGACCATGGCGTTGAAATGCCTGATGTCCGTGAACAGGCCGGCAAGCCTCGTCAGGGTACTGTGATCCTTGCGGCAGAGCAGGAAGGTGATCATATTATGCTGTCTATTGAAGATGACGGGGCCGGTATGGATGCTGAACTATTACGTCGAAAAGTCGTTGAAAAAGGCCTTATGGACGAAGAAGCCGCTAACCGTCTGGACGATAAGGAATGTTATGCATTAATATTTATGCCAGGTTTTTCCACCAAGGACGAAATCTCAGATATTTCCGGCCGTGGTGTGGGTATGGACGTGGTCAAAACCCGTATAGCCCAGTTAAACGGTGGTATTGAAATTGATTCTGAACTGGGTAAAGGTACCAGGATTGCAATTAAAGTACCGCTGACCCTGGCTATTATGCCGACCCTGATGGTTAAATTAAAAGACCAGGCCTTCGCACTGCCGCTAGTGAGTGTCAATGAAATTTTCCACCTGGATCTGACTAAAACGAATATGGTGGATGGTCAGCTGGTCATTATGGTTCGTGACAAACCCCTGCCTCTGTTTTATCTTACCCGTTGGCTGGTTAACGGCTGTGAATACGATGAACTGCCGGAAGAAGGGCATGTGGTTGTGGTACATGTCGGCACCAGGAAAGTAGGCTTTGTGGTTAATCATCTGATTGGTCAGGAAGAAGTGGTTATTAAACCTCTGGGCTCCTTATTACAGGGTACTGATGGTCTGGCAGGTGCAACCATTACCGGTGACGGCAAGATTGCTCTGATCCTGGATGTTCCAACCTTAATGACTTCACGGGTACACTAAACCCATGATTGACATCCTCAGTATAACCGGCCTGATCCTGGGTGTTGGAGCCATTATATTAGGCCAGTTTCTGGACGGGGGGCACCTTTCCACACTGGTAAATGGTCCGGCAGCCCTGATTGTTCTCGGTGGTACTTTTGGTGCTGTGATGCTGCAGTCGCCGGTTAATGTCTTTTTACGCGGCCTGCGTATTATTACCTGGGTGTTTGTTCCACCCCGTTTTCATACTGAAGAAACCATTGCCCGTATCGTAGACTGGAGCAATATAGCCCGCAAGGAAGGTCTGCTGGGTCTTGAAATTGTCGCTGAGGAAGAAGAAGATCTGTTTGCCCGTAAAGGACTGGAGTTACTGGTGGACGGCAGTGAGCCGGAAGTCATGCGCTCGATTATGGAACTGGAAATTGATGCCAAGGAAAGTTTTGATACCCTGGCCAGTAAAATTTATGAAGCCATGGGTGGTTTTTCACCCACAATTGGTATTATCGGAGCCGTTATGGGGCTGATTCATGTAATGGGTAATCTATCTGATCCCAGTAAACTGGGCAGCGGTATTGCGGTAGCCTTTGTGGCTACTATTTACGGTGTGGGTGCAGCCAATTTATTATTTATTCCTATTGCCACCAAGCTTAAAACCCTGGTCAGTAATGAGGTCAGCTACCGGGAGATGATTGTTGAAGGCCTGGTATCCATTGCTGAAGGGGAAAATCCCCGTAATATCCAGAGAAAACTGGAAGGCTATCTGGATAAAACCAGAGAGGAACAGGAACCAGGAGAGCTTTTATAGCGCATTATCATGTCCAGACGCAGAAAAAAGCAGGAAGAACACGTTAACCTTGAGCGCTGGCTGGTGTCCTATGCCGATTTTATTACCCTGCTGTTTGCTTTTTTTGTGGTTATGTATGCTATTTCTTCCGTTAATGAAGGTAAGTACCGGGTTCTGTCGGATACCCTTAATGAGGTATTCAAGTCCCGTCCCACTTCACCGGTTCCCATAGACTTTGATAATGCCTTACAGAATAAAAAGGCTTCATCCAGTGAGCCTGATTATATTGAACTGCCCGTACCGGGACACGACAATAATTTGACGCCTCCGGATAATCCTGAACTGGATGCTCTTTCTGAACAGATCACGGAAGCGGTACAGCCCTTAATCGATGATGATTTAATTAAAATTAAAAAAAATGATTTCTGGCTGGAAATTGATATTAAATCCAGTATTCTGTTTAAAAGCGGTACTGCCACCTTATCCGAAGATGCGGAAGATATTCTGGCCAGTATTGCTGATCTGATAAAAGAATACCCCAATGATGTACAGGTAGAAGGTTTTACCGACAATGTCCCCATAAAAACGGCTAACTTCCCCTCCAACTGGGAGCTGTCCTCTGCCCGTGCCGCCAGTGTAGTACACCTGTTTGAAGAGGAAGGTGTTGATCCTAAGCGTATGCAGGCCATAGGCTATGGTGAATTCAAACCCATTGCCGATAATAATACCCCGGAAGGGCGAAATGCCAATCGACGGGTCAACCTGGTTATTCTTGGCAAGGGCGATCCCCGCCGAATCATGCAAAAACGTATTCAAAGCCTCAGAGATCAGCAGCAAAAAAATGCTGACACAGACAAAACCGGTACTACGAAAGACCCCTTCAACCCGGTCATTGAGCTCCAGTAAATAAAGGCATACTTTCTTAACACTTAACATTAACTAACTGGCGTAATTTATGCATACTTGAGTAAACAAGTATAAAGTAAGCAGATAGTAAGAACGAACAAGGTATGATTACGTGAGAATTTGGGCTGTTGCAAATCAAAAAGGTGGTGTAGGAAAAACCACCACGGCCATATCACTGGCTGGCTGGCTGACCATGAAACAGAAAAGGGTACTGGTGGTGGATCTGGATCCTCATGGCTCTATGACCTCTTATTTTGGTCTGGATCCGGACTCGCTGGATAAAAGTGTTTATAAGGTATTTCAGAAAGCAGCAGCCAGACAGGTGATGGACATCAATGAAGTTATCCAGCCGACCCGTTTTGACTACCTGTCCATTCTGCCTGCCTCTACGGCAATTGCTACACTGGATAAACAACTGGGCAGTAAAGAGGGCATGGGGCTGGTACTGGCCAGACAGCTATTAGGCCTGAAGGGACAGTTTGACTATATTTTTGTGGACTGTCCGCCCATGCTGGGGGTATTAATGATTAATGCCCTGGCTGCCTGTAATCAGCTGTTAATACCGGTTCAGACTGAGCACCTGGCCCTGAAAGGCCTGGATCGCATGCTCAACACCCTTAAAATGATTAACCGTGCCCGTAAGCATCCCCTGAATTACGCCATTATTCCAACTATGTTTGACCGGCGTACCCGTGCAGCCATTGAATGTCTGCGCATTATGCAGAAAAAATATGATCCCAAAGCTCTCAGGCGAACCATTATTCCAGTTGATACCAAATTCAGGGAAGCCTCAAGAGACGGTGTGCCTTTACCGATCTACAGTCCTCATGCCCGGGGTTCCGTAGCATACAATTTATTACTGGATAATTTGCTCGCAGAAGCGGCGGCTGAATCAACCCATGAGTAAAGAGCAGAACAGTCAGGATTTTTTAGTAGAACAGGATGAAGCTCTCGGGTTTTATTTTGACTCACTGCTATTGACTGATGAAGTGGAATTCCTGGATGATATGCAGGAATCCCCCAGTACACCTGAATCTGCCACCGAACAGCAACAGGCGGATAGCAGCCGGGAAACACTATCTCCTGAAACAGATAATAATGATAACAGCTCTCAAAACGGGGAATCAGTTAAAGGTTTTCTGCAGGCGTCAAAAATGCGTCAACAGACACCTGGCCAGCAGGAACAGGTCACCCCTGAAAAGCTGACACAGAAACCATTTATCCAGGAAAAAGAACAGTCTGAATTCAAACAGTCCGTAAAAAAAGATACCGATGCGCCTGTAATTGCTGCAACCAGGGCAGAGCAATCCCCCCGAACCATTACATCGGGTCCGGTTTCACCCAAACCCAGAGAAGCCGTTTCTACAGAGTCTCAGGCAACCCGATCTAAATCTGTTAAGCCAGTAAAAGCCGTTGAGCCAGTAATAGTTTTTACTGAAAAAGACAGCAAGGGAGAGGTTAAGGAAGAAGTCTTAATTCCCAGAAGCCAGCGTCTGGCCCAGAAAAATTCAGCGTATAATGTAACTGCCAAATCGGTATCAGGATCACGTCCTGTAAAACAATCTGGACGAGAAGCTGCTAGCTCTGCTCCGGCTAAAAAGCATCCGCCTCTGCAGCCCCGTTCAAAGCAGATCCAGTCCCGGGAAAAAACTCATACTGCTGAACAGACACAGACACAGACACAGACACAAAAAGCGCCAGAAACACAGGCCAGCCCAAGGGTTACCAAAGAAGCCCCCGAACTGGACCTGAGCCTTTTTCTGCCTAAAATAAAAACCCTCAGTGATGAAGAAATCAAACAGCAGCTTCAGGCTCTGACTCAGGCGGCCGTCAGCCAGGCGCAGGTAGAAACGGAGCTGGAAGAATTATCCCAGTATGAAAAATACAAACAGCAGACCCAGCAGGGTGATTCTGAAGCACTGATCAAAAATATCAACAATGCTCCGGACTGGGCCATTCCGGAATTTCAGGCTCTGTTATTTGCGGTGTCCGGCCTGAAACTGGCTGTCCCCCTGTCAGAATTAAATGGGATTGTAGAATGGGGGGATGAATATATTAATGAGCTTCCGGGCCATACCTCCTGGTACCTGGGTCTGATTAATCATCTGGGAAAGAATGTTCCAGTTGTCGATACCCTGCTGCAGGTGGTACCCAAAGAACGCTGGCCTGCAGGACACCTCGAAAAGCCTGAATTTAAGCATATTATTCTTATTGATGAAGGTCGATGGGGACTGGCCTGTGAACAGGTGCTGGAAATTATTACCTTAAAAACAGAACAGGTTAAATGGCGTTCATCACGCACCAAACGCCGCTGGCTGCTGGGTACGGTTATTGAAGAAAAATGTGCTTTACTGGACAGTACAGAATTTGCATCTATGCTTCAAACAGGTAAAGACAGTTTAATCGCTGGTTAATTGTTGCGGCAATATAGAAAAATAATAACTTTGAAGCTAAACTTTTTATTAAGCTTTAAATTAAACTTTTAATAGTTATTGCCGATACTTATACATAACAGACGCCTGCAAAATTACTTGCTTTAGATTGATAGAAGAATTGAGGACTAATCATGGAATATGATTATGATGATGAACTGGCAGTTGACCCGATGACACAATGGGTTACTTTTATGCTGGATAATGAAAAATACGGTATAAATGTTATGCAGGTCAGGGAAGTTTTGCGTGATATCGAGATTGCACCGGTTCCCGGTGCACCCACTTATGTACTGGGGATCATTAACCTGCGTGGTAATGTGGTGACGGTAATCGACACCCGCAGCCGTTTTGGTCTGCCGGCCGTAGAAGTTAATGACGAATCCAGAGTTATTATTATTGAAACTATGGATCAGATTGTGGGTCTATTAGTAGACAGCATTGCCGAAGTGGCAGATATACCCAAATCTCAGATTGAATTAACCCCCAATGTCGGTAATGATGACAGTTCCAGATACATTCAGGGCGTACACAGCCGTGAGGGTGAACTGTTGATCCTGGTAGCTGTAGAAAAAGTTCTTAGTGATGAAGAATGGGCTGAAATGGAAATGTACTAAAGCCGGGGGACCTGCCTTGGAGATCTTCAGTGCCTTCTTAACTGAATTTTGTACAGAATGTCGAACTGATTATCGGCTTCCAGTAAAAACAGAGGGAGACTAGTATGGCTGCAGATTTACCTCCACTGGCACCAGTGAACCCGTCACCGCTGGTCAGGCCAAAAAGGCATTATCATGGTGAGCATCAGCAGGGTTCAAAACACAATAAACAGTCTGAAGCTGACGAACAGGCGGAAAATTCAGAAACATTGGAGCAGAAGTTAAAACAGGAACAAAGTCAGGAAAATAGCCTGGAAAATGGCTTAGCCGTTAGTCCGAAAAGCCTTAATAATTCTGTTAATCAGGATGAGAAACATGCTACAGTACAACATCTTGATGAATATGTATAATCCTGAATAATAAAAAATGGACGTCAGTAATTTTTTCAGCAGCTTATCACCAGCCTTAATTTATATCAGCATTGCGGTTTTACTGGTGTTGTTTCTGATGTTGCTGGTTTATGTCAGTTCCCTCAACCGTTCCCTGCAGCAGTCAAAATCTGAACTTAAACAGGTCAAACAGTTTACTGCTATGCAGCAAAAGCAGCTTAAAGATCTGTCCCATGAATTACAGGCCATGACCAGTGCGGCTTATGGTGTGGGTAAACGAATTAATCAGCTTTCGGCACAGCTCAGAGAACTGGATGATCGTCAGGAAGAATTTGATCTGAAAGAACAGGGCGCACAGTCCATGCAGCAGGCTATTGCCCTGGTACACAAAGGCGCATCCATAGAAGAATTAATGGAAACCTGTGAAATGTCCCGCGGTGAAGCTGAATTATTAATCATGGTTCACGGGCAGCGCTAAAGTCCCGGTACTCTTTCTATATTACGCTGCTAACGTGGTGCAATCATCATAAACAGAAAACTGAAAATAACCAGAGCGATAAAAAAATAAATAAAATTTCTCGGGGTTTTTTTCTGCCAGTCCTTACCATGAAAACGGGTGGGGGCATTGCAGACCGGACAGCTGCCCGCATCCGGTTCAATTTCATTGCCGCAATGGCTGCAATAGTGTTTTTCCATAAGCTCAGTTATTATCCAGTCTGTTACTTTGTCAATATGTAACTATTCAGTGTATCTGACCGTGACTGTCTACAGGTACTGAATTTCCAGGGGCGCTCAAGTACGTCCATGTATCGCTTTGTGAAAACATCCATGTTTTCAAAACCCTGTAAATCCAGTACCTGTAGCCATTCACTCTACGTTACTTTAATTAATACTGAGTAGTTACGTCAATGGTTTAGCAGGATACTTTATGCAGATTCAACAAAGCCAGTTCCCGCTCTAACTGCGGATAATCCAGATCCAGAAACTGGGTGTGATTAAAGGTCGTAAAACCTCCGCTGACCTCATACCAGGCAAAACCACTGCTCCAGGGGGCATCAGGATAAGTTCCCTGATGCTTTCTCGGCAGACAATACAGCTTACCGGGAATATAAATAAGATTATAACTAATATGCTGCTGATGTAAATGCTCAATAAATGACCAGCTCTCCTGCATATTATCAAATACCCGGCATTCCAGGGGATAGCTTTGGGAGCCGCCGTTGTGCTGCCAGACCGGTTCTAAAACCGGTAAAGGGTGATCCTTGATAAACAGGTGAAAATGCAGATGATTAATGGAAGAAAACGCACCATAGGCATTATAAGCCATGCCGAGCCCCGGCAGAGTTTCGCCCAGTTGTGCGGTTAACTGCCAGATATACTGATGATAATCACGCTGCAGATACTGGGGCAGACATTTTTCAGCATCGGGCACCAGCAGAGAATGAAAGCGTGCAAAGGGAAATTTATTATAAAAAATCTGTAGTTTTCTATCGTGTAAAGTGCCGGACCAGTAGCACTCTTTCTGTAAAAAAGGCTTGTTAAAATGAAAACCGTCAGGGTTAAAGTCCAGAAAAATACCTTCAATTACATTCTGGCTCATACGGGCAGGGCGCAGGGAACGGATATGATTAAACTGCAGTTCCCACTGGCGATTATTATGATGAACATGACGGAATTCTGTCTGGCTGATCTGTTCAATACCACCCATGGCCATCAGCTTTAAAAATACCAGAATATCATCCGGTGCTTCAGTCAGCAGTTGCCCGTCCTGTAACAGACTGCGATATTTATCAGCCAGTTGATGGTATTTTTTCTGTAATGCCTCATTAGTATAGTCGTGCACATGCTGATCAAAACTGGCATTGGCCAGTACCAGGATAAAAACACCCAGTTCATCATAGTCCAGTAACTGCACCAGACCCTGCTCGAAAATGTGACGGAATTGTGCTTTTGAAGAAAATATTTCAGGGATCATAATGAGTCTTATTATGACCTAAGTGGTTCTGTTATTACCAGAAAATCACAGAATTATGACTAAATAAGGGGGTATTTTTTATCTTTAGTTTATAAAATCGGCCGTTATTGTGATTGTTTCGTGACATATATTAATTATAATCAATCCTAACCTGTTGCTGAAAAGGACTGGAAGTCAATATCGGCGACAGGCTTTCTTATAATTATTAACGAAGGTATAAAATATGAATACAGCAAAAAAAATCACAGGTGCAGCCGTTGCTGCCGCAGCAGCCGCTTTAATCTCGACCGGTTTTACAGCCAGTGCAGTGGCTTCTCCAGCCCAGGACGGTACGGTAAAATGCAGCGGTATTAACTCCTGTAAAGGCACCACTGCCTGTGCCACAGCCACCAACTCCTGCAAAGGCCAGAACAGCTGTAAAGGTCAGGGCTGGATTAAAGCCACTAAACAGGAATGTGCAGACAAAGGCGGTAAGGTTGTAGGCTAATAAGCTATGACTTTTTAGTCCGGGTTCCCATAATCCTAAATTAATAAGTTGAACCTACTGCGAATGTCCATAGCACTGAATCTACAAGGCTTTCCAGAATATTTTGACTTCACCCGTAGGGTGACTACGAATAAAGCCAAAATAACCTGTAAAACCTTGTATCTCCAGCACTCTGATCATTCTCGCTACGTTTCAACTGATTAATTTAGGATAAGCTGTATGGGAACACCCGGAATATAAATATTATGCCCAATAAAACACCACAGAAAAAATATCCTCAGCTGGGTTTTGGCCTGGGCCTGAGAAAAGAACATTATCAGGATGTCATAGACACCCGTCCCGATGTGGACTGGTTTGAGATCCTCACCGAAAATTATCTGGTAGAGGGCGGCAAGCCGCTCTATTTCCTGCACCAGGTCGCTGAACATTATCCTCTGGTTATGCATGGCGTATCCATGAATATCGGCAATACCGAACCACTGGACAGGGATTACCTGACACAGGTGAAACAGCTTAAAAAATCCATCAATGCCCGCTGGCTGTCCGATCATCTATGCTGGACAGGCACCAACGGCACCAATGCCCATGACTTACTGCCCCTGCCTTATACCGAAGAAAGTATTAACCATGTGGTAGAGCGTATTGAACAGGTTCAGGATTTTCTCGGCAGCCGCCTGTTAATTGAAAATGTGTCCAGCTATATTTCCTATAAACAGTCTGAAATGAGCGAATGGGAATTTTTAAATGAAATTGCTAAACGTTCTGACTGTCTGCTATTGCTGGATATTAATAATATTTACGTATCAGCCGTTAACCATGAATTTGACCCGCTAAACTATCTTAATGCCATTGACCCTCAACAGGTTCAGCAATTTCACCTGGCCGGTCATAGTGATTATGGTGACTATATTATTGATACCCACGACGAACCGGTCTGCAGAGCTGTCTGGGAACTTTATGCACAAGCCGTTGAACGCTTTGGTGAAACCACCTTTATGATTGAACGGGATGCCAGTATTCCGCCTCTGGCCGAACTGCTCGATGAACTGAACTTTGCCAGAAAAATTGCTGCAGCAGTTTCTACCCAGGGTATTAACCATCCGCAGATACAGAACCTGCTGGAGAATCTTCCAATAATACAAACTTCTGCCGCTGAGGCTTCAGAAGCTGCTGCTGTGTAAAGGATGACACCAAAAACCATTATGAACAGCAGTAAATCCCAACCAGACCTGAAAGAACTACAGCGGCAGATGCTGGCCTGGCTGAAGGCACATGATCCCGTAATTAAAGAATCGGTAACCGGAACCGAAAAAGTACCGGCTGATTTACGCCTGGACATTTATGCCAATGCCTACCGTTATCGTCTGATAGAAGCGCTTGAAGATACCTTTCCGGCTCTGAATACCCTGTTAGGGGATGATGATTTTTTTAATATGGGCCTGCGTTATATTGAACGTTACCCGTCACAGCATTTTTCCCTGCGTTTTTTCGGACACCGGCTGGCTGATTTTTTAGCGGCAGAAGATGGTTTCAAAGAGCAGAAAGTACTGTCAGAAATGGCACAGTTTGAATGGCTGCTTCGGGCAACCTTTGATGCTGCAGCACAACCGCGCCTGAGCCTGGAAGATTTGCAAAATATAGCGCCGGAACAATGGCCGGAACTGACCTTCAGTTTTCATCCCTCACTACAGCGTATCAATTTAAGCTTTAATGTCCCCCAGCTCTGGCGGGCTATTGAACAGGAGCAACCCCCCATTGATATTGTCGAGCAGGAATATCCTGCCGGCTGGGTTATCTGGCGCAGAGATCTAAGAACCTGGTACCGCTCCATGGATGTGGATGAAGCATGGGCCATGGATACTATGCAGGAAGGTGAAAACTTTGCCACTATCTGTGCTGGTGTCTGTGAATGGATAGATGAACAGCATGCCCCCACCAGGGTCGCCGGGTTTATTCAAAACTGGATTAATGAAGGCCTTATCTGCTCCGTAAAATAAAGAATTTACAATGGAGGTGTAATTTATTGTGTTTCCTGATTAATACAGCCACATCAAGATGGCCTGTGCTCAGAAATATATATACTTCTCTATTTAGAACCTAAAGTAGTCCGATTTCAAATAATAATTCAGGTTGTGGTTCTCTACTAACACAATCTAATCTTATTCGTTAATAACTACTTTTTAATATGAGAGACTTTATTAATAAGTTCAATTAAGCTCTCTTTGTTAAATGGCTTTGAGATATAATAGCCATTGACTTGCTGGATTTTCTGCCGATAAGCAGGCAGTTCAAGTGTAGATAAAAAAATAATCGGCGTTTTATCATAGCCCAGTGTGTTCCGTATTTTGTTACTGGTTTCCAGACCATTTATTCCTGGCAGACAGATATCCATTAAAATAATGTCAGGTTCCACCAGGCATAAGTATTTTAGACAGTTTTCACCACTGCCAACAAAACTCAGCTCATATGAATTACTGAGAAACTCTTTAATGATAAACTGATGGATTGGTTCATCATCAACTGATAGTATATGTATCATTCTAGTCAATCCTCTCATTTTAAGATTGAACCAATAGTCTATAATATACTGCAGCTGAAACTATGCGTATTATGTATTAATATGTATTAAAATGTACACCGTGGATTATAGCTGTTTCCTGGCCAGGAAAGTGTAAAGTAAGCACCTCTTTGTGGAAAGTTATTAATAGCAATATCCGATTGTAGTTATACCTGACATAGCCAACTGCCCCCCTGCCACAAGCCATATTTACCGCATTTATTTTGATATTACTAAACGGCTAAAACTAAGAAATATATATGTAGTTGTTAATTGAAGCGTTAGAATGAAGCTGGGAATTCCCTCCGAAATAAATCAATAAACTCCTGAGTTGTGACTTTTCCATCACTATTTGTATCGGCTCGTTCAAATTCCCATTTTTGATATTCCTCCACGGTCATTCCTTTCTCTTTCGCATTTTCTACGAAATCTTCATTTGAACCACTCTTTAAATATTCGTTATAGTCAATATAGCCATCATGATTCAGATCCATTTCTTGATGGGCAGAGGTTAACATACTATCTGGAATAAGAGCCGTACACCCATTAAGTGTTCCTGTAAAGAGAATAGCTAAAACTATTGTTATATTATTTTTATTCATATTTTTCCTTTATGTAAAAATTATTCCGCAACTAATGTTGCAATGCTTACTGTTGGGATGGGTTAGTAGAGCATTGTTTACGATCCTTTAGCTTATTTAATGCCGCCATTCGATTAGTTGCACTTTCAATAGCATCATTTCTTTCCATATAATTACCTATTCCAAGATCGCCAAAAATAGCTAATACATCTTTCCCGCTAAATTCACTTTCTTTATTAACATATTTGATGAAGCCCCGCATTTTTGCTAATTCCAGATCAACTTCTCTACATGTCATATTTTCCTTTTCATAGGATGATAATATACCCTGGCGGCCATAATTTTTAGTTGCGCAGCCCTGTAAAAATAATATACCAGCTGTAATCACAATAGTTATTTTTTTCATGGTGTTCTCTCAATTAAAGATTATAAAAATACATAGTAACTGCTAAAGTGATTGCTCATCTATCAGCAAGATGTTTAGATTTGTATCAAATTGTATGAAGTTAATGAATGTTATTTTGGCAGGGAAATTGAAAAGCGGGCACCACCGATCGGAGAGTCATCAATAGTAATGCAGCCGTTATGTGTGTCTATAATTTTTTTGGCAATTGCCAGTCCTAAACCGTGACCACCACTGAGCCGGCTTCGGCTTTCATCGAGTCGTGAAAAAGGCTCAAAAATAAGAGGACGATCTTTTTTGGGAATACCGACACCATCATCATCAATATGAATCAAAGTGCCTTTTTCTGTTAATTCTAAAATAATACTGATTTCATGCTGACTATACTTGCAGGCATTACGCAGTAAATTATGTATTACTCTGGCCAGATAACGAGGGGAACAGCGTATTTTATGTGCTATGGGTACATTATTGTTAACACAATAAATCTTCAGGTTACCAGCATATCCCCTTGCATGTTCAATAATATCTTCTAACCAAGGTAGCAGTTCAATTGTTTCTAAATCAGGCAATGGTTTTGCTTGCTCAAAACGTGCAAAATTCAACAGTTCATTGACCAGATCTTCTAAATCATTAACATCAACATTGAGTCCATCCAGATAGCGTTGTTTTGTTTTTTTATCCGTTTTTTCATTCGTCTTTTCCAGCATTTCAAGAGCAAAGCGCATTCGGGTAATAGGTGTGCGTAGTTCATGAGAAACAGCATTTGTGAGGTCACGATGTCCTGTAATTAAACAATTGATTCGTTCTGCCATTGCATTAAACTGACTGGCAAGATTTCCCAATGCTGCACGAGATTTGATATTGACACGAGAGTCCAGTTTACCTTGACCAAAATTATCTGAAGCATTCGTTAATTCGTTAATTGATTGCCATAAAGGACGAATCCATAAGAAAAGAGTAATTGCCAGGCCCAGAAAAAATAATAAAAATAATCCTGCCAGAAATGAAAGAATAACAGCAATGGGAGGTTTAATCGGTCCTGCCTGTAGAATATAAGGATATTCTTTTAGTTTTTGTATATAGTATTCATAATCACTGCCATCTATATGTATTATTTTCCCACTTTCAAATCGCTGATTTAGTTCATTATCATTTGCCAGGGTACTTAATAACTCACCGCTCAGCGCATTGTTTTCTATCAAATTTATAGGGAAACCAAAATAAGGTTGTAGTTTATGAATAATATCAGGCCACTTTTCCCGGGGCTGAGCGAACAATTTTTGTTTAACTAAATTAAACGTTCCCATTGCCTGTTTATGAGCATTTTCAGCATTACTTTCAGAAAAAGCAATTGCAATTACAGTATCAGAATCAGGTAGTTTTTTGATGTTATAATCGGCATCATCAATATCTAATTGTATTGAACCTCCTGATAAGATTATTTTCCAGTTTTTTTCATCAATTAATGGATCATTCAGCTTGAGTAGATGTAATGGATAACCAAAATCCTCCTGTAATCCATTAATAACCTGTAACTGTTGTTGATAGTTTAGCCCCTGAAGTTTTTCCTCAATAAGATAAAAAGTTCCTTTTGTTACTTGATCTTCATAATCTAATAATGCTGAATGCAAATAAAGTGTCGGTAAAAAAAAGACTGCACTGATAAAAATAACAGCAAATAGAATGAGGATGATATAAAGAGGTAAAAACAGCCTGAGCATTACCAGGCATCCTTTACAAACAGGTAACCCTTACCCCATATAGTTTTAATTTTTTGTGGGTGTTCAGAAGAATCATTTAGTTTT
The DNA here is from genome assembly GCA_027012135.1 of Gammaproteobacteria bacterium. Classification (GTDB taxonomy): domain Bacteria; phylum Pseudomonadota; class Gammaproteobacteria; order GRL18; family GRL18; genus JANELJ01. The sequence goes on from JALUZF010000303.1 coordinate 34,478, forward strand.
TTTCTCAAACGTGAAATACGAATATCTACCCAACGATCCAAACCATCATATTCAATTCCCCTGACTGCATGAAGAATTTGATCACGGCTGATCACTTTTCCTGCATGGTTTGCCAAAAAACAAAGAAGCTCAAATTCATTAGTACTCAGATCAATTTCTGAGCCAGAAAGCGTTACCTGCCTTGCAGCCTGATTAATATATAAATCTCCCAACTGAAAACCTTGCTTGGCAGGTGTTTCATCTGATAGACCATATCGGCGTAACAGGGCATGAATTCTGGCCAGTAATACTCGTGGTTGCACAGGTTTGATAACATAATCATCAGCACCTAATTCGAGTCCCAGGATCTGATCGATATCATCATCCCTGGCGGTTAACATTAATACACCGCCTTTAAAATGGGGTTGAATCATTTTATATACTTCTAATCCATCCAGACCGGGTAACATTAAGTCAAGAATAACAATATCGGGCTGTGCTTTAACAATCCTGTCAACCGCTAAATCACCACGAACTTCATGAGAAACAAGAAAACCCTGTTTCTCCATATACTCCTGAACCAGGTCAGCCAGGCGCTGATCATCTTCAACGAGAAAAATGTGTTTTTGTGCCATTATGTTGTTCATTGTTTTTTTAAGATCTTTCCTGAGAACCATGGATGTACCGCCAGTTTCAATTTGGCTACCTCTAAATCAGTCATAGAATTTCCAACTTCTACAATCGGTGGATTGTAGTGAATAATATAGTCTATAGCATCTTGCAATCCTCGAATAGATACTCTTTCAGAATCTGAAGAAAGCAGCTTATTCTTTCTTTGTATAAAAAGTAGCATACCTGCTTTTTCTTGTGGGGGCATTACTATTTACTCCAAAAATAATAATAACTCTACTTTAATTCTTTTGTTTAATATTTCTGTAAGAACTTAGTATGCACTTTGTATCTTTTTGTACGTTCTTTAATAGTTACGGACTGTAATTAAACATTAAAAAAGGATTAGGCGACAATTAACTTTTCCAGTCTGACGGCACTTTAGAAGGTACTTGTCAGGACAGGGATTGTTAATCATCATAGAAGATGAATAATTATTATTTGAGAAAGGGGATGATGTTGGATTCACAGCCAATTCTGCTGCTCATGTTCTTAAGAATACAGCAGCAGAGACATTGATTTGCCAGGTATTAGAGCACGACGTTGTAGATTATCCGAATAAGAAGAAACGCTTATATCGCATTAACGACAGATGGGATATGGTTGATGCGGGACAGATATAGTACCTCAGATCAGTTTTCGGACATCTGGCAGCATCTTTCTAATATCTTCAAGCTTATAGGTTTCAGGTATATATTTATTGGACCAGACAATTAAACTTTCCATGACCGGCTCCAGATCGCGTCCTTTCTGAGTCAGGTAATACCGGTAGCGTTTGGGATGCTCCTGGTATAACTCTCTGCACACTACTTTGTTTTGTTCCAGTCGTTTGAGCCGATCCGTCAGGATATTGCTTGGTATTTTTTCTGCAGAAGACTGTAAATCCTTAAATGTATGTTTTCCAAGGAAAATATCTCTGACTACCAATAATGTCCACTTATCCCCAAGAATCTCCAGAATACAGGAAACTGGACATTTTGAACGTTTGCAGTCAGGTTCAGACTGATGCTGTTGAATATTCATAGACGTTATTTTAACAGGTTACTTGCATTTTTAAAGTCACAAAGCTAAACTCAAGTGACTTTAAAAATGCAAGTCACTTGAGCTTAAGGAGATTTTTCCATGGAATTTATTCTTTATTATCAAAAAGGTACTCGTTCCCAACGGGTCAGATGGTTACTGGAAGAGCTGGGGCTGAATTATAAGCTTGAATTAATTAACCTCTTTAAAGGTGATGGTTTTAGCAGAGAACACCTGCAACGTCATCCTCTGGGTCAATTACCGGTATTAATGATAAACGGTCGTCCAATGTTTGAAAGTGGTGCTATTGTTCACTGGCTGGCAGACAGGTATCCAGAAAAAGGATTTTCTCCTGCTCTTAATACTGATTTGAGGTGTGATTTTAATCAATGGATGTATTTTTCTGTTACCAGTCTTGAAATGCCGGCATGGGAAATTATTCTGCACAGTAAAATCATACCAAAAAAGGATGCAGTTAAGGAAATCATCCCATTTGCAAATAAAAATTTATTGCAGGTTTTTGATGTACTTGAAAAAGAAGTGAGTAATAAAAGGTATATGTTAGGTGACAAATTCAGTGCTGTGGATATAATGGTTGGCTATATCCTGATGTGGTTTCCTGAATATTTGTCTGATTTTCCACAGTTGCAGAAATATACAGGTCATCTGAAACAACGTCCGGCATATATTCGCAGTATTGACGGTAATTAAGCTGATCTTAATAACAGGCTCTGTAGTTGCGATATTTATTGACATTCCGGAGTCATAAAGGTAGTTTCAGATTATATCGTATCATGATAGAAAACTCTTTGATTTGCTTCTTATTTAGCAGGGCCAAAATATGCAAATACGTACCTATCTAACAGGTTTGTCGTTTAGCTACTTATTATTGTTTTTTCCTGTTTGTCAGGCTCTGGAAACAGTCCCTGTGGAGCTACAGACAACGGTGCGAAACTTTTATCTTGATGGCGTCGTTGAAGCAATTAACAGGACGACTGTATCAGCACAGACTCTGGGAAAAGTTAAGGAGATTCTGTTTGATGTTGATGATTATGTGCAGAAAGGTGCAGTTATTGTTGTATTAAAGGATATCGAGCAGCAGGCCCGTGTAAAAAAAGCACAGGCTGCTGTAGTAGAAGCAAAGGCTTTGTACCAGAAGGCCAATAAAGAGTTTAACCGGATAAAAAAGATTTATGCCCGGAAGTTAGTGTCCAAATCCAAACTGGATGAGGCAAGTGCCCAGCTTCAGGCAACCAGGGCCAGACTGGATGCTGCAAAGGCGGGACTTGTTCAGGCACAGGAGCAGCTTACCTACACCCAGATTCATGCCCCTTATAGTGGTATTGTTATAGAACGCCATGTTGAGCCGGGAGAGATCGTACAGCCAGGTATGCCATTGATAACAGGGATCTCCCTTGATCACCTGCGGGTTAATGTCGATGTCCCACAAAGTTTGATTAATAAATTACGTAAATTTGCTAAAGTATCTATCGTGCTGCCAGAAACAGGTAAAATAATAAAGGCTCAGCATATTACTATATTTCCCTTTGCCGATCCCTATAGTAATACCTTTAAAGTACGTCTGGATTTACCTCCAGATATAAAGCAATTGTTTCCGGGTATGTATGTCAAGGTTGCTCTGGTTACAGGGAAGAAACAGAAATTAACTGTACCGGCCAGTGCAGTGGTATATCGTTCTGAAGTGACCGGAGTGTATGTTAAAGCTGATAATGGCCGAATTAGCTTCCGTCAGGTACGCAGCGGTGGTGAACATGATAAGGACACAATCATTATTCTGGCAGGTCTTGATGTCGGTGAGCAGGTGGCACTGGATCCCATTGCGGCGGGCGCATTATTAGTCCAGCAACGCAGGGAGAATCAGGGTGAATAAGCTGGGCATCTCTGGTCGTATAGCCAGGGCATTTCTAACGACACAGATAACACCATTACTGGCTCTTGTGGCTGTTCTGATTGGTTTGTATGCAGTTCTGGTTACACCACGGGAAGAGGACCCGCAAATTAATGTCACTTTTGCCAATGTGTTTATTCCATTTCCCGGAGCCACAGCCTCACAAATAGAGCAGCAGGTAACGAAACCGGCGGAGCAGGTGCTGTCGGAAATTGTCGGTATTGATCATATTTATTCTTCTTCTATGCCTGGTATGTCTATCCTGACCATTCGTTATAAAGTGGGTGAAAATCGTACTGATGCCATCGTGCGTCTATACAACAAAATTTTCTCCAATGCAGACTGGTTACCGCCAAATCTCGGTGTCGGCCGGCCAATTATCAAGCCCAAAGGGATTGATGATGTGCCTATCATTTCCGCTACTTTATGGTCCAGAGATACCCAAAAGGGGGCTTTTGAGCTGGGTCAGGTAGCTCATGCACTGGAAGCAGAGCTGAAAAGAGTACCTGGAACCCGTGATATTTACACCATTGGCTCCGCTGAGCGCGTCCTGCACGTGGTGCTTGATCCACAGGCACTTTCGGCCTATAACATTGCGATAAGTGAGCTGGCTGACTCCCTGCGTGCGGGTAATCAGACACGTGATAACCTGAAAGTGACGACAGACAATAAAGAAATTCTGGTTCAGGCCGGCACGTTTATGAGTACTGCGGATGAAATCGGTCAGCTGGTGGTCGGTGTCCATGAGGGTAAAGCCGTTTTTCTTTCCGATGTGGCCAGAATAAATGACAGTTTTGCTGTTCCGAAACATTATGTCAGTATTTCTCCGGGTGTTGCAGCCGCTCATGCGGGTATCGGTCTGGATCATACCCGGCCCGCTGTTACGATAGCAATAGCTAAAAAACCCGGCAGCAATGCCGTAGAAATAGCGGCTGATGTTATTCAACGGCTGGAGCAGCTCAGGGGTATATTTATCCCTGATGATGTGGAAGTGACTATTACCCGAAATTATGGCAAAACCGCTAATGAAAAATCCACTAAACTCATACATAAGCTGGTTATTGAGACTATTGCTGTGATTTTGCTGGTGGTTCTGGCACTGGGCTGGCGAGAAGGTATTATCGTCGGCACTGCAGTGGCGGTTACCCTGCTGGTCACTCTGTTTGCTTCCTGGGCTTACGGATTCACCCTGAACCGGGTTTCATTGTTTGCACTGATTTTCTCCATTGGTATTCTGGTTGATGACGCTATCGTAGTGGTAGAAAATATACATCGACATATGGGCATGCAAAAACAAAAACTGCTGGATTTAATTCCTAAAGCTGTTGATGAAGTAGGAGGACCTACGATTCTGGCCACTTTCACTGTTATCGCCGCTCTGCTTCCAATGGCCTTTGTCTCTGGTTTAATGGGTCCCTATATGAGTCCTATCCCGATTAATGCCAGTATGGGTATGCTGGCATCCTTGATAATAGCCTTTGTTTTTACACCCTGGTTAACGAATATCATGCTGGCGAAGGTTCATGAAAAACATGCTGTCCAGACGGAAGATAAGGCGGAAAATAGACAGCTGGCTTTTTTTAGAGGCTTGATGTCTCCATTTCTGGAAGGGCGTCGTGGCCGACGAAATCGATGGTTATTACTATTAGCTATTTTTGTATTAATTGGTTTTGCCCTGTTTCTGGTATACAACAAATCAGTAGTATTAAAAATGCTGCCTTTTGACAACAAGTCTGAATTCCAGATTGTACTGGATATGCCGGAAGGCACAAGTCTGGAACAAAGCAGCCGTGTCCTGAGTGAGATAGGTGACTTTCTTAGTACGGTGCCTGAAGTGACTGATTATGAAATTTATGCGGGTACGGCCGCGCCGATCAGCTTTAATGGACTGGTTCGCCAATATTATTTGCGTGCAGGAGCTAATGTTGGTGACATTCAGGTGAACCTTATTGACAAACATCAGCGTGAGAGAAAAAGTCATGAGATTGCACTGGCAATTCGTGAGCCAGTGCAGAGCATTGCAGGAAAATATTCCGGCAACGCTAAAATTGTCGAAGTGCCCCCTGGACCACCGGTTCAGTCACCGATTGTGGCCGAAGTTTATGGTCTGGACTATACGGGGCAAATTGGAGCGGCAAAAGACATACGCAAAGTATTTGCTTCTACTGCAGATATTATTGATATTGATGACAGTATTGAATACCCTTCGAGTAAATTCACGATAAAAATTGATCGTCAGAAAGCAGCATTACTGGGTGTCAGACAGGATGCTATTGTGCAGGCATTAGCAACGGTTCTCAATGGTGATGATGTGACCTACCTGCATGACCGTCATCTGAAATATCCGGCACCTGTACGGCTTGAATATTCTGAACTGGATAAAGCGGATCTTGAGCAGGTGTTATCTTTACGGGTACGTGCAGAAAGCGGCCGCCTGATACCTCTACTGGAAATGGTAAGTTTGCATCAGGGGATTCGTGATTACACGATTTATCATAAAGATTTATTACCTGTCGCCTATGTGACAGCCGATATGGGTGGGGCTGTGGACAGTCCTTTATACGGTATGTTTGCTATTTCTGAGGCGCTGGAAAACAGTTCAAATCTGTCACAATGGTTTATTCATTCACCAGAAAACCCCTATGAATACAGTCTTAAATGGGATGGTGAATGGCAAATTACCTATGAAACTTTCCGCGATATGGGGATAGCCTATGCAGTGGGACTGTTGATGATTTACCTGCTGGTTGTGGCACAGTTTCGTTCTTATCTGGTACCGCTGGTTATTATGGCGCCCATTCCTCTGACCATTATTGGTATTATGCCTGGTCATGCCTTGCTGGGAGCCAAGTTTACTGCCACATCAATGATTGGTATGATTGCCCTGGCTGGAATCATTGTGCGTAACTCAATTTTGCTGGTGGATTTTATTAAGCAGCAGGTCAGTGCTGGTATGTCTTTGCGAGATGCCGTAATCGAATCTGCTGCAGTGAGAGCAAAGCCTATCCTGCTAACGGGTATAGCCGCAATGATTGGCGGGTTTTTTATTATTGATGATCCAATCTTTGGCGGCCTGGCGATTTCTCTGATTTTTGGCCTGCTGGTTTCTACCATGCTGACACTGATCGTCATTCCAGTCGTCTATTATGCGGCCATGGAGAGCCGTCAGGGGCAGTTGCAGAATCCTGAATGAGCATTAATGGGGAAAAATTAGTGCATTGTCCTTATATGTAACTATTATCATTTAATTGCACAATTTTGCATTTTGTACAGTTAATAACTAATTTCTATTTAATTATTTCTATAGTTTTGTATAAAAAGCTACGGAAGAACAAAATGAAAAATTTTTTTCTGATCATTTTTTTAATAGCTGTAACAACCCTGGCTAATGCTGCTGACATGAGGCCTTTTGTCTGGGCGGATGATGAAGATTACTGGCCGGCCATTTATCGTGGGAATGATGGTAAGCCTGCCGGTATATTTAATGATATTCTCACCGAAGTATTTGCGCGGCTAGATATCCCTTTAAAAAAAGCAGCTTACCCCTGGAAAAGAGCGCAGAAAATGGTTAAGGATGGTGATGCGGATGGTATGGTTACGGTTTATACCAAAGAACGACAGGCCTATATGATGGCAACCAAACCGATCTGGAATATCGGCGAAACCTTGTTTTTTCGACGTGACCAACCCAGATCATGCGAGATATTAAAGTTAATTTCATTCGAAGATATGAAAGAACTAAGGGTAGTTGAGACCATTGGCTCTGGGTGGACAAAAGAAAAATATATAGAGCATGGAATCAATAATGTAATATGGGTGCCGACAATTGACAGTGCATTCAATATGCTGGCCAAGGGCAGGGCAGATGTCTTTATTATGTTTAACCTGAATGCTTTTAATTTATTGTCGAAAAAAAGAGCTGCTGAGGGTGTATTGTCGGAGGGATACCAGAATATCATCGCCATAACGCCTTCTTTTGCATCGCTTCCGTTCCGACTTTTGATTAAAAATGATTCACCATTTGTTAAAAGAATAGATGATATTAACAGGGTGTTAGAATTAATGAAAAAAGATGGAACTTATCAACGCATCCAGAAAAAGTATGCTGGTATTATACCTGTTTTATAGTTAAAGGAGATGTAATCAGTTTAGTTATGAAAAATTATCTGGCATCAAATACACTTCTTGCCATCGTAAAATGCAAAATCGCCAGGCGATTTGCATTCTATATTGTGAGTTTCGGCCTGCTTGTTGCCTTGTTTATTTCCGCTATCGTTCTTTACAACAAATATCATAACGACCTTGTTAAGCTTAATGAAGAGCTTGTGCATATTGAGCGTTCTATTAAAAGCTCTCTGTCGCAGAGTTTGTGGCAGATGAACTTTAATGCGTTAGATGTTCTGACTAACGATTTATTTATGAATAAGGATATTGTTTATGTAGCATTATATGACGAGGAAGGTAGTATCCTTATTGAGAAAGGAGAAAAACAACAGAAAAATGTCATAGCAAAAACCATCCGCCTTTATCATCAGAGTAATGGAAAGGAACTTTATCTGGGTAAACTGGATTATATTGCGACAACAAAGAATATTTACGAGAAAAACAAACAGGCTGTTTTCAGTGCAATTATACCCATTATCATTTTTTTTATATTGTTGAGCATAGCCATTATATTGTTTTTCTGGCATTTCATAGTAAAACATCTGTTAGCCATCAAGGATTATACAGATAAGCTCAATCTTGAAAGCTATGATAGTGGAGAAATAGATGATCTGGTGCTTGATCGATCTTCTGACATTAGAAAAAAAGAAGATGCATTGAGTATTCTGGTCAGTGCCATCAATAATATGCATCATGAGATAGTAGAAAAATATACAGCTATTGAATTTCAGTCTCTACATGATGCACTGACTGGACTGCCCAACAGGAGAATGATCAATCAACTCATGATAGATGCAATAGCCCATTGCCACGAGGCTAATGGCTACGGCGTATTATTCTATATTGATCTGGATCAGTTCAAACTATTAAACGACTCAATGGGGCATACTGTTGGAGACAGGATTCTACTCGAAATTTCCAGTCGTCTGGTAAGCGTTTGTAAACCGGGTTATCAGCCGTCAAGAATAGCGGGTGATGAGTTTCTTATTCTTCAGAGCAAGGTTGTTACCGGCAGGGAAGAAGCAAAAGCATCCGCCATGGACTTTGCAAAAAAGATATTATCAGGTATCTCTGAAAGAATAAAAATCGATAACAGCTGCTTTAAGATTAAAGCCTGTATTGGCATTACCATATTCGGGACAGAGGTAAATGCAGAAGTTGTAATGAAGCAGGCTGATAATGCCTTATATCATGCAAAGGAAACAGGGCGTGGTCAAATAATGTTTTTTGCACCGAATATGCAAAAAATGACTGACAGACGTTTACAGCTGGAACAATTGATTGATGATGCAATAGAGAAGGATTTGTTTTTTGTCAATTATCAACCAAAATACGACCATCAGCATAAAATATCTTCAGCTGAAGCATTGGTAAGACTACGGGGAAAGAACGGCAGTATTGTTTCACCAGGAGAGTTTATTCCTATTGCTGAGGAGAGTGGTCTTGTTATCAAAATCGGGGATCGTATTATAGAAAAAGTCTTTGAATTTATCAAAACAAATCAGCTTGATATTGAACAGTCAGGCATTAAAAGCATTGCCATTAATGTTTCTCCAACGCAATATTCTGCTCGCGGGTTTACCGATAAGGTTGTAGCCTATGCTAAAAAGTTTGAAATTGATCCGGATTTCATTATCCTGGAGATTACCGAAGAAGTTGTAGCTGGCAGCATTGATGCTGTGCTGGATGTGATGATGCAATTAAAGAAACATGGCTTTAACTTTTCTATTGATGATTTCGGTACAGGATACTCATCGTTGCGCTACCTCAGAAACTTCCCTCTGAATGAACTTAAAATAGATAAGTCGTTCGTTGATGATATATTAGAAGATGATAAAGCAGTAGCCGTTGTAAAAACGATTATTGATATGGCGCACAACCTGAAACTCGATGTTGTTGCAGAAGGTGTGGAGAATATAGAACAATTCAATATCCTGCACCAGTATGGATGTGAGTTGTATCAGGGATTTCTTTTTTCAAGACCTTTAATGGAAAATGATTTTTTAGCCGAATTAAAAGTCCATAATAAATTACAGAAGTATGGTTAATTTATTTCGTTAAAGCAGCCGCAAAATCCAGTAACCGCTGAGTTGATTCATAAGCCTTTACTCTGATCGCCTCATCCACAAAAACTTCATTTTTGCCGCTTTCCAGTACATCCAGAATTCCCTGCAGGCTGTTCATGGCCATCCAGGAGCAATGGGCGCACATGGTACAGCTGGCACCGACACCGCCGGTGGGGGCTTCAAGCAGGGTTTTATCCGGGGCCGCTTCCTGCATTTTATAAAAAATTCGGTTATCCGTGGCCACAATAAACGTCTGGGCATCCATATTCTGTACGGCATTAATTAACTGGGTAGTGGAGCCCACTACGTCAGCCATTTTGACAACGGTATAGGCCGATTCAGGGTGTACCAGAATTTTGGCTTCGGGATGCTTCTGTTTCAGAGCTTCCAGGGCATCGGCCTTAAATTCATCATGCACAATACAGGACGCCTGCCAGAGCAGCATATCGGCACCAGTAACCGATTGAATATATTGCCCCAGATGCCGATCCGGTGCCCAGAGAATCTTTTTACCCTGGGCTTTTAAATGTTCCACTACTTTAGTGGCAATACCGGATGTCACCACCCAGTCGGCACGGGCTTTAACGGCAGCACTGGTGTTGGAATAAACCACCACAGTATGATCAGGGTGTTGATCACAAAAAGGGATAAAATCTTCTGCAGGACAGCCCAGGTCCAGTGAACAATTAGCTTCAAGGTCGGGCATTAAAATGGTTTTTTCCGGAGACAGGATCTTGGCCGTTTCACCCATAAAACGGACGCCGGCTACAATAATTTTTTCAGCCGAACTGGCTTTACCGAAGCGAGCCATTTCCAGGGAATCGGATACACAGCCGCCGCTTTCATCAGCCAGTTGCTGTAATATAGGGTCAGTATAATAATGAGCCACCAGGACGGCATTCTGCTCAGCCAGTTTATCTTTAATCTGCTGAATTAACTGCCCCTGTTCCTGTTCATTCAGGTGGGGTTTAAGCTGTTCAATGTCAGAAGTGGCGGGAACAGAAGCTTCCCAGTTTGCTGTACTTTTCATAAATCGCTTTATGTCTGAATAAACGTTTAATTATCCACCGATTTTACTTTACAGTCCAGAATTTTATAAACTATATAATATAGAAAAACCAATAGTGGAAAACCCATGGCAGTAAAAGTCAGTTTACAGATTTCCGATAAGGCTTATGAAAAATTATCTACTTGCAGTGAACAGCTGGGTTTAAGTCCGAATCAGTTTGCCAGTATCTGTTTTGAGTATGTGGATATCAGCCACAAAGGGATTCTGGCGGCTGCCAGGAAGTTTCAGGCCATATCCAGCCCTCAAAAGCCTGCAAGGGATAAAAATGATCTGGAGAAGCATTTGCAGAACCTGTCTGATGAACAGGTGGAACTGCTATTGCTTAAGGCGGCTCAGAAAAGCAAGAGTTAGTTTTTAAATGATATTAGAACTGGGTATCCAGCTGCGTCATTAATACAAAATGACGTAAAAATGGACGGCTTAATAAGGGATTGCGGATCATCTGTCTATAATCGCCTGCAGCAAACTGCAGGGCGCGGGTTGCTACCGCAGGTCCCAGTTTGGTCAGGCCAAATCCGCCGGTCAGCCATTTTTCCCAGTTCTTACGATCAGCTCGTAAGTCCCAGTCCAGGTGGTGATTGTCATATAAAGAAGCGTTAACAGCTTTACCGTTAACTATGGTCAGCAGGCAACGTGGATTATCTTCCCCGATAAAACCATAGGAAATATTAGCTGTAAATTCAGCTTTTTCCAGTGGTTCCAGAACCAGATTATCATTGTTCCATGCCATGCCCAGCTCCTGGATCCACTGTTCTGAAAATAAATCACTCATTAATTATTTCTCGTAAAATTGCTAGATATTGTTATTTTTATAAAAAAACTTTGTCGTTTTTGTTGTTAGGTTATTATGTTGTTTTTATTCTGTTATTAATAAAATAAGCCATGGAAAAATAACCTTTTTTTGCTTTTTTTTCAAGTGATTAAACCTTTTTTCGTACATTTTTCCGCAGCTTTCCTACAGGCATACAGCAGGCCTTGTGTTATTGATTGCTGTTTAAGTTGCTGATGAATCATTGCCGCATTAAAAACATCACCGGCCCCCAGTGAATCCACGGTATCTACCCTGAAACCGTCCTGCCAGTAAAAGTCCTGTTTAAATGCTGCTCCTGCACCGGCTTTACCCCAGGCACAGACAATAAGCGTCTGCGGGTATTGCCGGTTTTTCTCCAGGCAAAAAGAACGGGCATTTGGGGTCTGACTGTTTTGGGCATACTGTTTTGAAAATAACACCATATCCGCATAAGGGATCAGGGTTTCGATATTGTCTCTGACTTTCTCAATTTCCAGAGAAATGCGGACTTCAGGTAAAC
>JALUZF010000304.1 GCA_027012135.1 Gammaproteobacteria bacterium
CACCGCCACTGGCACCCGTAATCGTACCATTGCCGCCAATGCCACCGCTGCCACCGGTCGCGGTGGCATTGGCATCCGCTCGTCCGGCACTGTTAGTTACAATGCTGCTCGCATCAGCATCACCACCAGCACTGGCACTACCGCTGGTATCATATCGATAACCACCGGCGCCACCCGTTGCACGGGTAATAACCTGTACATACGAAGAATCTGTTTCGTTACGGTCAACCTCAGAGCTGGCATCTCCGGCTGTACCATTCGTGCCACTGTAAACACTGCCGGCAGCTCCGCCAGCCGCATTCTGGGTCAGGGTTAAGGAACCGGATGTTGAACCTGTAACGGCATCTGTTAAGCTTACACCTGCTCCATTCCCAGCATTGCCGGTGGAATTGGCACTACCGCCATTACCTCCAGTTACATTAGCAGTCACTGTGACCGCACCACTCATTGCTGAAGTACCACTCACTGTACCCAGCATCGCACTGCCACCATTACCGGCATTTCCACCGTAAGAATTACTGCCACCTGTACCACCAGATACATTTGCCCTTGAAACTACTGAACCAGAACCACTATTATTAACAACTGATGATGCTACTGCACTACCTCCATCTCCACTATTTCCGGAGATCCCGGTAACACCTGCACCTGCCGCTGAACCTCCAGCACCGCCGGCGCCACCAGTCCCTCCATTAGCTGTTGCATAAGCTGATCCATTACCTGAACTTATTGTTGTATCTGCCGTTGCATCTGCATCACCGCCATTTGCACCAGCACCACCATTACCGCCATCTGCATTGCTATCGCTATCTGGCCCATCGACACCAGCACCACCTGAACCACCTGTTCCACCTCTACCACCGGTTGCTGTAGCGTTATTTGTTGTATCTGTATTAACTGTTGTTGCATTGGCTGTTGCATTTCCACCAGCAGATGCATCACCGCCATTCTGTCCCGGATCACCATTTAAACCCGGGGCACCATTAGCTCCGTTAGCACCCGTCTGAGTATCCGTCAGTGCTATGGCAGTACTACTTCCCAACGCAAGAACTGCCGTCAATGCGATTGTGGAACATAGTGGTGTAAAATGTTTTGACAGGCTCATAATAGCTATTCCCTTGCTGTGTTTTATGTGGTTGTTAGTTATTGGTGTATTTATGCAATGTATAAAATTTTCTTTCTCAAAGCAAAAAATATGCCTACTTTGTTTTTTCTTTTATCTTTCAGATGATTATATTTTTATTTTATCTTATTATTGTCAACCAACAGAGTTTACT
>JALUZF010000305.1 GCA_027012135.1 Gammaproteobacteria bacterium
CTGTAGTATTCCCATTTTTAAGACAATGCTAAAGTAGACTTTTTTTTATAATTTTTATTAATTTCTTGATGATGATGGTGATGAGATGTTGACTTGTTGGAAACTCGAGGTACGAGAGTTTTCAATAAATCAACATCAGCGTACTGCTTGGGTGCTTTATATCCCAAGGCACTGTGTGGTCTTTCATTATTATAATCTTCCATCCATTTTTCTGTTTGTTCTCTTACTTCTGCTAAATTTCTAAATGAATACATATCTAATACATTTTCTCTATAGGTTCTGTTTAATCGCTCTATAAAAGCGTTCTGTGTAGGTTTTCCCGGTTGAATATAATGAAATTCTATTTGTTTTACTTTGCTCCAGTCTTGGATGATATGAGCGATAAACTCAGGTCCATTATCCATTCTAATCTTTCGAGGGATTCCTCTTTGTTTGGTTAATCGATTAAGAATATAAACAACGTTCTTGCTGGTTATTGAATAATCTGCTTCGATATGTAAAGCTTCTCTATTATAATCATCCATTACATTAAATGAACGAAATTTGCGCTTATTTTCAAAAGCATCACTCATAAAATCAATACTCCAAGTATCATTTATTGTTTTTGGCACCTCTAAAGTTTCCTTTATTCTTTGAGGTAAACGTTTTTTCTTTTTTCGTCTTAAACTTAACCCTATCTCTTGATATACACGAAATACACGCTTATGGTTCCATTGATATCCTTTATTGCGTAATCTATAATAACTCAGCCAAAATCCTTCTCGAGGATGCAACTCAACATTCTCATTTAATGCTGCTATTATAGCGGTATCATCTTTCTTTTTGTGTTTGTGGTAATAGCCTGATTTACTCAAATTTAAAACCTTGCATGCCCTGTGAATGCTACTGGTATTAGATTCTTTGAGTTCACTTACTATTTCTCGTTTTATACAGGGCTTTAAAGCTTTTTTTCTATAATCTCTTTGGCTACTTTTAAATCTAAAGCCAATTCTGCATACATATGCTTTAGCTTTTGATTTTCTATTTCCAATTCTTTTAAGCGTTTTAAGGATTTTGCATCCATACCTTGATACCGTTGACGCCATTTATAAAACGCTGCTTTACTAACACCATATTCTCGGGATATAGTGGATACATCTTTGCCATTATCATACTCCTGTAGAATGGCACTAATCTGTGCGGGTTTAAATCTTTTTGTTCTCATAATTACAGTTTAAAGTTAATACTTTTTTTCTACTTTTAAACTGTCTTATTTTTGGGGGATACTACATTA
>JALUZF010000306.1 GCA_027012135.1 Gammaproteobacteria bacterium
CCTGGTAGCCAATCCAAACAAAGGAAAGTAATACCATTTAAAAGTTAAATAATACACCTATACCCACTAACCAATCTGCTCTTCAATCCATTCCCAGTAGGTAAGTCTCTTCATCCTGTCCTTGTCTGCCATCCATGTAGCAACTTCATCATCAAGTAGTTTTTCAAGTTCTACAATATCCTTATAAGTCCTGTTGGCAGTTACCTTTCTCATTTCACCAAAGAACCGTTCAACAGGATTAAGCTCTTGCCCATAGGAGGGTAAAGTCAATATGGTTAAATTTTCTTTAGAATGCAGTATAGCTGGTTTATGAAATGGGGCATTATCCCAAATAACGATATTGTGCGAATCAGGGTAGTGCTCTTGCAGGGCATCCAAAAAGATATTGGTGCTTTCTGTATCGGTACGATTAAATCCAATAATATGAAAACTGTCACCTTTCTGTGGAGATATGGCACTATAGAGGTAGCGATTACTATACTCCATTTGGTTGGGTAGTCGTGACCGCTCTCCGATGGCACTCCAGCTACGTTTCTCATTGGTCATAAGACCAAATCTCATCTCATCAGCAAAGAAGACCTTGATGGGCTTACTGCTCTCAATGGTCTCTATTTGATTGGTTATTGCGTTTTTTTAAATTGGCCCAATTTGTTTCTGTCTGCTTTTGACGGATAGGGTCGTGATGATTTATAGGAGTGTGTATTTTTTATACGGTAGTGTATGGCTTGTATGGTTGGTTCTATATCAAACTTCTCTTTAATAAATGTCTGCATCTTCTCTAATGTCCATACTTGTTCTTGCTTTTCATCTATCTCTTTACCAAGTGCTTCATAGACTTCATCGCTTGCTTTTTTATTGCCAGAAATCTTATTGGATACTCTGCCATCTTGCTTGAGACCTTCTAATCCGCCTTCATTGTATTGTGCAACCCATGCAAAGAGTGTGGCTTTGGATATGATAAACATATTTTGTAGCTCTTTACTGCTCACTTTTGGGTTAGCAAGTATTTTTTCTATAACAAGCATCTTTAGTTTGTACTTATTGTTTCGTATTCTGCGAATCTTCTCTTGCCATTTAGCATGTGTATAGTGTGGAGTTAGTTTTATTAATTTTGCCATAAGGTATTATAGCACATTTTAGGTTTTATATTGGTGTATTATTTAATTTTTAAATGGTATAAGATATGCAGTATCTCCTCTTTACGCTCCAATAAACGCTTGGCAGACAAATAGACATCATTGAACAAACGCAACTGCGCATCATCTGCAC
>JALUZF010000307.1 GCA_027012135.1 Gammaproteobacteria bacterium
CCAATCTTAACAGTAGGTTTTGGGATTTTGGTTTTTTAGTTTGTCCTCTTTTTTTAGGTACTTTTTCTATTTTTGGAAAAAATGCATGACCTGATTGAATGATATTGTCGTATTTTAGCTCTAATTTCTTGATTTGCTCCTCTTTTAGCCTTATTTGACCTCTTTTTTTGGCTCTTTTGACTATTTTATGGCTAATTTGTAGAAATCTTTTCATCTCTTTTGCCCAATTGGCATCTGTTGTTTCTATTGCATTTGTTAACTCTCTAATATGATGTGCATTGCAAAAGGCATGAGTACAGTTCTCGTATTTATTATATGGACTCCAATGGTCATGAACTACTGTACCATCATATTTGGGGAGTATATCCATCTCATCCATTGCCTCTTTCCCTCGCTTTTCATGTAATAGATAATAGGTAGCTACACTACATGAAGCTGTATGAAACCAATTCAATTTTCCTTTGACATTGATACCTGTTTCATCACTATGGATAACGTCACTTGCTAAGATTACCTCTTTTGTTTTCTCTTCTGTTGTTTTCAGCTTCTCATAATATCGGTTCAGAATATTAAAAATTGTACCCTCACCAATAGGATGATTACACATGTCAGCAAAATATTCGCAAATTCTTTCATAAGATAACATATGATAGGTATTGAGATAGGCAACATAAGCTTTCATATTATCACCATAATATGTTGGGGAGAGTACATCTTGGGGAAAGGGAGCTACTGTTCTATTTTTACAGTTTGGGCATTTCTTTACTTCGGCTTGATGTTCTGTTACTTCCATTGTGACTGGTGGTATATCAAAACATTGTCTTTTTATGATACTGTCAGCTTCTTGTTCTGTTAAATCACAACCACAATTACCACATTCACAAACACTATAACGCTTTGTTTCATCAGGATTCTCTACCTGTTCTAGTGTTTTTCCTTTATGTCCTTTTTGTCCACCTCTATTTAGACTCTTTTTGTCTTTTTTATTACTTTTCTTATCTTGACTTTTTTTTTGAATGGGTCATCTGTAGACGGTGGTTTTGAACTGTTTTTGCTATTGAGTCCTAACATCTCTTCTTGTTTTGTTAGTCTTGCATCATATTCTAGTAATTTTGCTATTACAGCTTCTTCACCTTGATAGTATATTGCTTTGGCTTCTTCTCTTGTCATAATATTGTATTATATTGTAATTTGTTTGCTTTTGTCAATAGGTGAGTGGTTACATTATTTATACCCTAATAATTCAATAAGTCATCAAT
>JALUZF010000308.1 GCA_027012135.1 Gammaproteobacteria bacterium
GTTAGATAAAAATCAGTGATATAAAATTGTTTTTTAACTCGGTATGGCGGTTATAAATAAGACTTTTTTCTACATATTTTGCTTTTCAGATTTTGTAAATTCTCATTATTAGAGAGACAAATACCTTAAATACTTAATATAAAAGGAAGTTTCAATGAAAAAATTATTATCACTATCATTAATCATTTGTTTTTTATGGGTCACCAATTTTGCAATCGCCGGTGAGTTTGGTGATCTTCATCAAAAAGTCGTTGAAGCAAGAGATGCATTAATTACTATGGTTAAAAATCCTGACAAAAGAGGGCCTGAGCAACAAAAATTAGTCAAAGATTCTGCCGATGCTGTCAGTGCAATGATTGCTACCATGAAAGCTCCTGCAGGAAAAGAGCAGCAATTTAAGGAAATGTCAGATAACTGGGCAGCCTTTAAGAAAACCCGTGAGGAAGAACTCGTCCCTCTAATCCTTGCCGGTAAAGAGGAAGAAGGCAAAAAAATAGCCATGGGTATTCAAAAAGAAAGACTGACAAAAGTGCTTACCTTAACCAAAGAGTTAGATCAATAATTCCAGTAACAAATAAGCCACGTATAAATTAAATATATACCACTGATAACTTATTAAAAGTATGTATTTATAGGTGGCTTATTTACCTATCTGTTCCTCTTTTTTTACTATTGCTTCCAGTCCTGACTGCTATTTCCAGGTTTAATAATTAATTACAGGCCATCCATAAAATTGTACTACATTCCCTGCATTTCAGTGTTCGCATGTTTAAAAAATCAGGTGGCAACCTTTAGTCTTAAATGATCAACGAAGGGTTTAAAATCTTTATCAGTAAACAGCAAGGGTATTTTGTTATCAATACAATAAGTGGCAATAATTACATCAGCAGTTTTTCTGATTGTGAACCCTTTTTTTCTTAACTTTCTGTAGTTATCGGCACTTTTAATTGCCATTTGAGTTCCCAATAGATCATGCACTGTTAAGGAAGTTAAAATGTTTTTAGCTGTTTTATAATCAGAATCCTTTCTGAACCCCTGGAGAACCTCGGCTAATATAAGGTCACCAATTACAACTTCTTCCAGGCCAAGAATTTCATCTAATTTATCTGTTTCCGGGCATACTATGCCGTTAAAAAAATCAATCCAGACACTTGAATCTACCAGAATCATTAATTTTTTCTCATTTCATCCAGATTTCCTTCCCAACGTAACTTTCCGCGAAGAGACCGTATAGAGGCTTGTTTATTTAGCTTAATTAAAGCTTTAAGCCCCAGCTCTACAGCTTCTTTTTTGGTTTTCAGCCCCGTCGCTTTTAATGCCTCAGTCATTAACTTATCATCAATTTCAATATTTGTTCTCATTTCAGGAACCATTTTGTATATTATATGTAATGTGTAAGAATTGTATACAATATACACATAAAAAGTCAATTGGTTACTATTTACTGCATCCCATAAAGCCTGAAATAAAGCTCGTTACTGTTCACCAGATCCTGGTGAGTACCGTTGGCAATGATTTCACCCTGGTCAATGACCACAATTCTGTCTGCCTGTTTAACGGCGCTGAGGCGATGGGCAATAATCAGCGTGGTTTTGTCTTTTAAATAAGCCTCCAGGGACTGATGCAGTTTGTTTTCGGTTTCCGTATCCAGGGCGGAGGTGGCTTCATCCAGGATGATCAGTTTAGGATCAGTGAGAATCATCCGGGCAATGGCCAGGCGCTGTCTCTGGCCGCCGGACAGGCGTATGCCCTGGCGGCCCACGAGGGCATTAAGCTGTTCGGGGAGTTTGCGGATAGTACCGTCCAGCTGGGCAATCTCCAGTGCCTGCCAGAGCTTTTCTTCTGCTATATCCTTACCTAAAGCCAGATTGGCTCGTACGGTATCATTAAACAGTACAGGGTTCTGTAATACGGTGGCGGTGTTTTCTCTTACTTTTTCAAAGCCGATGTCCTTAATGGAAACATTGTCAAAATAAATATCACCTGAATCATAAGGGTATAAGCCTAAAAGGATTTGTATCAGGGTGGATTTTCCGCCGCCGCTGGAACCTACCAGAGCCAGTTTTTCGCCTTCATTTATGTTCAGTGACAGGTTTTTAAGAATGTATCTGCTGCTGGTTGAACAGGACTCATCTTCAATAATGGGAACAGAGCCGGCATCTTCCTGGTTAATGCTTTCGTCTTTTTCAGGGTATTTAAAACAGATATTTTCCAAACGTACTGATACTGTTTGTTTGTCTTTAAACGGATCGGCTTTAGCTTCAATAACCGGTTCCCGTTCCAGAGCAAATATTTTGTTCAGACGGTTAAGAGAAGCCCGGGCACTGTAGTAGGCGTATTGAATATTTAATACCTCCTGAACCGGCCCCATCATGTACCAGAGGTAGCCAAATACCGCAAACATTAAACCAATAGACAGATCGGAGGTCAGTACCATAATCATACTGATGGCCCGAAAGACATCAAAACCAAATAAAAATACCACATGTGAAAGCTGCCCGGCGGCATCGGTTTTCCAGGAATAGGCAATGGAATGTTTTTTAACCTGAACGGCTTTTTTAATCAGGGTTTTTATATAATGTTCCTCCCGGTTAGCTGCCCGGATCTGATGTATGGCATCCAGTGTTTCCACCAGTGCCTGTTGAAAAACAGCGATGGCATTGTTTTCTTTTAATTTAAGCTTTTTAACCCGCTTACCCATGAGGATAGTGATATAAATGACCAGTGGGTTAAAGATCAGCAGTATCAGGGCCAGTTGCCAGTTAATCCATAACAGTACAATGGCTGTGCCGATAATAGATAAGACCGCTACAATAAATTTACTGATGGTGGCACTGATAAATTGATCAACGACTTCAATGTCCGTAACAAAATGAGAAGCGAAACCGCCGCTGCCGATGGTTTCATATTCACTGATGGCTATTTTTTTAAGATAACGGGCCAGTTTTTCACGCATGGAAAGCGTGACTGATTTGGCGATGATGGTAAATATCCGCATCTGAGAAACGTTTAGGGCCACGGCAAACAGGCGCAGCAGTACGGAAGCAAACAAAGCCGTAATAATATAAATACTGGCGGTCTGCCAGGCTGAAGGCAGCACATGGTTCATCAGATCAACGGCTGTGCCTGGTTTGTTAAGCAGTACTTCATCCACCATCAGCGGCAGAATTAATGGAATGGGGACTGACAGAAGGGCGGCAATAATAGCCAGAATGTTGGCCATTATCAGTTCTTTTTTATAATACAGGGCAGACTGAATGATCTGACTGAAAGAAAATCCGCGGCTATTGTTCATATCCCGGTTATTACGGTTTATGTTTTGTTGTGCATCCGTTAGTTGCGCAGTTGTTAAATCGGCTTTCAAGAGTGTTCCTTGTCGGGAAATTTTTTACTGTACAGATGATAAAGTACCTGGATCTGCCGGATATAAGTCACCGGTTCAATGCCGCGAACATAGCCGAAACGGGCCTTTTTGTGATATTTGGGTTTTGATAATAATAAAAAAGCTTTTTCCACGTGATCAAACCAGCGATCAGGATCTAAACCCTGTTGTTTAGCAAGAATACGGGCATCCTTAAGATGGCTTAAGCCGGCATTATAAGCAGCCAGAGTAAACCATACCTTAACATCAGGCGGTATATCATCCGGCAGTTGTTTGCGCAGCCAGGCCATGTATTTTACCCCGGCCCGCAAGCCGTTTTCAGGGCTGAGCATGTCTTTTATGCCCATTTCTCTGGCCGTTTTAGGCATAACCTGTAATAAGCCCCTGGCTCCGGCCCAGGATTTTGCTTTGGGATTAAACTGGCTTTCCTTATTAACCTGCGCAGCAATCAGACGCCAGTCAAAGCCATATTCCTGCGCAAGCTTTTTTATCAGATCATCATACTGGGATATTCTATTATCATTCAGGTCTCGTTTGTCTGCATCAAATAGTTTACGGGAATTTTTAAAAAATTTATTGAAGGTAATATTGTAGAATAAGCCCTTATATTCCTTTTTAATATATTTATTGAGAGCGGCCAGCAGTTTCGGGTTATTTTTGCGTACCAGCCAGCGGTGTCCCTGTTCACCGCTCAGGGCCATTGGGGCCTGTAGTTTCGAGTGCCAGCTCTGTTCTATTGCAACAATATGGGAATCGGCTACTGTCAGATCATATTTACCGTTAATCACTTCCCTGATGATTTCCTCAGTTTCCATGGTTTCGGGGACAGTGTTAATTGTAAAACTTATATTCTGGCTTTTAAGTTGTTCCTGTAAGTTAACCAGGGTGTTCCAGTAGGAACTGCTTTGTCTTACATAAAAGGTTCGACCCTGCAACTGGGCCAGATCTTTAATGGCTTTATCATTCTGCCTTTGTACAATAAGTTCCTGCACAAACAGATAAGGTTCAGTAAACAGAACCGGCAGTTTTTCCCGTTCGGGTGTTTTTATCAGTCCTGCAGAAATAATATCGCCATAACCCTGTTCAAGCCACTGAATCATTTCCTGAAAATCACTGGCTACCAGTACTTTCAGTTTAACCTTCTGCTGTTTGGCAAATTCCCTGATCAGCTCATACTCAAATCCCATGAGCTGGTTTTTCCATAAAAAATAAGTGGAAGCATTGTTACGGGTAATTAACCTGAGCTGTTTATTTTTTTTAATAATATCCAGATCACCCAGCTGTATGTCCTGGATGTACTGAGTCAGTTTCTGGCTGGTAATGTATTCATTCAGGTGTTTAAGTAGTTCCAGGTTGTTTTTTCTTACGGCCCAGGCAACAGAATTCTCCGGTGTCAGAGAAAGGGCGGCTTTAATATCATTGCGTTGGGTCAGAAACAGGGTCAGGCGATTACTATCTTCTACAACGCCATCCAGTTCACCAGAAACCACTTTATTAAACTTCTGTTCTTCGGTGATGCTGTCATCCAGTTCAACAATATTAAGTTCTGGGTTTTCCTGCTTTAATTTTTGCACCGTATCCCAGAATGTGGTCTGTTTTCTAACCCCGATTTTCATATTACCGAGGTTTTTGCGGTTTAGTTTTTTTGTGAAAGACTGAGGAACGATTAGTTTTTCACTGGCATAACTGACCGGAATGGTAAAATTTATGAGTTCTTTTCTGGCCTCGGTAATGGTCAGATTGGCAACAATAACATCACCCAGACCCTCATTAAGAGAAGGGATCAAATTACTGAATTCTTTTACGGTAATAAATACCGGTTTGAGTTTATGAAACCTGGCAAAGTCAATAATAAACTTTAATTCACTGTTATAAGTAATGGGTTTATCTTTAGTAACCGGATTGTACTTAAAGGAATGGGGGGCAATAATGCGCAGTACACCGGAGCGTTTAATAGTTGGCCAGTCGGCTTTAGAATATTGACTGAATGTGACTGGAGAGCTGTTTTCTGTTTTATTATCAGTAGATGAAGTAGAGTTCTCTGAAATGGATTGACTGGTGGCCGTATTGGAGTCGCTGCCTTTATCACCACAGCCAGTTAATAGAAGCAGAAGAATCAGGCTAATCAGTGTCCATCCTGAACTCGCTCTGTGTTTAAGTCCCTGTGCTGCAACCCCCTCAATCCCCCTTCCAAAAAAGTGGGAAGTAAAAAAACAAATAAACGGATGAACACTAATTAATAGCTTAACCCTAGAATAATTTAAGTATTTACCACGGGTGCACATTTACTGTTTAACCGCCATAGCTACGGTATAGGTCTTCCCCTGCTTAACTTTTTTATAGTTGCCGAAAAGCTCCTTAAAGGATCGTTCTATGTATTTACGTATCCCGCTGATGGTGACAACATAAAAACGTCCACCCGGTTCAAGATGCTGCAGGGCATCATAAAGAAACAGGCTCAATAGTTCATTGCCTACTTTGGCAGGTATATTAGAAACAATCAGGTTAAAATGTCGTCTACCTGTCTGGTTGAGGCCGTTACTTAAAAATGCTTCGCAATTATCCAGCCTGTTTAATTTTATATTTTTATTGGTGTAGTCAATAGCAACAAAGTCCTTGTCCACAAGCGTCGTTTTACCCTGTGGTGCCAGTTTGGCAATGGTTAAACCTAAAGGACCATAGCCGCAACCGATATCCAGACAGTTATCATCGCTTTCCACCTGGATGTGATCCAGCATTAGTCTGGAACCTTCATCAATGGCCTTGGGTGAAAACAGCCCCCAGGTGGTCGCAAACTGCATGGGAACGCCACAAAGTTCGGTTTTAATAAGCATATCCTGGCGATATTGCTCAATATCCTGAAAATAACGGCTTTTGGGGGGCATAATAATCCTGAATTTAGGCTTGTAAAATACTTATTATCATGGGGCAGGGCGTTAGTGTCAAACACCTTGCCTGTTACAGGTTTATGGCAATAAATTAAGCAGTAAATAACCATCTGTTGGTTTGAGATAGTGATCACCCGGTGTCATAATAATTTCAGCACGTTTTCCTATAGCGGGTACAAAAGCCATATTCTGGCTGTAGGAAGGTACAAAAATATCACCTTTCATAATGGAACCGTCAGCTCTGATAATTGAGGTATAAAGAATATTCGGATGAGGCTGGCGGTTAAGCCAGAACAGGAAATAATTTTCTTTTTCCCGGCCTAACTGTTTAAACAGCCGTTTTGAGGCATCCAGTTCATTTATTCCGGCTATGGGTGCTATAAAGCCCAAAGGGGTATCTTTGGTCAGTCGGGCAAATTCTGCTATTGGGGTGCCCAGATGTGGAGAAGCGATGGTGATTAACTGTACAACAGGTAAATCTGGATTGTGTACCAGAGTCAGGCGAGCCACCACACCTCCGGCAGAATAGCCAATTAGATGAATCATCTGGTCAGGAAAGCGCTGGTGGATGTCCTTTAAATACTGGCTAAGTAAATCAGCCTGTATTTCTATGGGAGCATCTGAGGGTAGTTCTGCAGTCACCAGCTGACGGGGCGACTGGTTATCCAGCCCCTGTCCGGGAAACGCCACATTACCCTGGACAGGTAAATAATAGCCTGCATCACGCCAGCCATGAGTTGCCAGTATGTTTATAATCCCTGATTTTCGCCAGATATTGCTGGAGCTGTGAAAACCATGTACCAGTACGGCAATATCTGCCAGTGCAATAGCAGGGATCAGCAGCAGGCTTAACAGGAAGGCTTTACTCAGATTGCGAATCATGACAATATCCTTTTTACGAATTCATAAAAAATCAGACTTGAACCTAAATTAATCAGTTGAACCGTAGCGAGAATGATCAGAATGCTGGAGATACAAGGTTGTACAGGTTATTTTGGCTTTATTCGTACCCCAAGGGCACTTCTTTCAGGGCGTAGCCACCCTATGGGTGAAGTCAAAATATTCTGGAAAGCCTTGTAGATTCAGTGCTATGGACATTCGCAGTAGGTTCAACTGATTAATTTAGGTTGAAGTTTACAGGACTGTTACGACTTTATCACCTATCAGGGAAGTTTTTAATACTGGAAATCAATAAATTATGATTCAGAAACTGAATGAAAAATTTGCACATAACAAACAGGTTAAATTTTTAAAGTCCCCGGAAGGTTTTATTCTAATGGATATTGACAATCCGATGGCTAAAGCTCGTATCTGTCTTTATGGAGGTCAGTTGCTTGATTTTCAACCATATAGTCAGTCTGAGCCGGTCTTGTGGCAAAGTAAAAAGGCTATTTATAAACAGGGTAAAGCCATACGGGCAGGCGTTCCAATATGCTGGCCCTGGTTTGGAGCTATAAAATCAGGAGACATAAGCACTGGCCATGATATTAAATTGCCTGCTCATGGTTTTGCACGGATCTCCAACTGGAAGGTAAAATCTGTTACCACCCTGAAAGATGAAACCACCGAGGTGGTATTAAAGCTACCCTGTGAATCGGTTTGTGAACAATATCTGAACCTGCAAAGTGATTTTGAAGCCATACTGAGTTTACGCATTGTCATTGGTGAGCAGCTGAGCATGGAACTGATCACAAAAAACCCCGGCAAATATCCGGTTCGTATTAGTGAAGCTCTGCACAGTTATTTTAAAATTGCTGATATTCATGATGTGGTTATTAAAGGTCTTGATAATACGGACTATATTGACAAGCTGTTAAACAATCACATATTCAGACAGGGTGGAGACCTGGTTCTGGAGGCAGAAACGGATCGGATTTACGTGGATACCAGTTCTAGTGTCGCTATAGTGGATAAGCAGTTAAACAGAACCATTGAAATTTCCAAAACCGGCTCTATGTCAACTATTATCTGGAATCCATGGGAACAAAATTCAAAAGCCATGGCTGATATGCCAGATAAGGGCTGGCAGTCCATGGTGTGTGTCGAGGTAGCCAATGCAGCAGATAATGAGGTACTGGTTCCGGCCGGCGGGACACATCAAATGATGATGCAGATCGAAATCAGGCAAGAAATATAATTACTGGCTAATATTAGTATTCTCTTTACTTTTAAAACCTGATTAGGCTAGTATGTAAATAATCGTTTTCCTATTTAACAGTGTGATATGGAGAAGCACATGGACAAACAAACAAGTGATAAATTAAATGATACTCTGGGGAAAATGGGCGCTATGGGTGCCGAACAAAAAGCCAGAAAATCCACTCCGAAGTCATCCTCTGACAGCGGCTTTTATATGGTTATGCTGGCTTTAGTTGTTGGTATGGGCTTTTATATTTCTTATGACATCAATCAGCGTTACGGAGATGAAGCTTTAGCCTATGGCAATGCGGACAGTGGAGCCGCCGCTGATATTAAGGCATTAGCCGATGCACCGATTATTGTCAATATTGAAAAAATTAAAACTGTTGAGGTGGTTCCTGTAGCCACTGTACCGGCTACAGATGAAACCCCGGAAGCAGTGGTAGTAGAAAAAGTGGTAAAAAAGACCACTGTGACTACTGCTATTGTTCCTGTTCCTAATACAGAAAATGCAGAAAAAACAGATTCAGAAGCAGCAGAATCAAATAATGCCGTTGCGGAAGAAGCGCCGCAGGCTGTAGCTGATGTTTCGACTGATAATACTGTAACTGCGGATGCTGCAGTAAAGCCTGCTGAAGCTGCATCACCTGTTGCAGAAGAGAGTGCTGACACCAGTAAAACATCAGCCTCGGAAACAGCTGCGGCACCAGCACCTGCTGTTGAAACTGTTGTAGTTGAAGAGCAGCTTACAGCCATACCCGCTCCTGTTGCTGCAGCACCGGCTCCTGCACCTGTTCCCCCTCAGCCGCCTGCGTATGATCCTTATGCAAATCCATATGCGGCACCTTATGGCAATCCATACGGTAATCCGTATAACGGCCAATATAATAATGCCAATCCATATCCACCTCAAGGCAATTACCAGCCAGCACCACAGGGTTATGGTAATCCAAACCCCTATGGCTATGGTTATCCCTATTACGGTCAGTAATAACTTTATACAGCGACCTGTCTGATGCCAGTCTAACAGGTCGTATGTATGTGCCATGAGTACCACTCAGTCAGATATTCTTTTATGTACCATTAATGCCAGTTATATCCATGCTTCTTTCGGACTGCGTTATTTATACGCCAATATGCCTGAAGAGTTACGGCAAAAATCAGTTATTAATGAGTTTACCACCCATTTAAGACCAGCAGATATTGTTGAAAAAATACTGCTCCAAAATCCCAGAATTATCAGTTTTGGTGTTTATATCTGGAACACCGTTCATACCACTGAAGTTGTTCAGCTTCTTAAAATCATCGCTCCGTCCATTAAAATTATTATAGGCGGCCCGGAAGTTTCCTATGAATACACCCAGCAGAAAATTTATAAACTTGCCGACCATCTTATAACCGGAGCAGGGGATACAGCTTTTGGGCAATTATGTAAACTCCTGTTAAACAAACAAAATAAAATCCCGGAAATTCCAAAAGTTTTTGAGCATCAGGAGCCACCCCTGTCTGAACTTAAACTGCCTTATCAGTACTATACGGCTGAAGATATAAAAAACCGCCTTATCTATGTTGAAGCATCCAGAGGCTGTCCTTTTAAATGTGAGTTTTGTCTGTCGGCACTGGAAAAAACCGCCCTGCCTTTTGATATTGATGGTTTTTTATCTGAAATGGATAAACTGTATCAGCGCGGTGCCAGAAATTTTAAGTTTGTGGATCGAACCTTCAATCTGAAAACTGAGACCAGTCTTAGAATCCTGAACTTTTTTCTTGATCGACTCGATGACAGACTGTTTCTGCATTTTGAAATTATACCGGATCGTCTGCCGGAACCGTTAAAAGCCACCATTCAAAAGTTTCCACCCGGCTGCCTGCAGTTCGAAATAGGTGTACAGACCTTTAACCAGAAGGTACAGAACTTAATCAGCCGCAAACAGGATAATGACAAAACCATTGCTAACCTTAAATGGCTAAGAAATCAGTCAAATGCCCATATCCATGCCGATCTGATCTTTGCCTTACCCGGTGAGGATATCAAAAGCTTTGCCCTGGGCTTTGATACACTGTATAAACTCAGGCCCCATGATATACAGGTAGGTATTCTTAAACGGCTCAGAGGCACACCGATAATTAGGCATACTGATGCGTATCAGCTTAAATTTGATACTACGGCACCGTATAGTATCCTTTACACTTCATTGGTGGATTTTCTAACAATACAGAAAATGGTGCGTTTTGCCCGCTACTGGGAGTTAATTGCCAATAGCGGCAAGTTTCAGCATAGCCTGGAAGCGTTTCTCGAAAAACATTCTTTTTATCGTTTTTATGCCTTTTCTGACTGGCTATATCATTATTCCGCTAAAACTCACCAGATTTCACTCAGAAAATTATTTGATTATCTATACTATGGTTTGATTCAGAATGAACGCTACGATAGAGATTATAATATTACAAAACAGGACGTTATTGAGCGGCTGTTAATGGATTATCAAAATTCCGGGCTTAAAGGACTGCCTGAGTTTTATAAGCATCTGTCCTAATTACTCCTTTATACAATAAGTTTTAAATTTATCTAATGACATTTTGCTCATTTTGTACTTTAATACTGGCATATTTCTAATACAGCAGGAGCCGATATGTTTCAGGTACGTATTCATGGAAGAGGCGGGCAGGGTGTAGTGTCCGCCTCGGAACTTTTATCTGTTGCAGCTTTTGAAGAGGGCAAATATTCACAGTCCTTTCCCAGCTTCGGTTCCGAACGAATGGGGGCTCCGGTACAGGCCTTTGCCCGGGTCAGTGACAAGCCGATTACAACCCGGGAGCCGGTTATGGAACCGGACATGCTTATTATTCAGGATCCCACTCTGTTTCTGGCAGTCAATGTGTTTGAAGGCGCCAATACTGATGGCTTTCTGCTGATAAACAGTGCTAAAACTCCGGAAGAGCTGGGTATTGAAGATATGACTGATCAGTATCCACCTAATCATGTTATGACTCTCCCGGCGACTGAACTGGCTATGAAATACATTAAACAGCCCAAACCCAATACTATCTTACTTGGTGCTTTTGCTGCACTTACACAGATAGTACATATGCCAGCGTTGGAAAAAGCCATTTTAGATAAATTTCCTAAACGTATTGCCGATCCCAATATTACGGCAACCAAAGCCGGTTATAATCTTATTATTCAGAAACTAGAACAAGCACAAGAGGCCTGATCCATGTTACAACAAATCAGCGGTTCCATTGCAGTGGCTGAAGCGGTGGCACTTTGTCGTCCCGAAGTCGTGCCCTGTTATCCCATTACCCCGCAGACCCATATTGTGGAGCATATCAGTACTCTGGTAAAAAGCGGTCAGTTAAAAAACTGCACCTATGAAAATGTGGAATCAGAATTCGCTTCCATGAGCCTTTGTATCGGTGCCTCGGCTGCCGGTTCCAGAACCTATACTGCCACAGCCAGTCAGGGTTTATTATTTATGATGGAGGCAGTTTATAATGCCTCCGGTCTGGCTTTACCTATTGTTATGACCCTGGGTAATCGTGCTATTGGTGCACCCATTAATATCTGGAACGATCATTCCGATGCCATGTCAGTGCGTGATGCCGGCTGGATCCAGCTGTTTGTTGAAAGTAATCAGCAGGCGCTGGATGTACATATACAGGCCTTCAAGCTGGCTGAGACACTGAGTCTGCCGGTTATGGTTAATATGGATGGTTTTATTCTCACTCATGCCATCACCCGTGTTGATATGCCCACTCAGGAACAGGTGGATCAGTTCCTGCCGCCTTTTATTCCAAGACAGAAACTGGACACAGAAGCACCGCTTTCTATCGGTGCCATGGTAGGACCTGATGCGTTTACTGAAGTACGTTACCTGGCTCATCATAAACAGAAAGAAGCACTTAATATTATTGAACAGCAGGCAGCAGAGTTTCAGGGTATTTTTGGCCGAGATTCAGGCGGTTTAATTAAATCCTATTATGCTGAAGACGCTGAAATTGTTTTTGTGGCCATGGGTTCAGTGGTAGGCACCATGCAGGAACTGGTAGAAGAGCTGCGTGAAGAAGGCCATTCTGTGGGTATTTTGAGTATACGTTCATTCCGACCATTCCCGGCTAATGCGATTGATAAAGCACTGGCAAATACCAGACATGCGATTATCTTTGAAAAGAGTTTCGCTGTGGGTATGGGCGGTGTGCTGGCCAGTGAAATACACATGGCAACTGTAGCTAATGATATTAAGATAAGTTCGGTTATTGGTGGACTTGGCGGTCGAACCATTACCAAAAAATCACTGCGCAAAATTATTGAGTCAGCCATGCAGGATGAACTGGATACTGAAGTCTTCCTGGATCTTGAGGGTACTACGGTAGTACGGGAACTCAGACGCCAGCAGGAAGGACAGAGTTCCGGTCCGGCAGCAGAAAATATTCTCAGGGACATGGGCGTGGTTTCAGCTTCTAAAACACATTAATTTGAATGATCAGGGTTAATCAATGAGTAATCAGGACAGCAATACCGATATCCCTTGCGAACAGCAAACGGTAAAATTTTATCAGACCGGTACCTTTACCGTGGGTAATCGTTTACTGGACGAAGGATGTCGAACCGTACAGGCTACTGCAGAACGGGCCAACTCTCTGGATTCCGGCCATCGGGCCTGCCAGGGCTGTGGTCAGGCACTGGGGGCGCGTTATGCACTGGACGCCGCTATGCGGGCTACAGATAATAAAATCATTGCCGCTAATGCAACCGGCTGTCTGGAAGTATTTACCACACCTTATCCTGAAACCGCCTGGTCCATCCCCTGGGTGCATTCCCTGTTTGGCAATGTGGCAGCGGTAGCATCAGGTATTGCGGCCTCTTTAAAAGCCAAAGGTGATACGACCACCCGAGTGATTGCCCAGGGCGGTGACGGGGGGACAACGGATATTGGCTTTGGCTGTCTGTCCGGTATGTTTGACCGTAATGATGATGTACTTTATATCTGTTATGACAATGGCGGTTATATGAACACCGGAGTGCAGCGCTCCAGTGCCACACCTCCGGCTGCACGTACTGCGACGACTATGCCGGTAGGTGATAATCCGGGCAGTTCATTTACTACCGGTAAGTTTTTACCAGCCATAGCCATGGCCCATGAAATTCCCTATGTGGCCACGGCTTCAGTACATGATCTGCACGATCTGGAACGCAAGGTTGAAAAAGCCATGACCTTCAGAGGCGCCCGTTATATTCAGATTAATGTTCCCTGTCCCCTGGGCTGGGGCAGTCAGCCTGCCCTGACCATAAAATTATCCCGCATGGGAGTTGAGTGCGGTCTGGTGCCTTTATTTGAGGCTGAAAACGGTAAACTAACTGACTCCACTAAAATCCGCTATCGTATTCCTGTGGAAGATTATCTGAAGCTGCAGCGCCGCTTTGCTCATGTATTAAAGCCGCAGAATACGCATCAGCTGGATGCCATCAGAAAAATTGCAGAAGATAATATAAAACGTTACAACCTGGTCTAACACTCATCAGCAGAACCGTATCGGATAAATAATTATGACCGTACAACACAAACCCTTTGCCATTACCCTGGATGTCGGCAGCAGTCATCTTAATAAAACCGGCAGCTGGCGTTCCATGCGTCCTGTCTATGTGGACAGACTGCCGCCCTGTAATAAAACCTGTCCCAGTGGTGAAGATATTCAGGGCTGGTTGAGCCTGGCAGAAGAAGAAAACTACGAAGCGGCGTGGCGTCTGCTGACTCGTGATAATCCGTTTCCTGCTATTATGGGACGGGTCTGTTATCACCCCTGTGAAGGCGCCTGCAACCGGGGACAGCTGGATTTACCCGTGGGCATCAACTCAGTTGAGCGCTTTATTGGTGAACAGGGTTTAATTCATAATTGGCAGTTTGAAGCCGGGGAAGATACCGGTAAAAAAGTGATGATTATTGGCGCCGGTCCAGCGGGGTTGTCTGCAGCCTACCATCTGCGCCGTTTTGGGCATGCGGTTACTGTTTTTGAGGCGGCAGAAAAACCCGGCGGGATGCTTCGCTATGGTATTCCCAAGTATCGTTTGCCACGTGAAAAGCTTAACGCTGAAATATACCGTATTGAAAATATGGGCGTAGAAGTAAAGCTTAATCATAAGGTTGAGGATATCGAAGCCACTAAAAAGTCAGGCGGCTTTGATGCAGTGCTAATCTGTGTGGGTGCGCAAAAATCTAATATGATTGAGTTTGAGGGCAATGCCGGTATTCCCATTCTGGATGCATTAAAGGTATTGCGTGACACTGAGCTGGAGCGTCCTAATCAGCTCATTGGCCGGGTGGTTGTATACGGTGGTGGTAACTCGGCAATGGATGTGGCCAGAACCGCTATTCGTCTGGGCGCTCAGGATGTTAAAGTGATCAGCCGTGAAGATCCGGATAATATGACGGCGCATAAATTTGAAATCCAGGAAACCATTGAAGAGGGGTCAGAGGTTATCAATCTCAGAACCATTAAAACGGTCAATGGTCATGAAATTACCCTGGAAATCATGAAAATCAGTGAGCAGCATCATTCCGGTCATTTAAAAGTGGTCGGCACCGGTAATTATGAAACCATTGAGGCCGATGTTCTGGTGCTGGCTATTGGCCAGAATGTCGATCCGGTTTTATTTGCTAAAACACCGGATATTGAACTGGATAGTCATGTCATTAAAGTAGATGCCATTATGCAGACTACTCAGGAAGGCATCTTTGCCGCCGGTGATGCGGCTCCGTCTCAGCGCTCTGTCACTTCAGCTCTTGGACACGGCAAGAAAGCGGCCCGGGCCATTAACGCCTGGCTGGATGGTAAGGTCTATCAGCCGGCCCCGCAAAATGAAATCGCCAGTTTTGATAAAATGGAACCCTGGTATTACAGCGATGCGCCGAGAACCGTGCAGCCCCATCTGGATGCTGTGCGCCGCCGTAATGGTTTTGCAGAAGTGGTGGGGGATCTGGATATTGAAAATGCCAAATATGAAGCCCGCCGTTGTATGTCCTGCGGCAATTGTTTTGAATGTGATAATTGTTACGGGATCTGCCCTGACAATGCTATCCGTAAACTGGGGCAGGGTAAGGGCTATGAGTTTAAATATGATTACTGCAAAGGCTGCGGCATGTGTGATGCAGAATGTCCCTGCGGGGCCATAAATATGATCCCAGAAGATATATAACTATGTATATTTTTTCTTTGAAGTTAAGTATTTCGAAAATTATCTGGATACGTTAAACTCAGTTAATTCATAATAATAAAATATAGATTTTCTTAAAACAGGCGAATTTATCGCCTGTTTTGCTTTATCCGGCAGCATAAAATATTAAAAAACATTTTCATAAAGGAGAAAACTGGAAAATGGCACAAGAAAAA
>JALUZF010000309.1 GCA_027012135.1 Gammaproteobacteria bacterium
GTACTGTTATGTTCTTTTAATGCAGGAACTTTGTCATATATACGAAATTTTCTAAATAGCTGATCCTAAAAGGTGTCCACCCCTATAACCTTTTCTGTTGAATTTCAGAACCTGGAAACGGGGACACATTATTCATAAATTTTCTAACATCTTCCATCAGACTTTTCATTGTTGAATGTCGATGATTTCTGGTTACGGTATCATGTAACTGTTTCCATAATAACTCTATTCTGTTTACCCAAGGGTGATAGACCGGCTGAAATATCAGCTCAAACTTTTTGTTATGGGACAGAAATGTTTTCGTTATCTGACTTTTGTGAATAACATAATTATCCGCTATTAATCTGATGGTTTTAGCCTGTCTGTATCTTTTTCTTAACTCAGCCATCAGACGTAAAAACAGGAAGGAATTTTTACTTTCCCATTCTACCCAGACAACCTGACCTGTTTTAGCATTCAGGGCACCGGCCAGATAATTTTTCTGGTTTTTACCCGGGGTTGGTATTCTGGTTTGTTGTCCTTTTATAGACCAGCAACTGCCGATGCGTGGGTTTAAATCAACATCGGCTTCATCCACATAAAATACAGGATGCTCAGCATTGGCTGTGTGTAAGGCTTGCTCTATCTTCTTCATTTTATGAGCTTTTTCCTTATCCTGTATGCACAATGTCGGACTGGCTCGTTTCCATTTTATACCCAGTTTAGGTAATAGCCTCCGGACGGTAGAAGAATGGATCTGGGTCTGAAACTCCTCATTGACCTGCCGGGTCAATAATTCTGAAGTCCATCTTGAGCTAAACCACCCAAATTCTTTCGGTTGTTTCTGAACCAGTTCCAGTAACCGGGTACAAATCGCTTCATTGATACTATAGGGGGTTCTGCCACGGTTTTCCGGAACCAGGGCTGACTCACCAAATTGTTTAAAGCGTTGTATCCATTTTCTTATACTTGTCCGGCTGGCACTCAGCAACTGGGATACCTGTTTCCTGTTGTAGCCCTCATACAAGAGTAAAATTGCTTTAGCCCGCCTTCTGTAGTTACCATCTTTATTAAATTGTACGACTTTTTTTAACCGTCGGCGTACAGGACGGCTCAGTTCCGTTATAATATTATTCATACTTAAGCTTTGTTTGATCTGTTTATTTTGGTTAATTTATTTGATCAATAAACAAAGCTTAAGTTCCATTTATATGGACACCATTTCGGAACAGTTATTTAGTACTTTGTCCTGCTCTACTT
>JALUZF010000310.1 GCA_027012135.1 Gammaproteobacteria bacterium
TTTTGTGCTTGTGATCTTTCACTTTGACACTGTGCTACTGCACCTGACGGAATATGTGTTATACGGACAGCACTGTCTGTTGTATTGACGTGTTGCCCTCCAGCACCTGACGCCCTGTATGTATCAATCCTCAAATCATCAGATTTAATCTCAACCTCATCCACATCATCTATCACTGGCATCACATCAACGCGCGCAAATGATGTCTGACGGAGATTATCAGAATTAAATGGCGATAATCGCACAAGTCTATGCACGCCAGATTCCGCACGCATATGTCCATATACCCATTTACCACTAATTTCAATTGTTGCACTTTTGATACCAGCTTCCGCTCCAGAAATTCTATCCAGCACATTTACTTTAAACTTGTGAGCCTCAGCCCATTTCATAAACATCCGTAATAACATTTCGGACCAATCCTGTGCATCAACACCGCCTGCACCAGTATGAATTGTTACAATTGCATCATTTGCATCGTATTCTCCATCAAAAAGAGTATAGAAATCTAATTTTTCCACTTCTTCTTGCAACTGTGCTATCTGCATATTAATTTCATCCCATTCTTCACTAGACTCAGCAATCTCACACAATTCTATCACCTCGTCAGAGCTTGCCTGTAATCTCATGAAGTTATCAACTTCATCACGTAGATTTTCCAATTCTTGCATTGTCGCCCTTGCTTTGTTTTGATCATCCCAAAAACCTTCCTCAGTTGAAAGCACTTCATTCTGAATAATTTTATGTTTTTTATTTTCAATGTCAAAGAGAGTCCCGCAACTGCAGGAGTTTACTTTTTATATTTTTTGCCTTTTCTATGATTTCACGCATATATTTTTATAAAAAATGAGCCATTCATCGGAGTCGAACCGATGACCTACGCGTTACGAGTGCGTTGCTCTACCAACTGAGCTAGAATGGCTTATGATACACAACTCATTATTGCACAAATCCTATAAAAATACAAAAACACACCCAAAACATAGGTGTGTTTTCACTTGGGCGACTACTGGGAATCGAACCCAGATCCTCGGTACCACAAACCGATGTTCTAACCGTTGAACTATAGTCGCCATGTAAAAATTACAATACCAAATAATTATAGCAGTTTCTTATAAAAAATCAACCCTCATTTTCCAAATCTATAATAGCCTTTGCCTCTGCTATAACATATTCAAGTTTACGTCCTCGTATACCTGCTTTTTTTAGTATATTCTTTTTTGATTCAACCTCCCTGC
>JALUZF010000311.1 GCA_027012135.1 Gammaproteobacteria bacterium
GAGTGGGTCTGAAAGATGTCACTACCGGTGATACCTTATGTGATCCGAATAATATTATTGTTCTGGAACGTATGGAGTTTCCGGAGCCGGTTATTTCAGTAGCCGTTGAACCGAGAACTCAGGCCGACCAGGAAAAAATGGGTATTGCCCTGGGTAAACTGGCCCATGAAGATCCCTCTTTTCGGGTTAAAACCGATGAGGAATCGGGGCAGACCATTATTTCCGGAATGGGTGAGCTGCATCTGGATATTATTGTTGACCGCATGCAGCGGGAATTTGGCGTAGAAGCCAATGTTGGTGCCCCGCAGGTGGCCTATCGGGAAACCATCCGTAAAAAAGTGGAAGCCGAAGGCAAGTTTATTCGCCAGTCCGGTGGACGCGGCCAGTACGGTCATGTCTGGTTACGTCTGGAACCGCAGGAAGGTTATGAGTTTGTTAACGAGATTGTCGGCGGTACTGTACCCAAGGAATATATCGGTGCGGTCGATAAAGGCATCCAGGAACAGATGCAGAACGGTGTTATTGCCGGATTCCCGCTGGTGGATATTAAGGCAACCCTGTTTGACGGTTCCTACCATGATGTTGACTCTAATGAGATGGCCTTTAAAATTGCCGGTTCCTACGCCCTGCGTGAAGGCGCTAAAATGGCCGACCCAGTGCTTCTGGAACCCATGATGAAAGTCGAAGTGGTCACCCCGGAAGATTATATGGGCGATGTTATGGGCGACTTAAACCGTCGTCGCGGTATTGTAGAAGGTATGGAAGACGGTCCGGCCGGTAAGATCATTCATGCCGATGTACCACTGTCGGAAATGTTCGGCTATGCCACAGATCTGCGCTCTGCGACTCAGGGCCGTGCCAGCTACTCCATGGAGTTCAGTAAATATTCTGAAGCCCCGGCCAGTGTAGTGGAAACGATTGTTAAGAAGCACGGGTAACTAACTCGGCTAAATAAAAAGCACCAAAAAAACAAATTTTTCGTGTCTTCTGTCTGAATATATGGTATAAGATGCGGCAAATGTTACAAGCATCCCCGGACGGTTGTTTTAACCAACAGTGTTAAACAGCCTCAGATCCGGGTTTGTAAACAATTCGGTGAAAATGTTTTTAACAAATAGTGTAAAAATAATTAATTAATAGAAAGTTCAGGATAAAACCATGTCTAAAGAAAAATTTGAACGTACAAAACCCCATGTGAACGTTGGTACAATTGGCCACGTTGACCATGGTAAAAC
>JALUZF010000312.1 GCA_027012135.1 Gammaproteobacteria bacterium
TCAAATTGACCGGCCTGCAGGGGCAGCAAACTATCATAGCTTACCAGATCCAGACGTTCCAGATACCTGGTTCCGGACAGCAGAACCCCGGCCAGTACCAGCAGCAGGATCAGCATAGCTCGAAACAGCAGCGATTTTTGTTGTTCTGAAAGTCTCACCGCTTTACAGGAGTATTATCCCGAACAGACCCAGTCCGGGAACCCACCACCAGGTAGCATCGGGCAGCGGATCAACCCGCTGTGTGGTTCCCCAGGGTCCCAGGTAACCGTCTTCTTCAATACTGCGGATCCGTAGGTAGCGCACCTGGCCGCTGACCGGTTCAAAACTTATTTTTGCTTCTGTGGTTTTTTTATCAAACTCCAGGTCATAAAACTGGTCATCATATGCCAGCTGTACCTGGTAGGTCTGATTGCGGGTACCTTTCTCCCAGCTTGCAAATAGTTTACCGTCATCAGCAGCTTTAAGTTCTGGAGACACTTTTTTCGGCATGGGTTTAATTTCATAAGCACGCACAGTCCCCACAGGCCCGACTTTACCATCCGCTGCAATACTTGTCAGACGCCAGTAATAATGCCCCACAGCAGAGAATTCTGCTGCGTCATAACGACTATTTTCCAGATCACTGCGATCCAGCAGAATATGTTGAAAATCCTTATCCGAAGCAATTTCCAGACGGTACCGGGCGGCATCGGCTGAGGCAGTCCACTGCAGATAAGGAGCTTTACCGCGCAGTACAAAGTTTTCCTCGGGTTTTAACGGTACCGGCGGCTGGGGGTGGGCATCGAGTACAATTTCCTGCACAACACTTTCACCTTCCAGAGCCAGTTTATCCACACCACGGATACGCACGAAATAGTGACCATCAGGAAGATTTGGAAAAGCCGCTTTGCTATAAGCACTAAATTCATGCCAGATCAGGGTATTAAATTCCCGCTGGTTAGCCACTTCTATGCGATATTTTTCAGCCCCTTTAACAGGCTGCCACTGGAGCAGCCAGTTTATGCGACGAATACGCTCAGGCAGTGATTCAGGTTTTGGTGCCGGCAGAAGCTTGCGGGCGGCAATGGGCGGCTTGCCCTGTGCCACCTGGGTACCAAAACCCGCTTTAACCAGCTCTTTCTTTTTAGCACCGCTGACAGCCACTTTACCCTTCAGCACTTCAATATTGGAGGTATTCTCAGCATTTACAATCGCCGCACGATATTCTGTGCCCCGTACTGCGCTAATG
>JALUZF010000313.1 GCA_027012135.1 Gammaproteobacteria bacterium
GAGAGTAACACATCACGGGGATGATAATTTGTTGTTTTCACAACCCAATAAATGTAAGTCGTTGCAGGTGCCCCGAATTTGTGCAGGCGCGCCAGTTCGCTATAGACCGCCTATGCGGGCTGGCGCGACCGTGCAAAGGCGGGGTGCCTGTGACGACTTACGGCTGAGACAGGAGAGGAACATGCATAAATCCGTTATAAAAGTTATGGTTGTTGACGATCACGTCATGCTCCTGCATGGCCTTTGTCTCCTGTTAAACGCCGAAACAGACATCGAGGTTGTCGGCCAGGCCGCAAACGGCGAAGAGGCCATTGCCCTGGCCGGAACCTGCAAACCGGATATCATCCTGCTGGACATCACCCTCCAGAAGATGAGCGGCCTTGATCTGATCAAACAATTGCTCGATATAGCCCCAAAAAGCCGGATTATCATGCTGACCATGCATGATAATGTCGAATACCTGCAAAAGGCGCTGCAACGGGGGGCGAAAGGATTTGTCCTGAAAAAGGGGCTGGAAGAGGACCTCCTCTATGCCATTCGTTCGGTCATGCGTGGTGAGGTATATATCCATCCCTCTCTGCTGCAAAGCTATATTCCGGGTACCGGAGGCAAGACTCCTGTAATGAAGGACGATGATGTGAACAGCTGGGCCGGATTGTCCGACCGGGAGCAGGAAATTCTCATTCACGTTGCCCGCGGATATACCAGTAAAGAGATAGCTGAAAAATGTCTGCTCAGTGAAAAAACCGTGGCTACCTATCGTTCCCGGGGCATGAGCAAATTAGGCCTTGAAAAAAGGTCCCAACTTGTCCGCCTGGTTATGCGTCTTGGTAAGATGGGATAGACCAAAACCTCTGGACCGGTCTGGCGATTCACAACCATGACACCGCTGCGCCGTCATGAAAAAACTACTTGATTACCATCAAGCCTCAAAAACAAGGGATACCATCGCTTGGTGGGATTAAACAAAGAGAACCTCTCGGCGCAACAGGTGAATTTTATGTCAAATCAAGTAGCGGATATTAAGCGATGGTATCCCTGATACGACTTTTCTGAGCTTCGGTGGTAATCAGGAAAAACTATATTCCGGAAGCTTCCGTTTACCCGCAGAGTTACTCCGGTGAAAGTCAAGAGAGTTTTAAGGCATATGTATGCCTTAAAAAAACGACTCTTGATTTAGTTTCACTTGTTCTTTGACAATTCGGTAGCACTTGCAGTCTCCTGA
>JALUZF010000314.1 GCA_027012135.1 Gammaproteobacteria bacterium
CAATAAGCAGGATAGCGGCCAGCCAGGCGAACCAGGGTATGATTTTGCCCGACAATCGATAAAAATGCTTGGGTGAAGCAAACTGGTAGATAAACTTCATTATGGCTTTCATCATTCGAGACTTACCCTTAAAGCAGCAGAGGTGGCAATGGGTGCCAGCGTGAGACAGAAAATAAGAAATGCAGCGAGAAAGTAGAGCTGTCCACTAATGGACAGGCCGGCCATACTGCTGCCTACCGCATTAGAAGAAAATATTAATACCGGGATATATAAAGGCAACACCAGTAAAGACAACAGCATACCGCCCCGTTTAAGAGCTACAACCAGAGCCATACCGATAGCGCCTATAAGGCTGAGAATTGGGGTTCCCAGCAGCAGAGTTATCATCAGGGTTTCTATGGCCTCGTTACTGAGAAACATCACAGTACCTAATAAGGGCGAGAAAATAATAATGGGAAAACCGGTGATCAGCCAGTGGGCAACAATTTTTGCCAGGATCAGTATGGGCAGTGGATATTCACTGAGCAGCATAAGTTCCAGGGTACCGTCTTCAAAATCGGAACGGAACAGGGAATCCAGCGACAGCATGGAGGCCAGCAGAGCGGCAACCCAGATAATACCGGGACCAATTTCTGCCAGTACCTGTTTTTCAGGACTGATCCCCAGGGGAAAAAGTGTAACCACTATAACAAAGAAAAACAGTGGATTGAGGATCTCACTCTTATGCCTGAATGCCAGTCGTAAATCACGTTTTAATAAATTGAAAAAAGCGTTATACAAATTGGTTCCTAATGCGGCTTGTTAACTTTTTGTTTCTGTATTTCCAAATCCCTCAATCAGGCAGCTTTAACAGCCCTTACAAAATCATATTTTTTGTAAGGCTATTAAATATAAGGGATTTTTAATCGAAGGGGTATTTTACATGCTTAGTCAGCTACATCAAAGTATTATTATTGACTTACTCTGGCTCACTCAGTGTTCCATCGGGTAATTGCAGGTATTTTAAAGTGCAATCCTTTAATGTTACTTCCTGATGGGTTGTCAGTAATACCATCCCTCCCTGACAGACATGTTCCCGGATAATTTTTAAAAACAGCTCCACACCTATGACATCCAGCGAGGTGAATGGTTCATCAAGGATCCATAGCTGAGTCTGGGAAAGCAGGATCTGAGCCAGGGCAACGCGACGTTTCTGACCGGCAGAGAGCTGGTTGCAATACATC
>JALUZF010000315.1 GCA_027012135.1 Gammaproteobacteria bacterium
ACGGGGACGACGATCTATGAGGCCTGGCAGGAGGAGATCCGGTATCTGGCGCCCCTTCCCATCCTTCCCGAGCCCTTCGACCTGGTCCGCCGGAACAAGGTGGGCATCGACTGCATGGTTTCCTTCGAGGGAAGGCAGTATTCGGTGCCCTTTGGGCTGGTGGGCCAGTATGTGGAGGTCCGTGGGTGCGCCGGCGTCGTCCAGATCCTGAAGGACGCGCAGATCGTGGCGGTCCACCCCAGGAATACCCCTGAGAGGATCCTGATCGATCCTAAGCACTTCGAGGGGGAGGCCACCGACCGGGTGCTCCCGCCTCTCCCCTTGGGAAAGATGGGGAGGAAGCTCCAGGAGATCGCGAGTATGGAGCCGGAAAGGAGGCCTCTGGACCTCTACGCGGCCCTGGCGGAGGTGGCGCGATGAAGGCCAAAGCCCCCAAGCTGGACCTGGACGCCACCAAGGAGAGGCTCCTCAAGCTGGGCTGGATGGAGTCGGCCGAGGCCTTGGAGGGGCTTCTTACCGAGGCGGTCAAGGAAGGGATGCCGCACCACCGGTTCCTGGACAAGCTTTTGGACGTGGAGATCCAAAGCCGGGAGGAGAGGAGGATCCGGACCTCTCTCAAGCTCTCGGGGCTCCCCCAGGGGCAGACCCTGGAGTCCTTCGACTTCGCCTTCCAGCCCTCGGTGGAGCGAAGCCGAATCGAGACGCTTGGGACCTGCGCCTGGATCCGGGAGCACGCCACGCTTTTGATCCAGGGGCCACCCGGGGTGGGGAAGACTCATCTCGCCGTGGCCTTGGGCGTGAGGGCCGTGGAGAGCGGCTTCAGCGTGGCCTTCTTCCGCCTGGAGGAACTGCTGGCGGCCATGAAGAGGGACGCGGACCTGGGCCCTCAGAGGCTGAGGAGGAAGAAATACGCCAACGTCTCGCTTCTCATTATCGACGAAGTGGGCTTCGAGCCCATGACCCGCCAGGAGGCGAGCCTGTTTTTCCGGCTGGTGAGCCACCGGTATGGGCGGGGAAGCCTGCTGATCACGACGAACAAGGGGATCAAGGACTGGCCGGAGGTGCTGGCCGGCGACGAGGTGCTGGCGACAGCCATCCTGGACCGGCTCCTGCACAGGAGCCATGTCCTCAACATCAAGGGCCGGAGCTACCGGCTGAGGGACCTGGAGCACCTGGTGGACCAGAGGTGAGAGAGACGAAAAAAGAGAAAGGAGGTGATAGGG
>JALUZF010000316.1 GCA_027012135.1 Gammaproteobacteria bacterium
ATTACTCTTCCCCGTTAAAAATACCGTGATGACCCGGAAATTACGCCCTTTAAACAGACTGGAATACTGTCTGGCGACATCCGCAAAAGGAGCATCATAACCATGGCAGAGCTGCAGGACATATTGGGCCATTTACTTGGTTACCAGGATATCCTGCATAATTAAATACTGCAGATCCGAACCGTAAAACATATTCAGGGCATCCTCCGGCGTACAGACTACCGGCTCACCACGTCGGTTCAGGGAAGTATTAAGCACCACACCATTGCCTGTTAACACTTCAATTTCTTTTAACAGGGCGTAGTATCTTGGGTTTACCGATTCTTTTACGGCCTGGGCACGGGCCGTACCATCTTCATGCACCACTTCCGGTACTCGCTCGGCCCAGCCTTCATTGACTTCAAAAGTAAACGTCATAAAGGGTGCAGGATGATCGGTTTTCAGCATTTGCGGGGCTACAGTGTCCAGCATACTGGGGCAGAACGGACGCCAGCGCTCGCGAAATTTAATCTGCTCATTAATCCTGTCTGCCACGCCGGGAATACTGGGACAGCCTAAAATACTGCGTCCGCCTAATGCCCGGGGACCAAATTCCATACGCCCCTGAAACCAGGATACGGGGTTGCCATCGGCCAGAATTCTGGCAATGCTTTTTGGCACTTCGTCTATCTGTTTATATTTAACATCCTGACCGTGATCACTCTGGTATTTCTGACAGGCTTCAATGCACTGTTCATTAGTAAATTCCGGCCCCAGGTAAACATGCTCCATTTTTTCCAGCTCAATACCTTTAGAGGCAATTACATAGGAAGCAGCACCAATAGCGGTTCCTGCATCTGAAGCCGCCGGCTGTACAAACAGCTCTTTAACTTCGTCCCGGGCAATAATTTTCTGGTTCAGTTTAACATTCAGGGCTGCTCCGCCGGCAAAGGCAATTTTTCCGGTTTCCTTAATAATATCGCCAAGATAATGATCCATTAGTTTGAGCGAAATGTCCTCAAACAGTTTCTGCATGGAAGCGGCATAATCCACATAGGGATCATCAATTTCATCGCCTTCCCGTTTTGGGCCCAGCCAGTCAATCAGGGCGGGAGAGAAATAATAGCCCTTGCCGTTTTCCTTATAACGCCGGGTGCCAATTACATTAACCAGTTTGGTATTAACCTTAAAGTCTTTACCGTCAAAATCAATCAGGCGGGAAAAATCGTATTTATTGGGATCA
>JALUZF010000317.1 GCA_027012135.1 Gammaproteobacteria bacterium
GCCCCGCCAGACCAATAACCGACAGACCGATTGCGCCAGTATATAAAACCACCTCAATTGCAGGCATAGACATTTCTTCTCAGTTTATTTCTTGTTAACAGCATTAGAATCAGAATTTTCATTACTTAGATCCGGCACGTCAACCACAGTAACCAGCAAACCCGCCAGTTCTGCACCGACTTTCAGACCTACCGCAAGATAAAGCAAGGGTAAAGTCCCGGCAGACCATAGACTGCCCAGAGGGCCAGTGCCTAAAAAGGAATCAAAAATCGGCTGTAAAAACGGTTTGTCATACCATAATGCCCACAACCCGATCAGGATAAAACCGCCTCCTGCCAGACCTTCCAGCAGGGAGATCAGGCCATGATCAATATGATTGCCGGGACGCACCAGGGCTGGCAGAAAAAAAGCAATGGCCAGAATCACCCCGCCCTGAAAACCGCCGCCGGGGGTCACATGACCATAAAAAATAATGTAGAAGCCCACCACAATCAGCAGCGGCATCAGCAGATCCACTGCCCGGGTCGTAATAAAACCGCTTTCAGCCTGCTCAGATTGCTGCACATTATTTGAACACAGGCTGCTGTGACCCAGGATCAGGCCCACACCAGCTGCTGCGGTAAACAGAATGGACAGTTCACCCAGAGTATCAATGCCACGATAGGCCAGCAGTACTGCGGCAACAATATTGGCAGTATGCACTTCACCGGGAGCATGCCCAAGGATGGCCCCGCCTAAGGTCATGGCGGTATGCCCGTA
This sequence comes from Gammaproteobacteria bacterium, assembly GCA_027012135.1. Lineage (GTDB taxonomy): Bacteria > Pseudomonadota > Gammaproteobacteria > GRL18 > GRL18 > JANELJ01. Next base: position 760 of record JALUZF010000317.1, read on the forward strand.
AGGCAGTTGTGAAGCAAGCACCAGCAGTAAAAAGGCCAGACCGCCCGCAAATAACAGACCGGAAATATTTCTCATTGCATTAATCCTCCAGTCGCCACAGGCCAAGTCGCTTCAGGCCCATGGCCAGCAGCAGACCGCTCAGTCCGGCACCAATGGCCGCTTCGGTCATAGCCACATCCGGTGCTTTCATCAGGGCAAATAATACTGCCAGTGCCAGTGATACCACCGATGAAGCGGCCACTGCAGCCACCATATTCGGCAGCACCATAACCGCTACTGCAGCAGCCAGCATAACCAGCACAGCGATAGATACTATCCAGATCATTATGATGTCTCCTTTTGCAATGCCGTTTTTTCCTGCGCCTTAGAGGTATTATTATTTTTTTGAGTCGCATCATTACTGCTATGCCAGCGTTTGACTCCGGCAATATAAAAAGCCCTGGCAATGGCAGACGAACT
>JALUZF010000318.1 GCA_027012135.1 Gammaproteobacteria bacterium
GAGTTATATATTGGCGTTGTTTTTGCTTAAACTGTTGTGATTTTAAAAAATGAGGTATATAAAGTGAAAAAGATTATTTGTTTGTTTGCTCTTCTGTTTTCTGGAGTTGTAAACGCTACTGTTATCAACAGTTCTGAGTGGGAAGTTACTGCGATTAGTGGCTCATGGGATGCTGCAACAACTGGTTGGTGGTTAGGAACAACTACACCTACAGCTGCTGAAGCTGATGGATATATGTCTGATGGTTACACAGCTTATTCTCCGTCATATAGCAGTCCTCAAAATGGGTATAGCACTTATGATAATACATCAACTTCTGTACTAGAAATTACTTTCAATGATGCCTACAATTTTTCTAATATAGATCTTTGGATAACCAGAAATGTTAGTAGTTCTACAACAATAAACGTATTTGGCCAGAATAGTGGTTTAGGCTGGGAATCTCTTCTTTCCACTACCTCAGGTGCTTTAGGCCTATCTACAGGGTATACTTTTAATTTAGAAGTAGGAACACTTGTACCTTTGGGTTCATCATCTTTTGATCAAATAAGACTTGAGTTTGGTACTCAAGGTCAGGTAATTCTTCATGAGTTGGTTTTTGATGGCACTGTTTCTGCTGTTCCAGAACCGACTTCACTTGTATTACTTGGTCTTGGTCTAGCTGGGATTGGATTTTCAAGAAAACAGAAACTATCAAATTAATTGACTTAATTTGTTTTAGAAAGCCTCAGTCAATCTGGGGCTTTTTTATGTGTAACAAAAACAAAATAGTGTGTTAACACCCCATGTTAATGCGTCCATGTTCGAAGAATACCCATTATATTAAATTCGCGACCATCAAATGTTCTTTATGGCCTAAAATGAAAGGTATTAATGTTTTTTTGTATAAAAAACTGACTTAATTTTAGCTTAAATACAATAGTTTTATAGGTGGTTTTAGCACTTTATTGAAAGAATTATTATCTGATATTCAATATTTTGAGTTAATGCTTTTTGAGCCGGTTTTCACTTGAAATAAAAGAAGCGACCTGTCGTTAAGTGACGCTTTGAACTTTCAACATTTTATTCAATAAGCAAAATAGCCGCTTTTGGTCTAGAGTTTCCGGATAAGAAATCTCTAATTACGCTGATAAGGGGCGATTTTCCTCATTAATAATTTAATGGAAAATTCTACTTTTGAAAAGAATTAATTTTCGGGGGGATTACCTTCTGACCCCATTGGTTTTTGCCGGCAGTTAAACATCACAAAACCTTCAATTATCATTTTACAGGTTGAAAAGTGCCATTGAAGTCCTTATTTTTATAATACTTCTACTGATTGAGGCTCAATGCCAATGCCATCGTATATATTTACCTACAATGAGAAAGATAACAGCTTCCCCGAATACTACCGGGTGGTTAGTCCAGAGGAAGATGCTGAATTTTTGCGCAGGTCGGAAAACCTGACAGGTACTGTCCTGAAGGCAGAAGCTATTGAATTCCTGGAAGAATTGATGGCACGTTACCAATCGAAAAAATCGATAATAACTGAGATGGTCGATGCACCTTACTGGAATTTTATAGAGCTTCGCTTTAATCCCGCCAAAGCTGAGGCGAACGAAAAGAGTAAACCTCAGGGTTATAAGCTCTCTGAGAAAATGAACTGAATATCTTCTGCCTTTAATGAGCCAAATAAAAGCAACTCCGGAGCTTATAACAAACCTCGATGATCTTGCGTCTTTAGCAGATTATTCGCTCATTGACACCCTTAACTGTGATCCTGAAGCAAAGGCAGACGGTGTGGATCACCTGCCGAGACAGGTCTTCAGCGGGCATTATGTGCCTGTAATGCCAACGCCGCTTAAGGAACCCGTTTATATAAGCCATAGTAAGAACTTTTTTAGTGAACTGGGCTTTGCAGACAGTCTGGCACAATCAGATAATTTTATGCGCATGTTCTCAGCAGACCTCTCAAAAATACCCCGGCCGCTTAGAAAGCCTGGCTGGGCATGTGGATATGCTCTATCCATCTACGGAACTGAATACTACCAGCAGTGTCCCTTCCAGACGGGAAACGGCTATGGTGATGGTCGTGCTATTTCCATCTTTGAGGGTGTGATAAATGGCCGACGTTGGGAAATGCAACTTAAGGGTGCTGGTAGAACACCTTATTGCCGTGGAGCCGATGGTCGTGCCGTCCTGCGTTCAAGTATTCGGGAATTTTTAGCTCAGGAACATATGCACTCATTAGGTGTGCCAACATCACGCTCTCTATGTCTATACACCTCTAAAACGGAGAAGGTAAAACGCCCATGGTTTGAACAGGGTTCATATTCAAAGGATCCTGAATTAATGATTGAAGAGGATGTCGCTATCTCGACGCGGGTTGCTCCCTCATTTATAAGGGTTGGACAACTTGAACTTTACGGTCGTCGTGTCCGTAAAAAAGAGCACCCTAAAGCGATGGAAGAGCTTGAAAAGATTGTTTTACACTTAATTGACCGTGAGTACAGTGAGGTAATTGATAAGCGTTTAACAATAGAGGAAAAAATACTCCTGCTTGCAAGAGAGTTCCGCAGTCGCCTCACATCACTGGTAGCAAACTGGATCCGTGTCGGTTACTGTCAGGGTAATTTCAATAGTGATAACTGTGCAGCGGGAGGCTTCACTCTTGACTATGGTCCTTTTGGATTTATAGATATGTTTGACCCGGAATATCAGCCATGGACAGGAGGTGGACTTCATTTCTCATTTTTAAATCAACCACAGGCAGCAGAGCATAACTTTCATATGTTTTGTGCCGCTATACATCCTTTACTTGCGTCGAGTAAGAATGCTCTGGCTAAGCTGGAGGCGATTAGAGGTGACTTTTCTAAAGTGATGCAGGAAGAAATGGAACAAATGTGGGCAGCAAAACTGGGATTGACTACTTTTGATAAATCACTTTTTAAAGAACTCGTAACCCTTATGCTGAAAACTTCCGTCGATTATACTATCTTCTTTCGAGAACTCTCACAAATACCGGAGGACATTACTCCACTCAAAAAAAGCTTTTACAGGAACTCCATTTCTAATGAAAAGATTCTGGAAAGCTGGTTTCTGTGGCTGGATAAATGGAAATCACTCATCAATGTTACTTTGCCTGAGTCCCGTGAAAAGCTTTCTAAACAAATGAAAAGTATTAACCCAAAATACACTCTACGAGAATGGTTCCTGGTACCTGCATATCAACAGGCCGCTGACGGAGACTATTCTCTCCTCAGGGAATTACAGGCAGTTATGACAAATCCATACAGTGAGCAGTCTAAAGCAATAGAAGAGAAATACTACAGGCAAAAGCCTTCTGAGTTTTTTAACATCGCCGGTATATCCCATGTCAGCTGTTCATCGTAATTCTCAATCCCTTATGAGGCCCAACGACCTGGAATGGCCATTTAACCATCATAAAGGCAGGTTAATAAATAATAACCATCATAAAGGCAGGTTAATAAATAATGAAAGGTTAAAGCTCAGGCAGTCTGAGCAGTATGAAACTGTTCCAGGGCAATCAGCTTTAATTCCTCTACCGGCATGGGGTGTCCATACCAGAATCCCTGTACGGTTGGACAGCCGATTTTTTTAATGTAGTCCATCTGTACCTGGGTTTCCACGCCTTCTGCAACTATATGCAGACCCAGTTCTTTTGCCATGGCGACTATGGCTGATACAATCGAATTCTTGTCACCTCTGGATTGAATGGTAGCAATAAAGGAACGATCGATTTTCAGATTGCTTAACGGCAATGTCTGCAAATAACTTAAGGATGAATAGCCTATGCCGAAATCATCTACGGCAATCTGAATGCCGTGTCTGGTTAGACGATTTAATTTGCTGACCACCAGCTCCATATCCTGCACTAATACATTTTCAGTAATTTCAAGTTCCAGTTGTTTTGCACTAATCTTATATTTTTCCAGGGTTTCTATTATAAACAGGCAGAAATTATCCGTTTCAATCTGAGAGGCTGAAATATTGACTGCCAGTTTTAAATTGCCGAAAGCAGGATTAATGGCTATCCAGTCATGCAGGATTTTGCAGGAGGCCTCAATCATCCATTCGCCAATGGTATTAATTAAACCGGTTTCTTCTGCCAGTGGTATAAAGTCACTGGGTGAAACCAGTCCTTTTTCGGGGTGGTTCCAGCGTATCAATGCTTCAACACCGGATATGGTTTCTGTTTTCACGTTATACTGGGGCTGGAAATACACTTCAAACTGGTTTTCCTGGAGTCCTTTTCTAATACCGTTTTCTATGGACAGGTTATGCTGAAACAGATCTTTCATATGGTCAGCAAAAAACTCATGACCATTTTTGCTTTTACCCTTAATATTGGACATGGCCATATCAGCATGTTTAATTAAGGTTTCACTAGTGCTGCCGTCTTCCGGGTAGATGGCCGTGCCGATGCTGAAGGTGACATAGACCTCATTACCGTCAATTAGAAATGGCTGTTTAAGTGCTGTACTGATTTTTTCAACCAGGCTCAGGACATCTTCCCTGGAACTGATATCAGCCAGCATCAGGTTAAATTCATCGCCGCCAATGCGTGCCAGGGTGTCGCTGTCCCGGGTGCATTGTTTCAGGCGTCTGGCGATTTCCTGTAATAATTTATCACCGGCCAGATGTCCAAGAGAATCGTTGACTATTTTAAAACGATCCATATCCAGAAACATGACCGCCAGTTTGCGATTATTCCGGTTTGCCTGTGAGATGGCGAAATTTATTCTGTCCTTAAATAAAATCCGGTTAGGCAGTTCAGTCAGAGCATCATGATAGAGCTGAAAATATATCATTTCTTCTGAACGTTTCTGCTCTGTTACATCTCTCGCAACGCCATAGATACCGTAAAAACTGCCTTCACTGCCTGGAAGTTCAGATGAATCCAGGTTGATTATGATAGAGCGTGATTCAAAACATAAGGCATCCGCACCGGGGTATTTGGGCAGCATTCTGAACTCAACTTTTTGCGCGGTATCAGGATTGCCGGAAAGAGTGTTGAAAGCATATTTTGCTTTTTCCAGATCTTCTTTATGGATAAATTCAGAATAATGATGACCGGTAAATTCTTTCTGGGTATAACCCAGTAACTCAGAGGCTCTTTCGTTAACAAAGACAAATTGCCCCTGCTGATCCAGCATATAAATAATATCAGGTGAGTTATTAACAAAAAAGCGGTAGTGCTTTTCTGAGGTCTGAATGTAATTAGACATTGCATCAAGCTGGTGTTTTAGTTCCCGTTTTTCTATCAGGTTGTTGAGTACTTTAATTAGTTCACTGGGGATATAGGGTTTGTGCAGAAAATCCTTAACACCGTGGCGCATGGCCAGGGTGGCATTTTTAAAAGTCGCTTCACCACTGGTGACAATAATATCGATATCAGGGTAATTTCTGTTAACTTCTTTCATCACCTGAAAGCCGTCAACATTGGGCATAATCAGATCAAGCAATAGAATATCAATGTCCTGTTCAGCCATAATATCCAGGGCTTCCTGACCGTCACAGGCCAGAATACAGCTCATATCGTACAGAGACAGTAATTCCTGGACGCTTTCACGCATTAATTCATGGTCATCCGCCACCAGGATTTTTATAGAATCAGCTTCTTTTTCAGATGCTAACTTCATATTCCCATAAAGGTTGGGACTGTAAAATGCTTCAATATCATTATTTTTATAATTCATAAAATAAAACCCATACACCTGTCTATCAGGATGTTTCAGAAGTTTGGCTTAATTTTCGGGGCAACAGAATAACAAATTCAGCCCCTGTCTTACTTTCCTGCCACGTCCCTGATAATGGTTTGCCTGTATAGCGATTACTGCCCTGTATTGTTCCCCCCAGATCATTTACAAGATTTTTGATAATACTGAGTCCAAGCCCTGAGTGTTCCGTTGACTTGGTACTTTGAACCGGATTAAATAAATTTTTCATAATAGCCTCGGGAATGCCCGGACCGTTATCCATAATACGCAATTCTATAAACTGATTGCCGTTATAATTGACCCGATCACGGGTAATTATCTGGATTTCACCACCCTCCGGCATAGCCTCAACTGCATTTTTAAGTAAGTTGGTTAATATCTGTTTTATGCTATTGGCATTACTGGTAATGGCCGGGATGGATTCATCCAGGTTTAATACGGCTTTGACTCCGGTTTTAAGAAACAGGGAATCTTCAAATATAGAAATCAGCTGGCTGATAAGCTGGTTAATATCAACCCGGTTATTATCGGTTGAAGTGTATTCCGGTACCTCTTTAATTTTCAGCATAATATTGCCGACACGTTCCACTTCTTCCATTAAAATTTCCAGCTGCCCCTGCAGTTTTTCATCGCTGGAATCTTCCAGTTTGTGAGACAGAATCTGTAAATAATTACGGATTACCCCCAAAGGATTATTGGCTTCGTGAACCAGTTTGCGAATGGCCAGTGACTGCTGTGAGTGTTTCTGTTCCAGAATGGATTCAATGCGTTGGGCAATTTCATTATCACGGGAAATTACTTCAGAGGTGGAACGGGAAAATTCGTGTAACAGCCCCTGTTCACGTTTTAATGATGGCAGGCGGCTGGTGCTGACCCCTGTAACCAGAACGCCGAATTTTTCCTGTTGAACTGAGTTCTGGTTATATAAGGATTCCATTAATGGAATACACAAAATCTGTTCTGAATTTAATAATTTCTGTAATTGCCTGTCCAGTACTGAATGATTATTGTCATCGGTTTGATTCTCGGCCATATCTGTACTGGAAAAAAGCGGGACTCGTTTCAGCAGGGCCTGTACCGGCAGGGTCTGTACAGCAGTCAAAGGTATCTTGAACTCTGTCAGCAGTTTGTCATCAATATTAGTACCATGCAGACCATTAAGAGTATCGGAATGTGCATCATATTTCAGAAAAATAGTGTTTGACAGGCCAAATAATACATTAAGGTTTAAAATAACCCGTTCGATTCTTTCTATTTCAGAATGAAAGTTTTCAATTTCCTGCAGAGAACTGGATAAAGCGATGGTACGAACATTTTCAGCCAGTTTAATCTGAATGTTTTCATTATCGCTTTGCAGATCAGCAGGAGAATTAATATTAATTTTCATGCTTCTGGCTGCTTTCTGAACTTCGGCCTGGCTTTTTTCAAGTAATTCTTCGAGAACCGCATGGTTTAAATCAAAAACATCCATAACTTCATTAAAAACCATGTCCCTGTTTTTAAATGGCTCGGAAAGTTTATGAGTGATATTAATTATTTTGATCAGGTGTGGTGTACCAGCCAGATTTTCAGCCGGCTCACGTTGATATAAAATGGCATCACTTAACAGGGTTTTCTGGTCAAACTGCTGAATGATCCAGGCACCGATTTCCGGTATGCTGGAACCAGTCAACTCCTGCTCCATCGCAGTACGCTGCTGGTCAAGTTCAGCCAGGGTTCCAATGTGATTACTAGCCTGCAGTTCATTTAGGCGTTTTACATATTCTTCGAAATTATAGCTTAAGCAGACCAGTTCACCCATTTTGTGTAATAAACCGGCAATATAGGCTTCATCTTTATTGGAGTATCCGGTCAATTGAGCCAGATTTCCGGCAATAGAGGCAGCGCTTAGGGAGCTTTTCCAGAAACTGGTCAAAAAGCCTTTGTCATCAAGATTAAAGCGGGAAAAAAACTGCTGTACTGCAGAGTTAATGGTAATGGTTTTAACCTGCTTTAAGCCCAGAGCGACCACCAGGTGATGAAAGTCTTTATCTTCATTCCATTGGTAATATGCGCCTGAGTTGGCAACTGACATAATTCTTGTTGTCAATGCCGGATCGCTTTGAATGATCTGGCTGATCTGACTAAAGTCAACATCCGGATCAGGGATGATTTCCAGTAATTTTAACAGTGCATGAGGGATGGACGGCAGTTTGCCAAGCTCTGTATGTAAGGTCTGATTGAGTGAAGACTTCTGCATTTTATAATTGTTATCTCATGCAACCACTTAAGAAGATGACCTAAGTGTAGGTAATTTCAACCGAAGTTGCAAGTTTTGTAGATTTAAGACGGGTTGTAGTGATGATAACTTCTTTTGTAAAACTGTTATAAATCCAATATACTCCTTTTATAGCACAACTATTCAGGGGGGCCTGTACTGTTTTATTCGACCTTGCTCAGAGCTGTTTCTCCGGGATGGGTATGCAGAAAAAATAACCTGAATAAAAACGTGAACAAAACAAAAACAACAAATAAAGATATTGCACAGGTTATTGCAATTGCCAGTGGTAAAGGCGGGGTAGGTAAAAGTACCCTGGCTACTAACCTGGGGCTTGCTCTGGCTGAGGCTGGTCATAAGGTTTGTCTGTTTGATGCGGATACCAATCTGGCCAATATTAATATTCTTCTGGGTATTACACCTTTACATACCCTGGAACACTTCTTTAAGCAGAATATTGCCCTGCAGGATATTATTGTTAAGGGGCCGGCAGAAATAGATATTATTTCTGCCGCTTCCGGTGTGTCTGACTTTATTAAACTGTCTCGAACTCAGCAGCAGAAGTTAATTGAAGCGCTGCAGATCCTGGAAAGAAATTATCAGTATCTGCTGATTGATACCGCCGCCGGTATTGACAGCACCAATGTTAATTTATTGCTTTCCGTCCCGTATTTAATCCTGGTTATTACCCAGGAGCCCACATCTTTGACTGATGCATTTTCTCTGCTTCGGGTGTTATTACAGCAGCATTTTAATCGTTCAGTGCTGGTTATTGTTAATATGGCAGACAATAAACGTACAGCACAGTCAACCTTCAGACGTTTTAAAAATGCAGTCAGTCAGTACCTGCATTATAAAGTTTATTTTGCCGGGCATATTTTAAATGATAAAAATATGCCGAAGTCCATTTTAAAGCAGGAGCCTGTTATCCTGTCCAGTCCGGATTCGCCTGCCAGTCAATGTATATTGCGGATCAGTCAACGGCTTGATCAGGCCTTCAATAAGCAGTCAATTAAAAATACCGGTTTAAGTGAACATCTGGCCGAAGTGGCTGCACCGCTGCCTGCTGGTGATCCGGATAGTATCAAAAAGTCTACTGATAGCCAGGCAAATAAAGATGAAAACAGCGACGTTGCTGCAGCAACGATACATGAAAAAGATATGTCCAGAACAAAAGGGGACAAAACAGGGCAGTCAATGTCATCACAAAGGGCAGAGTCTTTGAACTCACCGTTAGAATTTACAGAGAAATCGGCCATGCTTAGAGCCAGTTATCTGGCACGGTTAGCCGGAAATATCAGTTAATTAAACTACTCAGCAGGGACGCAATTCTGGAACAGTAAAATTTAAAAAATACTAATAAACCAGGTATATAAATATGCCCTCAGTAACATTGCTGGAATCATTGTCGATTCTGGTAACAGATAATGATCAGCGTATGCGCGAAAGTCTTCGAGATCTACTCGAAGCCTATGGTATGCAATGCTCTGTGGCAGAAAATGGTCAGCAGGTTCTGGAACTGATCAATCACAGTCATTATGATCTGGTTTTGCTGGATCTGAACCTGACCAGGGTGAACAGTTTACAGTTATTGCGTAAAATGCATAACAAACATCCTGATACGGATTTTATTGTACTCAGCGCTGATACTGGCTTTTCAAAAGATCAGTCAATTTCCCAGCTGGGGGTACTGGAAATTCTTACCAAACCCTTTGATCCTCGTATTTTGCTCGAACTGATAAAAAATATTTCAGAAAATAAACACCAACGTTCTGAAAAATCAGATATGTGCAGCCAGATGGATACTCTGAGTGATGTGGAAAAGACCCTGCAGGAACTGGAAGCTATTATTCATAAGGAAGAACTGCATTTAACCAATGATATTATTAATAACAGCCCGGTGGTGGTATTTGTCTGGAATAATTCTGCAAACTGGCCGGTGCAGTTTGTGTCTGAGAACGTGGTTAATTTACTGGGTTATACCGCCAATGAATTTATTACCGGTAAGGTAAATTACAATAATATTATCCATCCTGACGATATTGAGCGGGTTAATTCTGAACGGGTCAAAAACAGGGGCAATATGCAGTTTTTGCATAAACCTTACCGTTTGATCACCAAAAGCGGAATAGTGAAATGGGTGGATGATTCCTCTACCTGTGTGTGTAATGAGCATGGTGACGTTGCTTATTATCAGGGGGTGCTGGTTGATGTTACCCAACGTGAACTGTCCAGGCAGAAAATGCTGAAAAACCAGCGGTCTTTACAACGTCTGGCTCATCATGATCCTCTGACCGGTTTGCCTAACCGTATTTTGTTGCTGGATCGTCTGAAACAGTCCATTAAAAAAATCAAGCGGATAAAAAAATGCACCGCCTTATTATATATTGACCTGGATAAGTTTAAGGAAATTAATGACAGCCTGGGTCATAATGCTGGTGATAAAGTGCTGAAATCAGTGGCTAAACGTCTGCTGGACAGTGTTCGGGCCATGGATACGGTTGCAAGAATTGGCGGCGATGAATTTATTGTTATTATGGAATCAGTAAGCGATATTGAAGATGTAAAAAAAGTGGCTGAAAAACTCAACCACTCTTTACAACAGTCCGTTAATATCAATACCCATGAATTGTTTGTAACATCCAGTATTGGCATCAGCCTGTCGCCAGATGATTCTGAAGATCCGGAAGAATTAATAAAGAAAGCAGATGCCGCCATGTATCGTTCAAAACAGCAGGGTAGAAACACCTACCATTTTTACCAGAATACAGAGCAGTAAATAAAACGCTAAATGGTATCTGTCCTGGAGTTTCAGGCAAGCTTATCTAAAACACGCTGTATCTTTTCTCTGGCAACATGGGCAATGGTATTAATTGTTTCTGAATCTGCCAGTCCTAATACAGTCACTGGATCCATAAAGCTGACAACTATATTATTAGCCTCTGCTTCACGCAGGATAAAATTACAGGGTAATAAATTACCAGCATTGGGATCCGCTTCAATAATCTGCAGTGCCAGCTTGGGATTGCAGGCACCGAGGATCTGATAAGCAGGAATGCTGACATCCAGTTTTTTCTTCATGGTTGCCTGAACATCAACTTCACTAACGACACCCAGTTGTTCTTCCATCAGAATAGCCAGAACTTTTTCCTTAACCTGACTAAAACTGCCGTTTAAGGTAATATGCATTTCATACATAATTATTGTCTCCTGCTTATTTAATATTAAATGAATTGCAGAAGATTATAGGCTGAACCACTGATAGTGGCAGTGATAATCATCACATAGTAACCAGAGCGAGTGTTTTTAAAAAATCAGGAAAGCCTGAGCCGTTCCTGATGTTTTTTATTCACATTCTTTAAATATCAGTGCATTACATTTTGCACAGATATCGTGGTCTACCCGGTTATAAAGTTCATGAATGGCTGCCTTCTTGGTATCAAAAAAGTGATCCGGGCCGATATTGTGGATAAAACAGGATTTTGCCGCAAACTCGTAAACTGAGGATTTAATACCCACAAAGTAAAGTCCTCCGCCCATGGCTTTTAAGCGGCGGTTTTCTATCACCAGGGCTTCAGCACCAGCAAGATCAATAAAATTTATACCGCTGGAGACAATCAGAATATGTTTGATTTGCTCATTTTCAACAATACGGGCCAGTCGATTCTGAATATAGTTAATGGAGCCGAAATAAACGGACATATCGATACGGATGATTTTGATCTGAGGGCATTGTTTTAAGGGTATCTTTTCAATATTGACCAGTTTTCTATGCGGTGTAGAGGGGTCAACCGAGAGGGTTGGAATATGTGGTGTGGAGGTTTTGGCCAGGAAAAAGACCAGGGACAGTATCACGCCCAGGTAAATGGCAAATTCCAGTTCCAGGAACAGGGTAGCAAAAAAGGTGGTCAGCAAAACCGCCGTTTCTGATTTACTCATGGTCAGAACCCGCTTAATATGAGGAAAATCCACCAGGTTATAAGCCACTAATAAAATCACTCCGCCCATGGCGGCAACGGGTAAATAGGCCGTTAAAGGGGCAATCAGCAGTACTATCAGCATTAATAATAAGGCTGCAAAAATTGCTGATAAGGGGGTTTTTGCTCCGGCTTCATAATTAATACCGGAACGGGTAAAGGAACCTGAACCGGCGTAACTGGAAAAGAAACTGCCGGTAATATTAGATAAACCCTGTCCGATAAACTCCTGGTTAGCATCAATGCGCTGATTGGATTTACTAGCAACGGCCCGGCTGATGGAAACGGCTTCTATCAGCCCCAGTAGGGCCACTGCAAAAGCTTCGGGAGCCAGAGTTTTAATGGCCTCCCAGGAAAAGTCAGGTGTAGAGAAGGGTGGTAAATGAGCCGGAATTTCCCCGACCAGTTTAATGGAGTCTGTGCTCTGCTTGAAATACAGCGCCAGTAAAGCACCCACTACCATGCCGATCAGCAGATTTGGCAGTTTGGGCAGAAATATTTTGGTGGCCAATGCTGTCAGCAAAGTGACCAGGGCAATACTAACCAGGTAAGGATTAAGATGGCCAAGATCAGTAAATATATCTAACCAGACATGTAAAAAGGTTTCCCCCTTGGGGATCACTATGCCGGTAATATGCTTCATCTGGCTGGTGGCAATTAAAATAGCGGCCCCGGCAGTAAAGCCGATAACGACAGTGTGAGAGACAAAATTAACCAGTGAGCCCAGACGCCCAATACCAAAGGCGAGCTGATAGACACCGGCCAGGAAGGTTAAGGTCAGTGCCAGAGAAATAAATTCTGGACTACCGGGGGTTGCATGATTGCTTATGGCAGAAAAAACCACAATGGAAATTGCGGTGGTTGGCCCTGAAACAAGATGATGAGATGAGCCAAAAAGCGCTGCAATTATAGGGGTAACCATTGCGGTGTATAGACCGTATTGAGGCGGTAAACCGGCAATGGTTGCAAAGGCTACGCCCTGTGGGAGTACAATAACGGCCCCGGTCAGGCCCGCCAGAAAATCAGCTTTTAAGGTTTCCGGAGTAATTAATTTGAACCATCTGAGAAACGGAAACAGAGTCATTAAATTCATTGCTACTTCCTGTATAGTAGAAAAATACCAGGGGTATTCAGTAGTCCCTGGACTCAGAGCCTGAATAATACCCCTTGTATTACTAAGTTATAAAATAAGTTATCAAATAAGTTATCAAATGATTGAAAAAAAAGGATGCATTACTTATAGGATTTCGGTTCTTTAATTGCCGGCAGGATCTGGCCATTCATTAATACAGCCAGGTACTGGATATCATTGTGGTTTTTTAACTGCAGCAGATAATACCAGTAGTTATCTTTTTCATGTTTTTTTACTTTCTTTAATTCAATTTCATTGATCTTCAGGGCACTCATTTCAGGCTGGGTTTTTAACCAGCTGTTTACCTTGCTCACCAGCTCATTAATGCCTAAAGGCACATTGCCTTCGCCGGGGATCCAGACAGATGTGTTGTTAATATCATCTTTTTTGGCATACACAATAATGGTTGCATCATCCATGTAGTCAATAATTTCCAGGGGGAACTGAAAAGCATAGCTCTGACTGAAGAAGCCGAATAATAAGATAGCAGGAAATAATTTGTTTAACATGATTGAAACCTCTAAAGATTGACCTGAAACAGTTAATCATTAATAGTAATTAATAAAGCTCTCCATTATAGCATAGGTAGTTTTTTGTCTAAAGAGAGCCTTTTTCTCAAAGGTTTAACTGATCAGGGCCGGATCATACTTTGATTAAAATATGATCAATATGCATAAATATTACATTTATAGCCACTGAGTATCCATTAACCGTGCTTCTTGATGAAGTTTCGGCAGCAGGGACAATAAATTGCTCCTGCATTTATTGCATTCCCGCCTTCCATGGCGGTCATGCTGCCGAAAAGCCTCCATGGATGGATTCACTGCGTCTTCAGCTAGGAGTACGGTCAATGGATGCGGTATTTGCGTCTAAATGAGAATTGTTAAAAGTATGCTCCCGCCCTGTTTAACTGATTAATTTAGGTTTAATGCAGTTTGCTTAATTTTTTAGTGCTATCTGCCAGGCTTTGGCACCAGGATTCCAGTCTGGCAGTACTATGCGTCTGGCTGCCTGGTTATTGAGCTTGAAATGGTGCAGGTCTGGCCTGTGGGTATGACCGTGAATGAGTGTTAAGGTATTATTTTCAAGCATTAATTTTTCCACAGCCTGCTGGTTTACATCCATGATTTTCGTGGGTTTTTGCTGGCCCCTCTGTTTGCTTTGCTCGCGCATGGAACGGGCTATGGCAATACGTTCTTCAATTGAGCGGGATAGGAAGTCCTGTTGCCATTGAGGATCATGGACCATTTTGCGAAATGCTATATAATCGGTATCATCGGTACACAGCTTATCTCCATGAGAAAGCAGGATGGTTTCCCTTCCCTGTTCTGTCTCAATGTCCAGAGGAAAGGGATCGTGAATTAAGCGGCATTTTGCAGCCTGTTCAAACTCCCTGCCCAGTAGAAAATCCCGGTTGCCGTGCATGACATAAACCTTAATACCCTGCTCGTTGAGGCGTCTGAGTTTTTTAATAACATCCTGGTAAAAGGGCAGGGAAGCATCATCTCCCAGCCAGACTTCAAATAAATCGCCCAGAATATAAAGCGCCTTGATCTGGTTTGCCTGTTCCAGACAGGAGGTAATAAATTGATTAAAGCAGGTGTGAATATCCGTACGTGCGGGGTCGAGATGAAGATCGGAAATAAAAAGCAGCTTCATAAAACAGGGGCCGCTGTACTGAACAGCAGCCCTGATAATAGCTTAACTATTAAATGATTATTCGACGGTAACTTTTTCAATGACAACGTCTTCGACGGGTACATCGGAGTGAAAGCCCTTGCTACCAGTGGCTACGGATTTAATGGCATCAACGACATCCATTCCGTCTACCACCTTGCCAAATACACAATAGCCCCAGCCGTCCGGTGTTTCACTGCGAAAATCCAGGAAGTTATTGTCTTTAACATTAATAAAGAACTGGGAAGAGGCAGAATGAGGATCCGGTGTTCTGGCCATGGCAATGGTACCGCGCTCATTGCTTAAGCCGTTATTGGCTTCGTTCTGAATATTACTGCGGGTTTCTTTTTCATCCATGCCGGGTTCCATACCGCCGCCCTGGATCATAAAACCGTCAATTACACGGTGGAAAATAGTGCCGTCATAAAAACCGTCTTTGGCATACTGCTCAAAGTTTTTACAGGTTTCAGGTGCTTTTTCATGGTCCAGTTCAATAGTAATGGTGCCATGGTTGGTTTGCATTTTAATCATAAGTTTTCCGTTTTTTGTAAATTTAACTATTCAGTGTATCTGACCGTGACTGACTACCGGTCCTGTATTTCCGGGGGCGCTCAAGTACCTCCATGTACCGGTTTAGAACTTTTCAAAACCCCGTAAATACAGGATCGGCAGCCAGTCACTCTAAGGTATTCCAATTTATGCTGAATAATTACTATTAAGTTAAATATATATTGAGTTACAAGTTATTGAA
>JALUZF010000319.1 GCA_027012135.1 Gammaproteobacteria bacterium
GGATTGTCCTATAGCGTGACACAGGCTGAACAGGGTGAATTGAATACCAAAGGGGTTAATTGTATTCGCAGTTTTCCAACCACCGGTATCAAAGTCTGGGGTGCGCGTACTCTGGACAGTGGGGAATGGAAATACATCAATGTCCGAAGATTATTTATGATGATTGAAGAATCCATTGCAGAAAGCACAAGATGGGTGGTGTTCGAACCCAATGATGAAACCCTGTGGAAATCAGTTGTCCGTGACGTCAGTGCTTTTTTAACCTTGATCTGGCGCGATGGCGCCTTGCAGGGAAGCTCTCCCGAGCAGGCATTTTTTGTCAAATGTGATGCTGAAATCAATACCCAGCAGGTCATTGATGCGGGGCGTCTGGAGATAGAAATTGGGATCGCTCCGGTTAAACCGGCTGAATTCATTGTTTTCAAGATTGGTCAATGGGCTGGTGGAACCGAAGTTGAGAGTGAAGAAGAGGGTGAAGCGGAGTAGTTATTATGAGTAGCAATATAAAGGTATGGCAATACATAGGTTACTTGTAGTAACCCAGGCTGGGAAACAGTTAACTGTAAAAAAGTAAAAAAAGAGATAGTGTCCAGTGTCCATCCATTTATGGATAAACACGGTTTAAACAATTCCAGGCGTTATCATTAGATACCCGGAAGGGTATTCGTTGAATGATTATATAAGGAGAAAGACAATGGCCGAACAGGAAGCCAGTCAGGTTTTAAATGAGCCTGAAATCATGCGTAATTATAATTTCATTGTTGATATTGGTCAGGGCGTGCAGGTTAATTTTTCCGAAGTTGAAGGGCTTGGAATGCGTATTAAACCCATTGACTATCGGGAAGGCGGCGGTGCTCCAGCAGTAAGAAAACTGGCCGGCAGAGTTGAATATAATGAAGTGACTTTTCGTTGGGGTATGAGTGAATCACTTGAACTATGGAACTGGCTAACTAAAAGTGTTGAAGGCAATGTCGAGCGACGGGAAATCTCTGTCATGATGCTTAAGCCCGACGGGACAGAATATTTTCGTTATAATCTGCATAATGCCTGGGTATGTGAATGGAATGCTGCGAAGTTAAATGCTATGGATCAGGGTGTGGCTATTGAATCGCTGGTTATTGCTCATGAAGGTCTGATAAGAGCCTGATATGTCTTTTAAAATAATAAAAGATAAGCGGGTTTTATCCGCATACTCAAAGCTGGTGAGTGTTTTAAGAACGGCAGCTGATTATTTTTTGTCGCTTGCATTGCGCATAGCTAACAAAAACAAAATTGAGTCTGGAGAACATCGACCTGTTTCATTAGATGACAATAATCATGCCAGAAGCAATGACCAGGGAGAGACTGATGTTTCTGATTTCAGTGAAGCACCAGAGCACTGGTTGATGCTGCTTAAAAATAATAACCTGAGCCGTTTTTCTTTTACAGGGAAAGCTTATCAAAAACGTTTGCTCAGGGTAAAAAGCAGCATAAAAAATAGTACTGCTAATAATAATAAAAAGATAAAATATGGACTATTGGATGAGCCAGGAAATCCAGTAAAGATAAATCGGCCGATATTAAAAAATAATTCTGTAATTAATAAACATACAGGCAATAATTCCCGGTCCAATAGTCATTGGACAAGAGATAAAATGAACCTGAAAAATGGGGATACGTTTAAATTCAGACATTTATTCATAAATAATAAAGATAAAAAAGACAGTATGGAAACAGAGGGTAACTTATCAGCTATGGATTCAAGGTTTCAGTCTGACCATGCAAAACAGAGAATACATTTAAAGCCGGCGTTGAGTGACTCTAATGACCAGGAAAACAGCAAAAAAAATATAAAAAAAAATATTAAAAAAAGAACGGCTTATAAAAAAAAGACGAACCATTTAGCGACAGATGCTTCAGCAAATCCAGTCCAGGATAAAACTGCAATAGCCAATCAAACCAGTATAAAAAATCAGGCAGTCACCAGAAGTCAGGCAAATATAGAAAATACAGATCATACCAGGGGCGCTGATCTGCAGACTGCTATTATGACGGGCTTTGACAAATCGGAAAACGGAAAACAGCGAAATCCCTCTGCTCCACTATTACTACTAAGAAAAACTTCAAACGCCTTTAAAAGCAATAATAAAGACACAGATAAGTGCTTTACTCAGACAATAATTACTGCTGCCTTACAGGAGAAATCTCCCGGTCAACAGACCAGGATAAATCCTGATTTTATCAGCAATGACCATACTGATGCCGATATTTTTTTTGCCAGGGATAAACTCCCAGTATCTTACTGGCCAGAACTACCTGACGATGCCTGGCAGGAAGAGCCCTCTGAAAATGAATTTACCGTGCCGCTTAAAATCGATACAGTGAATATCAGGGAGATCTTATGGAACGGGTAGCCTTTCTGGTAGAAGAAACGGGACAGTTAATCACTTGCATGCTTAACCCTGAAACACTGGTTATTAAACGACGTTCAGGTATTCATCAAAGAAAAATCAAATCAGGTATTGTGAATGGTGCGCATCAGTCAGACGATAGTTTAATCTATACCGGCGGGGGCAGTACCCTGTTGGAGCTGGAGCTGGTTTTTGATATTTCCATTAAGGGTTCAACGGTGCAGAGCAGTGATGTCAGGGAGTTAACCCGACCTATATGGGAGCTGTCAGAAAATTCCATAATGAAAAATGGTGAGTATCGACCCGGTATATGCCGATTTGTATGGGGCAAAAGCTGGAACCTGCCATGTGTGATCAGTTCGGTTGCTGAACGTTTCGATCTGTTTGATAGTTCAGGTGTACCAAAACGTTCCTGGCTGAAATTAAGATTATTAAGGATCAATCACTTAAATGCGGGCAATCAGCTGTCCGGTTCTGCGCAGCAATCGCCTGCATATGTCACGCCAGGAAGCGATTCCATGATGGCGGATAATTACGCTGATTCCGAGTTTGGTATAAATGAGATAACTGACGAGCTTAAGCCTTATGGAGTGTAATATTCATGGACAGTAATCTTAAATTACAGAAAATGGTTGATGTTTTTATTAATGACACAAGGCTGACTGAGGATACGGCCAATGTCATTACTGAACTGAGCATTGTGCAATCTTTGCAGAAGCCGTGCCAATGTGAATTACAGCTGGTTTTGTCAAAAGAACAATATGAGCAGCAGTTTAAAAATCTGCTTGAGCAGTCAACTCTTGAAATTAAAATGGCTGATAATGCCAATGTGTTGTTTTTGGGTGTTATAACGGCAATTGTTCATCATTATGGGCCAGACGGCCAGTTTTCTGTGTGCATCACGGCCTTTGATCACCTGTATCTATTGTCTTTGAGCCACCCTGTCCAGACCTTTGTTGATGTCACGCTGGTGGATATTGCCCAACAAATGCTGTCACCCTATGGCATTAGTATTAATGCTGAAGAGCCAGGACCTTTATGGAGTAATCTGGTTCAATATCAGTCTTCGAGTCTGGAGTTTTTACAGGATATTTCTGAGCGCAGCGGCTTGTATTTTTATTTGCAGGATAAGGTACTTAACTTTGTTTCACTGGCAGTTGAACGGGCTAGTGTGACTCTGGATTATGGTTCAACTATGCTGGCAATCAAGGTAAATAACCAGCACTTAAGTGATGAAACTAAAACGCTGGTATCAGGTTGGGATCCATTACGAACAAAAATATTGATGGAAGATGCCCTGCAATCCTCAACGCAAGATTCAGTATTATTAAACCAGGCTGAACCAGTAGTAACTCATCAAACCAGTATTGTTGATCAACCGGCACAGAATAAACAACAGTTAGATATCCTGGCTCAGGCGCAGACCTTAAGGATCAATGCCTTAAAAAATCATGTGTCTGGTCTGGCTGAAGGCAATATTGACCTGCATCCGGGTACTGACATTGAATTGCAGGGGCTGCTAGCGGATGATAATGGACAGCAATATCGATTAACCAGGGTAACACACACCTTTAATCCATTTTCCGGTTATGTGTCAAAATTTAAAACCTGTCCGCCGGTACTGGGCAGGCGCTCCAGGTCTACGCTGGTGACTTATGGCATTGTTAGTCAGATTGCTGATCCGGAAAATCTGGGCAGGATTAAAGTGACCCTGCCAACTTACAATAATATTGAAACCAACTGGCTAGAAGTGGTGATGCCCGGAGCCGGAACGGATAAGGGAATTATTGCCCTGCCGGCAATTGATGACAAGGTATTGCTTGTTATGCTGCATGAACGGATTGAACAGGCTGTTGTTCTGGGCGGCCTGTATGGTGAAGCCGGTTTGCCCGAGGAAATTATTGTTGATGGTGAAGTGAGTTGTTATTCAATACTTACACCAGGAGGCCAGGGTTTGCGGCTTAATGATCAGCAGGAGAGTATCCGTCTGTTTAACAAGTCAGAAAGTTGTCTTGAGCTTAACAAAGAAAGCGCCGTTATCAGTACCCACTCAGGTAACCATATTAGTATGGATAATGATACGATGATAATTAATTCGCAAACACCGCTGGTACTACAGGCACCGGGCAACACGATTACCATACGAGCCAGCAGAATTAACTTTGAGAAAGCTAATGGCTGAGAAACTGATTACTCAGGCCAGTGTTATTCATTGTGATCATATCACGGGGATTGTTGGTGTCGCGGCTTCACAGACATTTGTAACCATTGAGAATGTTCCAGTACTGGTTAAAGGGGATGTTCAACATAGACCGATAGTTGGCTGTCCCATACCGACAGGGGCTTCAAAACCCTGTTTAAATACATTAAATGAACAGAAAGGACACTCCAGGCTGTTATTTATTGAAGATAAGCCTGTGTGTTTAAAATCACTGAAAGGTTTAACAGACGGTCTGCCTTCAGGTGGTATACATTACACTGTACAAAGTGCCGGCCAGAATTTTCTGGAGGAGTTGTAAATGCCTGTCAAACACTATAACGCCTGGCAATTTAATCATCCGGATTTTGACAGATTAAAAGGTAATTTTGGTTTAACCTGCAATCATGAAGGTAAAGTCAGTCTGGTGGCAGATAAAATGGCTGTCAGACAATCAATATTTCTATTGCTATCCACCATACCAGGTGAACGCATTAGAAGGCCTGACTATGGTTGTAACCTGTATCAATTAACCTTTATGCCCAATGATCCGACTACTCACGGGCTGGCTATTCATTATGTTCGACAGGCTCTGGAACGGTGGGAACCCAGAATAATAATCCATAAAATTGATGCTTACCGTTCGGCCAGTGATATGATTTCCAAAATAGATATCAGTCTGGAATATGAAATTAAAACACTTGAAATGAATGATGAATTCGTTCTGACTATGACATTGATGTAATTGGGCAGGAGCCTGGATATGGGATCACTTAAAATTCCAAAAATTAATGAACGTCAATATGATGAAATATTGGCTTCTGCAATTAAGTTTATCAAGCAGCAAAACTCTCAATGGACCGATCTGACACCGGGTGACCCGGGAGTGGTTTTGCTGGAAGCTTTTGCTCATCTGACTGAGTTAATGATTGAACGTCTCAATTTACTACCTTATAAGGCTTACATTGAATTTCTTGCCATGATTGGAGTAAAACTTCAACCACCGGTGGCAGCCCGGACAGAGCTGACTATAAAACTCAGTGCTCCCAGATCTAAAGAAGAAATTATTTTAAAAGGTACCCGGGTTACGGGTAAGCGCAATGATAGTTATGATAATCCTCCTGTTTTTATAACTACCCGAGATGCGGTAATAAAACCGGGGAGTAAAGTAACCACCGTTCAGGCCTGTCATTGTCAATGGGAAAAGGATGAATTTGCCGGTCGCACTACAGGTCAGCCCGGGTTTTATATAAAAACAGCTCATGCCCCCATTGTTGCCCCGATTTCAGGGATGGATACTCTGGTGGTAGCCATTGAGATCAGTGATCGCCATAAAATTCACCCCAGGCAGCGTATTAAAATTTCAGATAAGGAATTTGGTATCTGGACTGAAGTGGAAGATTTTTCCAGGGTCGGCAAAAAAGATTTTGTTTATACGGTTGATCGGGTAGCAGGCATTATTCAATTTTCACCCGCCTATCGGCATTATATTGATAAGGCTAATGGCAATAATAATATGACAGATATTGCTCGCCCCGATTCATTGTTACCGCCAGAAGGAATGGAAATCCGTCTTTCATACTGTCATGGTGGCGGTAAAGCGGGTAATGTTGCAAAAGATTTTTTACAGGTATTTAAAGATTCGAATTCCGGTTTGACCGTTACCAACCAGCTTGCCGCTGTGGGTGGCCGGGATGTGGAAACACTGCAAAATGCATTACTAAGAGGGCCTCAGCAACTCAATTCATTAAAACGTGCAGTGACAGCCAGGGATTTTGAACTCCTGGCTATTCAAAGTTCAGGGGCAGTCAGTCGTACCAGGGCTTTTACCAAAGCTTCACTCTGGCGACATGCCAAGCCAGGAACTGTTGGTGTGTTACTGGTTCCAGAGCTGAATATCTCTGTTGGTGAAGAGCAGAAAGTTAATCTGGCGTATCTGGTATCTTTACAATCCGAACAGATTTTACGCAATACGCAGAAAATACTGGATGAAAGAAAACCATTGGGAATTGTCTGTGAGGTAAACTGGGTTCATTATAAATCGGTTTATATAACAGGCAAAATAATTGTTAATGAAAATGAGGACAGCCAGAAAGTCAGACAAAGAGTGATTGATTCTCTGTATCGAACTATTTGTCCGAAAATGATTTCTGAAACGGATAAAGACTGGAATTTTGGCCAATCCCTTAAGTCCTGGGATGTTTATAAAATTATTGCTTCTGAACCTGGCGTTGTTTCTGTAGAACAGTTGAAATTAAATACCACCTTTGCACCACAAAGCAATAGCAGGGCGCTGGCTGTTGATAATTATCAGCCTGATACCTGGTATGCCAGTTCCGGTCATTCACTTTTCAGAACGGTTAATAATGGCAGGGGCTGGGAAAAAATTAATGAATTTGACAGCAAGATAAGTAAAATACTGCCTTTTCCACCAAAAGCCACATCATTCCTGCAAAATAGCGGTCTACTGGCAGTGGTTACCGAACATGAAGAAAAAAACGATCAAATTCACGTCTCACCGGATTGTGGTGAAAGCTGGAATGACAGACTGTCACAGAAATTCAATCATATAAATGATATTGCCTGGCTGGAAAAAAATTCCGGGCCCAATTTACTAATTGCTACGGATGATGCCCTCTATGAATACGCTATAATGACGGATACCGTACCCATTAAAATTCTGGTGGATCATAATAATCATAATTTAAGGATTGACGGGATCAGTATCATTCAGGAGGGTTATGACGGAGGCCTTGTGGCCGTTTTTTCATCAAAAGAAAATGGCCAGGTTTATCTTTCAAATAATGGTGCTGCCGAAAATAGTTTTAAAAAATTTGTTGATATTCCCTGGAATCCCGGTGAAGTGTCTTCAATTGTCATGCAAAAGCGGGGACCCCATCATTATCTATGGGTATTATTAAATAAAATGCCCAATCAAACCGGTAACGCCTGTTATCGTCGACATGTTTCACTGACCGGTGAAGATCATGAAGGCTGGATAAAGCTATCGGAAGGCTGGGCAGCAGGCAATTGCTATTCACTGGCCTTTAGTGATTCATTAGTCTTTTCGGCATCCGAAAAACACGGCATTCTGGTTATGGATATGGATAAAAAAAACCTGAAATGGACAAAGTTAACCCGGGATGGAAAGCTGGATATGGAAGCTATCAGCAGACTGGGTGAGCCAAAGCAGGTTGTATGCAATCCAGAAACTAATTTAATTATGGTTGCAGGAAAAAAAGGGGTTTTTCTGAGTAAAGATCAGGCGAAAACTTTTGAGAATTGTTCAAGAAGTTATTATAGTGATGAGATAACCTTGCCAAAAAACTGGTTATTTTGCTCTTCTGAACATGAAATTACAGTGGAGATGGAAAATGCAACGTTCTGAAATTCAGGCGCTACTACCCGGTGTCTTCCAGCAAACACTGACGGCTGAGGATGTAGAAGAGAGTGACAGGAGTGTACTATCGATATTAATAGATATTATGCATTTGCTGCATACTGATATTGAGGAACAGGCAAGCAGCGTAGCCGATTATTTTAATCCCTGTCGAACTCCTCAGAAGGACTTTGTGGATTTTCTGGGATACTGGACAGATCTGGACCGTTTATGGAGCAATAAAAGCAGTTCTAACTGTTATGTTAACCGTGAGTTAATTGCGCAGGACTGTTTGCAGGAACTGATTGCTTCAGCCGCTTTTCTGTCGCAATGGCGTGGCACTAAAAAAGGTTTGTGTCATTTTTTGAATATTGCTACCGGTTCAAATAACATATCAATTCAGGAAAATATCAATAAAAAGGGTGAGCCGCAAGCATTTCATTTTCTGGTTTTGATTGCAGAAAACCAGAAACAACAACTAAAACTGATTAAAACTATTATAGAGCAGGAAAAACCCGTTTACATTTCCTATGAAATTAAATTTTTTGCTGTTTAGATCTTATTAAAGGAGCTCCATTATGACCAGGCCTGTTGAAATTACTCTGCCAGAACGCACTTTTATATGTGATGAGGAAGGCAAAGTCGCTGTCATCTTTACTATTACCAATATCAGCGAAGAAAAGATTGAACTGGCAACCAGTCTGGACTTTGAAGACGAAACGGAAACACCAATGCAACAGGAATGGTTTGACGTTAAAGTTGATCCAGACTGGAGTCTTGATAGTAAAGCAACGGAACAACTCACGGTCAATATCCAGATCCCTGATAACCAGCCACTGGGTGATTACAAGTTTAAATTGACGGTATATTCCAAGGATAATCCGGGTGATGATTTCAGCACCAGTGAAATGGTTTGTGTGAAAAAACAGAAAGTTGTTGTCAAAGAAGTAACCGATAAAAAATTTCCCTGGTGGATAGTAGCAGTAGCCCTGTTGCTTGTTATTATCGCTGGTGCGGGCTGGTATTATAGCACTACCACTGAGTTGCCTGATGTTACTGGACAGGATTTGCAAAGTGCTCAAAATTTATTAAAGGATAAAGACTTTATAGTGACTATACAAAAGACTCCTGTTTCCTGGGCAGAGGCAGAACAGAATAATTATAAAAATGGCCAGGTAGTTGAGCAGGTACCGGATGCTAAAGAGGCTTCCAGGGTTAAAAAAGGCTCGGAAATAACCTTAAAAGTCGCTTCTGTAAGCAGGCCTAAGCCGGTTAACCTGTATGTCAGACTGCCCAATGTCCTGAGGCTGAAACTATTGAATGCATTACAGAAGCTGAATAAAGCAGGTCTTGAAGCTGATCTTTCTAAAATAAAGAAAAAGTATAATAAAAATCTGCCTGAAGATACAGTAATAGAACAGTTACCTAATCCATTAAAGACCAGACGAGTCAAAAAAGGAACTAAAATAATTCTGACCATTTCAACAAAAACATTGATTGCAAAACCCATGGTTTTAACCGCGCCACAAATAAAAATGTATAAAACATTGCAGTTTAGAAATATTGAAACAGGTGATCATTCAGATAATAAATAACAATAAACAGTCCCTGGTTGACTGTATTTGTTAAGACAGGATATTGATTGTGGATAAAAAAAAGAAATTTTTTATAGGTCTGGGTATACTTATTATTATCTATGCAGGTGTTTTGAGTTTGAACCTGACCCATGATGAAGAGTCAGAAAGCAAAAAAAGCTCAAAATCCGGGTATTCCCAGGATGAGGTAATCCAGAAGATCAAATCTGATTATCGTGATCTGAGCAAAAACATAGAACTATGGCTGACACCTTTATTACCAGGGCTGGATTTATTTGAAGAGCCAGTATCAGCTGATTATTGCACAATTAAAAAAAATCCCGAACCTTATATTTTATTAAACGGGAAGCATCCCCAATGTGTCCTTTTTGTAAAACAATCCAGTGACTCTGCTCGTCTTGCCTTATTAAAATATGAAGTTATTAGCAATCAGGCATCCAGAGCACTTAATCTGAATATGAAGAACAGAGTAAAGCTATTAAATACTGCTGTAATGCATTCAAAATCAAGTCTTTCAAAAAGTAAGGGGAAACCATCAGAAGATAAATCAAAGCCACCAAATAAGTGGGTTAAAACAAATCTTTCAATGTTTTTTCTGGCGGATGTTAATGAATCAGAATATCAATGTAATAATCCAGACAGGAAAAAATTTCAGCTGGATAACTTTCCTGCAGAGGATAATAAGCAACAGGCAAAGTTTGAAGTTGTAGACAATGAGTTTAAACTGATTGCTCCAGAAAAAGGCGGGGTGCTGGTCTTAAAATGTTCTGGCTGCACCAATAATCAAATAAAAATAACTGCAGTGCATTAATTGAGAGGATATGAAACCTTTTCAGATTGTTTTTCTGTTATTAATCACCTGTCTGTTCCTGACTTCCTGTAGTCACCTGAAGCAAACTAATGCTCCTTTTGCCAGGGATAAGCTCTCATCTGAAGATAAAATTGTATTTCATAATAAACTCAGTGACTCATTAAAGCCTGAACTGG
Source organism: Gammaproteobacteria bacterium (assembly GCA_027012135.1). GTDB lineage: Bacteria > Pseudomonadota > Gammaproteobacteria > GRL18 > GRL18 > JANELJ01. The sequence continues at coordinate 10,549 of JALUZF010000319.1, forward strand.
TTGTTCAGCTTGCTCATTCACAACCCATTACGGCCATGACGCTTTCCGGTAACGGCCAGTATCTTGCCACTGCCAGCTGGGACAGAACAATCCGCCTGTGGAGTGTCACAACAGGCAAACTCATCCGTCAATTCATAAAAAAACAAGATAATAAAGGAATACTGAGCTTTGCGCTGGCTTTATCTTATGATGGCAATTGGCTGCTAAGCGGTGGTGATGATAATACAATTTACCTGTGGTCTACCGATACCGGCCAGGTTGTTTCTCAATATTCAGGGCATCAGGACCGCATTACCGCTATGGTATTGTCTGCAGATGAACAATACCTCATTTCCGGCAGCCGTGACAAAACCATTAAACGCTGGCTGTTGGCTGATAGAAACAAATCATTAACCCCCAATGATAGTTCCCGGAAAATATCACGGAGTAAAACGCTGGCGACTTTGGCGGATAGCATTGTTGCCTTGAAGCTGACTCCCGGAGGAGATTCACTTATTGCTGCCAGTTATACCAGTGCCTGGAAGGTTGACCTGAACAGGAGATTCACGCCGAAAAAGTTTTCTGAACATCCTGCCGGAATTACGGCATTGTCAGTATCACCTGATGGAAAATATGTCCTGACGGGGGATCTGGCCAATAATATCTGGCTCAGTGATTTACACAGTCAAAAAAAGTTAAAGTCCTTTTCCGGACATAGCGATCAGATTTTTAGTCTTGATTTTTCACCCGATGGGCTGAGTTTTGTTTCCAGCAGTCAGGATAACTCAATACGTATCTGGAATATCGAGCAGGGCACTGCACAGACAATTCAGTTTGAAAAGGGCGAGTTTGTCAATCACGTTGTCTTTATCAAAGCGGATAGTATTCTGTACAGTAAGGGAGCTCAATTATTTTTTTATAATTTTAAAGACAATAAAGAGCAGGTTAAATTTGTCAATAATGTGGGATGGGCCAGTGCCGTTGCAGTTACAGAAAATGGCAACTATCTGCTGGTTGGAAGCTGGGATCATACGGCTTATTTATGGGACCTGCGGGAAGGCAGGGTTGCCCATTATTTAAGAGGGCACCATAATGATATTCGTACTGTTGCTTTTTCGCCCAATAATGAGATGGCGCTGACAGCTGATCGTGATGGTAAAGCCATTCTATGGGACATTAAAACAGGCCAGATCATTAAACAAATAAATCGCTTTGCAAAAGGTATTAAGACAGCGGCCTTCTCACCGGATAATTCACAGATGGTTTTTGGTAATGATGACGGTGTGTTATGGCTTGAAACCATTGCTGAAGATAATAAACCCCTGGTTCTATTGCCTCCCGCGAATAACAAGACTGTAACCAGGCAACCGGTTAGTCACAAAAACAAAATTCAGGCTGCTATATTTTCTCCCGATGGAAAATATATCCTTTCCTGCAGTAATACAGAGATTTTCCTCTGGAACAGTCAAAATGGTCAATTAATCCAGACTTATAAAGAACATAGCGGCACGGTTTTTAGTATAGATTTCTCACCGGATGGACGTTTTTTTGCATCATCGGGAGCGGACAAACAAATTATTATTCATGATCTTCATGCCGGTACCATCCGTTCTAAATGGCAAAATCCAGGTGCTGTGATCTATTCACTCAGTTATTCACCTGATGGTCAATATATAGCCGTAGCCGGAGCGGATGAAATTATTCACCTGTGGGATGTTAAATCAAATAAAATAATTAAATCTTTTAAAGGTTCGTCCAGTATTATTATCGATCTGGCATTTTCCCCTAATGGTCATTATCTGTTTTCATCAGGTGCTGATCAAATGACTCAAATATGGGAGGTTGCCAGTGGCCATAACCCTGGGTCAGTTATTGGTTTTAAAAATGGCAATTGGGCAGTCGTCGATCAGCAGGGGCGTTATGATGCCTCTAATACCGGAAACATTACCGCCCTGCATTGGGTAATTGGTAAAGAAACCATCCAGTTGTCGCAACTAAAACAACGCTATTATGAACCGGGATTATTGTCCAAGGTACTGGGCTATAATCTGGAGCCGGTAAGAAATATTGCTGAATTCAGGGATCCAGAACTGTATCCGAAACTCAGTGCGACCTGGGATCCCAATAATAAAAATATGATTGATGTCCTTCTAAAAGAAAGAAACGGGGGGATTGGCAAAGTTGTTGTTTTTATCAATGGCAAGGAAGTTATTGCAGATGCACGTGGCTATGCGGACAAAACAAAAAACGGTTTGATGGAAATAAAATTTGATGTGGCTCATCATCCTTTTCTTATACCGGGAAAAGAAAACAGTGTTGAAGTATTTGCTTATAATAAAGAAAATTATCTGTCCAGCCGCGGAGCAAAACTGGTTTTTACAGTACCACCTGCAGAGCAGAAGATGACCCCAACCTTCTGGGCAATTATTGCCGGTATCTCGGATTATCAGGGACAGCGTATCGATCTGCGCTTTGCAGCTAAAGATGCCCTTGATTTTAAAACGGCAATAAGTCTGGGTGCAAAAAAACTCTTTGGTGAGGATCGGGTAAATATAAAACTGCTGACGACAGAAACAGCAAAAGGAGCCATTCGTCCCACAAAAAAAGCTTTTATAGAGGCTTTTGAAGAGTTAAAAGATGCAAAACCGTGGGACGTGTTAGTGATCTATATGGCGGGTCATGCGCTTGCTATTAAAGATGAATACTATTATTTAACGGCAGAGGCTGGCACCATTGATCTGGTCGATCCTGAAATTGTTAAGCAGTTAATGATTTCAGGTAGTGAGTTAACAAAATGGTTAAAGCAGACGCCCATACAAAAACAGGTCATGTTGCTGGATACCTGTGCTGCAGGTTCGATTGCGAACTCCTTTTCAGAAACGAGAGAAATTTCATCGGGTCAGATTCGTGCCATTGAACGAATGAAAGATCGTACCGGTTTACATGTGTTAATGGGCAGTGCTGCAAATGCAGTGAGTTATGAAGCCACGCAATTTGAACAGGGGTTAATGACTTATGCCTTATTAGAGGGCATTAAGGGGGCGGCCCTAGAGGATAATACTCTGGTTAATGTCAATACTCTGCTGCAATATACGGCTGACAAAGTACCTGAACTGGCTGTGCAAATAGGTGGTATACAGCGGCCCAGGATAGCTTCACCTGCTTTTTCAGAAAACTTCAGTATTGGCTATCTGGATAAAACAGCACAGGCAAAGGTACCACTGGCCATTCGTAAAACAATTTTATTGAAACCGGTGTTTATTAATCAGAATACCTTACTGGACAATTTAAATTTAACAGAAAAATTAAGCAATTACTTCCGGGAACAGGATTATAAAAAAATAAAAAAAGAACCCTATAATCCTGCCAGTAAAAATATTACCTATATGAATGTTGATTTTTTTTCATCCGCAGTTTATGTCAGAGGTATTTATCAGATTAAAGGTAATACATTATCAGTGAAGTATGCTCTGGGGCGTGATAATCAACATCTGCTCAGTAACAAGGTTGATATTAATCTTGATTCTATCAAGCTTGATCAATCTAATGTCCTGGCAGAAAAACTGGGTTCCGCCATTTATCACAGCACAATTAGTGTCAGTAAGATTGACGCTAATAAAATCTGATTTATCAACACTTTTCCGGGCTATCGGTTATACGAATATTGACTGATTGGCTAATAACAATGTACGGCTGAGTACGGGTGAAAACTTGACTGGTACTGTTTCAGAGGTACTGTCTTTCAAAAGCGGACTGGTTTATGCAGATTTAACGGGTTTATACATCAGAAAATGGCGCGCCTGAGACGATTCGAACGTCCGGCCTCTGCCTCCGGAGGGCAGCGCTCTATCCAGCTGAGCTACAGGCGCTTTGAGAGCTGGACTATACACTATTTTGGCTGATTTTAAAATACACATTCATCAGGATTAAATAACCCTGTTTTCTGTATTGACATAGGGTGATGTTTTTTTTAGTAATTCTGGTATATAATGGTTGACTAATTTTTAATTTTGGGTGGATTCGACGGTTTCGGATCTGGGCTGTACTTGTTTTAAGAAAGTTTAAGGAAATGGATATGAGCGATAATAAAGAACAAGATCTGTTTATGGACTATGTTAACTCCATAGTATTTTTAGGCATTCTGGCACTGTTAATTTTGTGGGTAGCCGTTATTTTATCTTCGTTCTTTGCTTCCTTTGGTGCAAAGAATGAGAATGATGCACAGGCTGTCAGTGAGCGCTTAAAGCAGATTGAAGTGGTTTCTGTAGCAGGGGCACCTGCGGGTGGCGCTGAAAAAGCTAAAGAAGAACCAAAAGCGGCTGCCGGCCCTGTTGACGGAAGTGCGGTAGTTGCTGCAACCTGTCAGGCCTGTCATGGTACCGGGTTATTAAATTCACCTAAAATTGGTGATAAAGATGCCTGGAATGCGCGTCTGGATGCGGCTGGCGGGGTTGATGGTCTGGTTAAGTCTGCCATTGCCGGTAAAGGCGCAATGCCTTCTCGTGGTGGTAATGCCAGCCTGAGTGATGCAGAAATTAAGGCAGCTATTGAATTTATGAGTTCGCAGTAAATCCTGTAGTGCCAACCGGGTTTTACTATTAAAAAAGAGCAGCATTCAGGCTGCTCTTTTTTTGCCTGTTGAAAAATAAAAGCATATGCAATGTGCTTTTTTGGTGCTTTTGCACTCCTTGTTGGTGTGTCTTGGTGCAAAAAGTGGCTTTTGTCATAAAACAGTCATAAATTGACTTTTATCAACAATATTAAATTCAAGTAGTTGTTGTATTTGGCACACAACATGCTTACTATGTGTCATTACGTTGTTTGTTTACCACAAAACATTCGAATACATTTATGTATCAAAAACATGAAATACAAAACGGGATGCAAAAAATTATGAGTTCAATTAGAAAATCTTTATTGTCGCTGGCGGTCGCTTCCGTTGTGGCAACTCCATTAATGGCCAGTGCCGATGGCTTTGGTAC
>JALUZF010000320.1 GCA_027012135.1 Gammaproteobacteria bacterium
GTATTTATTTCCTGATTAAGTATTATTCAGTTGTTTATTAATTTCATCCAGTTCATCATCATTAAGCAATACGGCTCGGTTAGCTTCGCTCATATTCAGGTTTTGTTTTACAAACAGGGTTTCACCCATTTGCAGCAGGTTTCTGTAAACATCCGTTGCATAGGATACGTCATTCATAAGAGATGTAGCCATTTCCGGGGTGATCAGATTATTACGGATGGCATTAGCCAGCCATTTATTCATATTGGTGATATGCTCATCCAGCAGCAGTCTGAGGTGATCCAGGGAAAATATACAGTCTTCATCTTCTGTTTCCAGACGGATGGCTTCCAGTTTACGGATCAGCAGGGCCAGTTCCACTCTGATTTTGGTATAAGCTTCCCGCATATGCGGATTAGATGAATTGGCATAGATAACCAGGTTTTTCTGCAGGTGCTTGGTGTCTTTTATGGCATCGACAATATTCTGATTAGCCTTACGCAGCCAGTGAATTTGTCCGGACTGCTCCATTTCCCAGGAAAAGCCGGCCTTACTGATAAAAGTGACAATTTCACCATAAAGTACCTTAATTTTCTGTTCATATGCCGAGTCAATATCATATTGAGCCAGGTGTTGCTGAGACTGGGCAATCTGGTACAGGTCTTTCTCAGACAGCACGTCGGAACGCTTAAAACCGAATACTCCTGATAACAGGTCAATAGTAATATCCCAGATATGCAGGGTTTCATTACGTACGGATTCTACTGCTGTATCAGGAAATTCGTAGGCGGATTCGTTTAAAAATAGCGGCCGTTCTCTGGGACGGTCGCGTTTGGGAAGCAGTGTTGAGACTAGCCGCACCAGTGGTTTGACCAGCGGTACCATAATAATAACGCCGGCAATATTAAACAGGGTGTGAAAAACGGCCAGTTTCAGGGTGTAATTATCATCCGCAATGCCTATAGACGCACTGATGAAATTAACCAGATCCATAATACTATGCAGAAAGAGGATAAAAACAATACCGGCGCTTACCTTAAACAGGACATCAGAGAGTGCCAGCCTTCGGCCATTAACATTGGCAGTCAGGGAACCGATTACGGCGGTAATCGTAGTACCTACATTGGCGCCAATAGTCAGAGCCAGGGCATTTTCATAGGTGATCTGATGTACCGAAAGTGCCGTAATGACCAGTACCAGTGTGGCGTGGCTGGACTGCATAATAAT
>JALUZF010000321.1 GCA_027012135.1 Gammaproteobacteria bacterium
GGTTGTCTGGAATATAGGCATCAATATTGTTTTCATGGCAATATTTCATATTATCTTCATTGGCAAAACCAGTGTCAGCGGTCAGTATAACGCCCTTGCTATCATCCCCCTCGGTTGCGGTGTCAAAAATATCATCATTCATCCCAAGGCGCTTAAAGCGTTCTTCCACCGTTTCAATCACGGGAATGAGTGTTTGCTGTTCTTGCCCTGAGCCAATCGCTTGTGCATCCACAATAATCTGATGTTTCTTATCAACGGTTGCCACGCCGTTATAGCCTTGAATCGTCCCCTTGCTGGTTTGCATCTTGGCGCTTTCAGGATCGGTGATATTACTCTTCACCTCTTTGGGTATTTTTCCTTGCCCCATGCGCGGTTCATTATTTGCTAAAAAATCCTCTATTTTTTCCGCCGCTTTTTCCAAGGTTTCGATACTCTGTTGAATATGCTCCGCTTCTTTGACTTCAAACTCATTAAGTTCATCCAATGCCTGATGTTTTTTTACATGATATTCAATCAGTTTTTCTATTTTTTCTTGTTTATGCTTCAACTCGTCATGTGTTCCCGACCATGTCTTCGCCGCATTCGAGGGTAATTTACAGCCATCGGTGGCAAATAATTCATAGCCAAGCAAACCTTGCTCATCGCAAACTAACAAAACTTGTTCAAATAAATCGGTTATTTTTTCAGGATGCCCACTAATAAAAGCAGCAATCGTAGTGAAGTGTGGCACTTGACCACAAGCTAATGCCATAAAAATGACATGATGACGACAATACCACTCAATTTCGCGGCTTGAGGTAATCCCTCTGGAGTAGGCAAATAAGATAATTTTCAATAGGATAGTCGGATTATAAGCAGGACGACCTTCTTTATCATTTTTGTAAAGTGATGCAAAACCTATTAAATCTAATTTATTCTCAACCAGATCATTCAACGCATACTCAAAACTACCCGGTTGAAGCTGTGCTTTGAAGTTGATAGGAATTAACTGTGTTTCATCAGGATCATAAGGAATGTATTTTGCCATTACTTCTTTTTGCTATTAAAAATAATCAGAGGGCGATTTTATAGCATAATTGACCCAAAAGGGGGTTTTTCTACAATCAGAACGCCGCATACACTCGACCCCTGCTCAGAACGGCTTTTGTGCTAGACTGAGCGTAGCGAAATAGCACAAAAGCCGTTCTGAGCAGGGGTCGAGTGT
>JALUZF010000322.1 GCA_027012135.1 Gammaproteobacteria bacterium
GCCAGAGCAGTGTTGCAAGAGAGCCGATTGGAGTCATTTTGGGCCCCAGGTTTGCTCCGAGGATATTGGCATATGCCAACACCTCATTGCCGGTGTAGCCTACTTTATCGATCGCGATATCCATGATCATGATGGTAGGCATATTGTTCATCACGCTGGAGAGGATCGCAGAGAGAAAACCTGTACCGACGACAGCCGTCTGGGTACCAAATGCCTGAAGCCATACGATTGCCTGAGCCAGATAGTCTGTCAGTCCTGCATTTTTGAGCCCATAGACCACCACATACAGTCCGATAGAGAACCAGACCACCTGCCAGGGTGCGGCTCTGATCGTCTCTACCGGCTTGACTGCCCCGTGATAGCTCGCGATCCACAAAAAGAGCAGCGCCCCTCCCAAGGCAAAAACAGACACAGGCAGATGATAGATGTCACCGATAAAATACCCCACCATCAACAGTGCCAAAAACCACCAGCTCAAGCGAAACATCTTGTGGTTTTTGATCGCTGATGCTGGCGTAGCAAGATGCGCTATGTCGATATGCCCAGGAATGTCCTTACGAAAAAAGAGCCAAAGTACTGCCAATGAAGCCAGAATACTCAGAAGGTTGGGTAGGAACATATGCTGTGCATACTCCCAAAAGCCGATATGAAAGTAGTCAGCCGTGACAATATTGGTCAGGTTGGAGATCACCAGTGGATTGGAGGCACTGTCACCGATAAATCCCCCTGCCATCAAAAAAGCAAACATCGGTACCGGTTTGAGCTTCAGGTATTTCATCTTGGCCAGCAGGATAGGCGTGAGGATGAGTGCCGCACCGTCATTGGCAAAAAACGCTGCCACCACAGCCCCCAACAGCAGAATATAGATAAACATCCAGTGCCCCTTGCCTGCACTGAGTCGTACCATCTTGAGTGCCGCCCATTCAAAAAATCCGATCTCATCCAGCACCATAGAGAGCAGAATGATCCCGATAAATGCCAGCGTCGCATCCCAGACGATCCCTGTGACGCGCCATACATCGTGTATATCTACCACACCAAACAGCAGCGCGATCACTGCCCCCATGATCGCAGTGGTGCCGATCTGGAGTCCTCTGGGTTGCCAAATGATCAAAATCAATGTGACCAAAAAAAGCAAAGAAGCCAATAACATATCTATCCCTTTATGTCATATTATTACCACACTAAATATAT
>JALUZF010000323.1 GCA_027012135.1 Gammaproteobacteria bacterium
ACGCATCCACTTCTGGGCTTTGGCTGTATCAGCCATCACACCATTGCCCTGGTAATATAATACCCCCAGAACAAACTGTGCAGCACTGTCTCCTTTGCGCGCCATAGCTGAGCAAACGTCAGCGGCTTCATAGAAATCTTCTTTCTGCATCAGATCAACGCATTTATTAGCCAGAGCAGCCTGAGCAGCCTGAGCAAGAAAGGCCTGTCCGGTAACAATAAAAATAACAAGTGATAAATATTTCATAGCTATTCCAGTCAATTTATAATCCTAAATTCAGTTAAAAATTATATCATCAAAAAATGAATGATATATTAACGACTCCATTGATAAAAAATAATTCCTTCAGCTTATAACAATATCAAAGATCAATACCGGTTAATCTTCCACCAGTTCATCAAACTCATCCGGACAGTGCAGCACATTATAAGTTTTACGCTTCAGACCGCTTAACCAGCCCATCTGACGGGCAAACATCAATAAAAACAGAGCAAAAAATAACAGGTGAACCCACCACATACCGATATAAGGTTGAACCTGGCCCTTTCGCAGCCAGTTAAATGCCACCAGTAATAAATTGGAATATACAACATATATAAGTATGGCCAGGGCCATTTTTCCATATCGCCCCTGACGAGGTGAGCTTTTACTTAAGGGTACAGCCAGCAAGGCCAGCACTATCATCATAATCACCTGAGAAATACGCCATTGTAATTCACCAATATAATACAGATTCGTACTATCCCATAAATCCCTGGTAGGCAAAGCATTGCGATCAAGTTTAACCTCTGCACTGGCTTTTCCAGTCAGTAATACCCCGTAATCCTTAAATTTAATAGAACGGTAATCCCTGGAACCCGGTACTCCGTCATAACGATGACCATTCTGAAACACAATATAACGAGCACCCTGTTTAGGATCGGTTTCTATATTAGCTTGATCTGCCGCAAGTACACTGCTGTTGTCGGTATTCTCCACATGTAGAAAAACATTTTTTAAATGGATCCGATCAGTAATTTCCTCTGCATAAATAACTCTTCGGCCATCATTAGACAGGGTAAACTGACCGGGAACCACCAGTTCAATATCTGCCTGCAGTTTAAACTCTTCTTCCATATACTGCATTTTGCTGTTAGCCCATGGGCCAATAACCAGTGCCAGAGAGGCTTCAATAAATACAAAACTGACCAGGACAATAAGAACGGATTTTAATAATGTGGACGGACCAACACCACAGGCGGCCAGAGCCACCATTTCACTGTCTTTATAAAGTCGGCTTAATGCCAGCAGTATGGCCAGAAACAGGGTTAACGGTATAATCATCATCATACTTTCCAGATTACGATAACCCAGTAAAACAAACAGGAAATCAATGGGAATCTTACCATTTGCGACAGCTGCAAGAGATTTTATCAACTGAGTGCTTAAAATTATTAAAAACAGCACCATAAAAACACCGCCAAATGTCCTTAGAAGTTCCTTGGTAATGTAATCTCTAATAATCAATGCTGTTTACCTTTATACATTTAGATTCCCTTTCAAGGCAACTATTTTGGAGTAGAATAGTATTTTTTACTGGATTTAAAGGGATTTTAAGTTAAACTAGTTAATAAAATAAATTTAACAAAACTAATTAAAAAAACGGTTTCTTATCATTCAAAAATGCTTTAATTATCTTTCAACACCCGGAAAAAGTAATTGAAACATAATTACAATAAATTTGAGCCAGCCAGTCATTATTTCTGACTGCTAATGATATGAGAAACCGGGCTGTCTGACAATCAATTTAATTACAGACACTCTTTTCATTAATACCTTTACCTGTGTAGCAATAGCGGAGTTAATATGGAATTCAGCGTAAAAAGCGGTAGCCCTGAAAAACAACGAACAGCCTGTGTTGTAGTTGGAGTTTACGAACCCAGACGCCTTACCCCGTCAGCCCAGAGACTGGATGACCTGACTGACGGTTATATCTCCAGTTTAATCCGCCGGGGTGACCTTGAAGGCAAGGCTGGTCAGACCCTTTTGCTGCACAATATCGACAATACCCTGTGTGACCGGATCCTTCTGGTAGGCTGCGGCCGGGAACGGGATTTAAGCTTTACCCAGTACCGCAAAATTATTTCTCATGCGGTCAGCACTCTGAATGACACCGGTTCCATGGAAGCGGTCTTTTATCTGACTGAACTGCCGGTAAAAGGCTGTGACAGTTCCCAGCGTATCCGCCATGCCATAGAAGCTGCCCAGAACACCCTGTATCGTTTTGATCAGTTAAAGAGTAAAAAAGACTCCACCCGCAGACCTTTACGAAAAATTGTGCTGACGGTACCTAATCGTCGTGATCTGACCGATGGTGAACAGGCTGTCCGTGAAGGTATGGCCATTACCCAGGGTATAAAACTGGCTAAGGATCTGGGTAATATGCCCGGTAATATCTGCACCCCGACCTATCTGGCTGAGCGGGCCAAAACCCTGAGCAAGGTTTACTCTAACCTCAGTGCTGAAGTTTTTGAAGAAGAAGATCTGGAACAGATGGGCATGGGAGCCTTTCTTTCTGTGGCCAAAGGCAGTCGGCAACCCGCCAGGTTAATTGTTATGAGTTTTCTCAATGGTGATCCAGCCAAACCACCCGTCTGCCTGGTGGGTAAGGGTGTGACCTTTGACTCCGGCGGCATCTCTCTGAAACCCGGTGCTGCTATGGATGAAATGAAATACGATATGTGCGGTGCAGCCAGTGTCCTGGGCACTATTAATGCTGTGGCGGAACTGCAGCTGGAAACCAATATTGTTGCCATTATCCCGGCCACTGAAAACCTGCCTGATGGGATGGCCAGCAAACCGGGTGACATTGTAACCAGTTATTCCGGTACCACTATTGAAATACTCAATACCGATGCAGAAGGCCGCTTAATCCTCTGTGATGCCCTTAGCTATTGTGAACGTTTTAATCCCGATGTGGTAATCGATGTCGCCACCTTAACAGGAGCCTGTGTGGTTGCTCTGGGTAAACATGCCGCAGGCATGTTCAGTAATCACAGCCCGCTGGGCCATGACTTAACCAATGCCGGCAAGACTACCGGAGACCGTATCTGGGAAATGCCTTTATGGGATGAATACCAGGAACAGCTTAAAAGCAATTTTGCTGATTTAGCTAATATCGGCGGTAAAGAAGCCGGTTCAGTCACCGCTGCGGTGTTTTTATCGGCCTTCTGTAAAAAATATAACTGGGCACACCTTGATATTGCCGGTGTGGCCTGGGAATCCGGTAATAATAAAGGAGCTACAGGTCGCCCGGTATCACTTTTAACCCAGTATATTATCGACCATTATAAACGCAGCCATTAAGCATTATGGCTCAGGTTGATTTTTATATTCTCAACGACAGTTCAGGACGTAATATTAATCAAATGGTCTGCCGTCTGTGTGAAAAAGCCCTGGAAAACGGGATGCAGGTATTTATCTATACCTGCACCGATCAACAGGCCCAGATTCTGGATGAGCTATTATGGACCTATAAATCTGACAGTTTTATCCCACATTGCATCATTTCTGATGTTTTTTTACCGGTTACACCAGAAAAAACTGAAAATTTCAGCTATCCTGTAGTTATTAAAGCGGCAAATTCTGACCTTGATCAACAATTACCTGCCCAATTTAAAGGCCTGCTGATCAATCTGAGTCAGACAATGCCGTCTTTTATGCCGTATTTTGAACGAATTGCTGAAATGGTTGATAAGGATGAAACCGAAAAACAACTGGCTCGTGAGCGATATCGTTTATATCGTCAGCAGAATCATACTTTAAACAAGTATGATTTATAGTTAATAATGAGCTAATTAGTGTGCATCCATTTATTGATGCACACTGGCGGCACAAGGATGTGCCGCTCATTTTTAACGACGATAAGTCGTTGAAAATGGAGCAAAAGAAAAATCACACTTTTTCTTTTGCGTTCCGGCAAATTGCCAGGAAGGCAATTTCCGGATGGATAATAATTAGTTTACCCTATTTAAGTGTTAAAGTTGTATTGTGAATAATAAAGATAACAAAAAAGATTTTTCTTCCGCCATGGGTGACTTAAAAGGCCTTCTGGACAAAGAAGGTATTAACATCGGTCGCCCCGTTTCCGATAAAGACACCATCCCCACATTAACAGCCGACCTGCTGGATAATGAAATCATTAACCAGTTTGAGGAACAGTTAAGATCCTCAAATCAGAATGGTATTAACAATAACAATGAGGAATATTCTGAAGACATAACCCCCGTTGACAGTTTTCAGGACAATCCTCAGGACACTATCGACCTTCCGGTTCTGGACGGCACAATTACAGTAAGCGATGAAAAGGCTCCATCCGATATTGATGACTATATATCTGATATCGATGATGATGACTTTGATGTACTTGAATTTGCTGACTCTGTTGAACAGCTGGAAGAAACCGTAGAGTCCATTACCCAGCCTGAAGACCTGCTCAGGTTTGAAGAACAGACTCAAACCCACCATGAGACTCCAGCAGAATCCAGCAAACCGGATAGTCACAGTCCCACTATCACGCCCGAAGCAGTTCATACCAGCTTTTCAGAAATTACTGAAAGTATTCATTATGAACAGTTAAAGGAAAAACTGCATAAGCAGCTCTCTTTTCAGATAGAGCTATCCATTGCTGAGCTCAAGTCCCGGTTACTGGACAATCTGGCTGCCGAACTGGAAGCGGTCTTTAAATCTAAATAAAACAGCCAAAATCACCCGCAATAAGCGGCCGGTATCTTTATCAAGTTACAGTATTTTCCGTTGAAAATCCCTCTTTTCAAGGGTTACTTTACGCCCTGTTAGGACTATAATAAGCCGTTTGAATTCCACTATGGTATTCAATCCCGGATTATTATGCACAAACCAATACCCAATGCAGCCAAAACCTGAAACCAAAACCTGATAACCTAACATCTGATAAAAAGAGTAGCTCTCCACCATGGAAAAAACATATAACCCTCATGCAATTGAACAGCGCTGGTATGAAACCTGGGAAGAAAACGGTTATTTTTCCCCTGATATGGACACCGATCTAGCTTCAGATTCCGGCCAGGACAGCTACTGTATAATGATCCCGCCGCCCAATGTGACCGGAAGTTTACATATGGGCCATGCTTTTCAGGACACCATTATGGATGCCCTGACCCGTTACCACAGAATGAAAGGTGACAAAACACTCTGGCAGCCCGGTACGGATCACGCCGGTATTGCCACCCAGATGGTGGTAGAGCGTATTATTAATGCCGAAGGTAAAACCCGTCATGATCTGGGCCGAGAAGCTTTTATTGAAAAAATCTGGGACTGGAAAGCCCATTCCGGCAATACCATTACCCGCCAGTTACGGCGTATGGGCGCTTCTTTAGACTGGAAACGTGAACGTTTTACCATGGACGAAGGGCTGTCGGAGGCCGTAAAGGAAGTGTTTGTCCGCCTGTATGAAGAAGACCTGATTTACCGCGGCAAACGTCTGGTCAACTGGGATCCGGTTTTGCATACAGCAGTTTCCGATCTGGAAGTTATTTCCGAAGAAGAAAATGGCCACTTCTGGCATATGCGTTATCCGCTCAGCGACGGCGGCGGTTATATTATAGTCGCCACCACCCGTCCGGAAACCATGCTTGGGGATACTGCGGTAGCGGTTCATCCCGATGATGAGCGCTATCAGGATATGATTGGTAAAACCATCAAATTGCCCCTGACTGACCGGGAAATACCTGTTATTGCCGATGATTATGTAGATCCTGAATTTGGTACCGGCTGTGTCAAAATCACCCCAGCGCATGATTTTAATGACTATGATATGGGCAAACGCCATAACCTGCCCATTATCAATATTCTTACCGTAGATGCCGCAATTAATAACAATGCTCCGGAAAAATACCGGGGCATGGACCGCTATGAAGCCCGTAAAGCCATTGTAAAAGATCTGGACGATGCCGGTTTACTGGAAAAAATTGACGAGCACCGTTTAATGGTACCCAGAGGCGACCGCTCCGGAGCCGTTATTGAACCCTATCTGACTGACCAATGGTATGTCAAAATTGCTCCCCTGGCTGAGCCGGCTATTAAAGCTGTAGAAAACGGTGATATCCGCTTTGTTCCGGACAACTGGAAAAACACCTATTTTGAATGGATGAACAATATTGAAGACTGGTGTATTTCCCGTCAGATCTGGTGGGGACACCGTATACCGGCCTGGTATGATGGCAATGGCAATGTCTATGTAGGCAAGGATGAACAGGCCGTACGCCAGCAGCATAAGCTGGATGATTCCATTAGCCTTAAACAGGATGAAGATGTTCTGGACACCTGGTTCTCTTCTGCCTTATGGCCCTTCTCTACCCTGGGCTGGCCGGACAAAACACCGGAACTGGATACTTTTTATCCTACCAATGTTCTGGTTACCGGCTTTGATATTATTTTCTTCTGGGTGGCCCGAATGATTATGATGGGGCTTAAATTTACCGGCGAAGTGCCGTTTAAGGAAGTGTATGTGCATGGCCTGGTACGTGATTCACATGGTCATAAAATGTCCAAGTCCAAAGGCAATGTCCTGGATCCTATTGATTTAATAGACGGTATCGAGCTGGAAACCTTAGTTGAGAAACGCACCTCCGGCATGATGCAGCCGCAAATGGCTAAAAAAATTGAGAAACAGACCCGCAAGGAATTCAAGGACGGCATTCCCGCTTTTGGTACCGATGCCCTGCGCTTTACCTTTGCCATTCAGGCCACTACCGGCCGTGATATCAAGTTTGATATGGGCCGTATTGAGGGCTATCGTAATTTCTGCAACAAGCTCTGGAATGCCTCCCGTTATGTACTGATGAATACCGAAGGCCATGACTGCGGCATGGATAATGATGAAATGGAATTCAGCCTGGCAGACAAGTGGATTATTTCCCGCCTGCAGCAAACTGAACAGCAGGTCATTGATTCCCTCAATACCTATCGACTGGACAGAGCCGCACAGGCTATTTATGAATTTACCTGGAACGAGTATTGCGACTGGTATCTGGAACTGTCCAAATCAGTACTCAATAATGATTCCGCCAGTGCAGCGCAGCAGCGCGGTACCCGCAATACCTTAATCAGGGCTCTGGAAAGTCTGCTGCGTCTGGCTCATCCTATTATGCCGTTTATTACGGAAGAGATCTGGCAACGGGTTGCACCACTGGTCGGTATTCAGGGTGATACTATTATGCTGCAGCCCTTCCCTGAACCTCAGTCCGCACAGGTTGACCAGGATGCCGTAGATGAAATGAACTGGCTGCAGCAATTTGTACTGGGTGTCAGACAGATCCGCAGCGGCTACGATATTAAACCCGGCAAACCGTTAAATGTCTTACTGGCCAATGGTTCTGACAGCGACAAAGCCCGCCTGCAGCGTAATGAAACCATGCTGATTAAACTGGCACGTCTGGAATCCATTACCTGGCTTGATGATGACAATGCCCCTGAATCCGCTACCGCTCTGGTTGGCGAAATGCAGATACTCATACCTATGGCCGGCCTGATTGATATTGACGCCGAACGGGAACGTCTGAATAAGGAAATTGAGTCCAATCAGGGTTTTATCAGCAAGCTGGAGGCCAAACTGTCCAACGAGAATTTTGTTTCCAGAGCACCGGAACAGGTCGTGGCTCATGAACGCCAGAAACTCGCAGAAACTCAGAACAAACTCAAAAGTCTGACCGAGCAGCTTGAGAAATTATCTTCTTTGTAACACAATGCCGGCAGATAGTAAAAACGTCCCCCGGTAAGCCTGTTTTTTCTGTAAGCTGCCGGGTAATCCCACCACTTAGCAAAGCAAGTGGGGGGGCTTTTTAACCATTCATTCTGTATGCACATAATGATTCAAGGTAACTGACTTATGGTTCTCAATAAACTGTTTAAACCCATCTTCAGCCCCTTCACTAAAGAAAAATGGCAAAGTAAAAATACTGAAGTCAGAAAAAAGGCCGTTCAGGAACTGCCTGTCAGTGCCCAGGAAACCCTGGCTGATATTGCCGTTAATGACAGTGATGAAACTATCCGTGCCATAGCCGCCAATAAACTCAGTGATCTGGATCTGCTGCAGACCATCATTATGAAAGGAACTAACGGTACCGTTAAGGAAGCCGCTCTGACCCGTCTGTTCCAGCTGCTTAGCGGCCTTAAACATCCCGTACCGGAATTTCATGTACGGGAAAAAATGATCCGCGGCAGCCGTAATTCTGCTCTCCTGGAATTTGTCGCCGCCAATGCTAATGAAGCTTCTCTCAGAGAAATTGCCATTCCACGGATCAGCCGTGATCCCCTGTTGGGTGATATTGCACTGACCGATGAAAATGCCAGAATCCGTCAGCTGGCTGCTCAGCAGATTGCTAAACGATCCACCCTGGAAAGGGTTGCCAAACAATCGCGTCGAAAAGACAAACGGGTTTATAAAATTGTTAAAACCAAGCTGGACAAGATCATTGAAGATGAAGAACGGCCTGTACGTCTGGCCGCAGAAGTGATTGAAATCTGCGACAAACTGGAAAAACTGAAAAAACGCAATCGCTTATTACAGGAAAAAACCACTTTTGAAAACTTTGTTACCCGCTGGAGTGAAATCCAGAATTTTGCCAGCGAAGAACTAACTGAACGCTACCATGCCATCTGCGAAGACATTATTACCAGTATGGACGAACTGGAGAACAGGCAGCAGGAACAACAAACCGCCCTGGTCAAGCTGGATACCCTGCTAAGCGCCTTATCCAGTACCGTAGATGAACTGCTGCAGAGCGGTGACAATGGAGAACCTGAAGCCAGGCAACAGGAAGACAAACACAAGATTATTACTAACCTGGGCATAGAATGGGATGAAACATTAAAAGCACTTGAAGACAAACAGCTTATTGAAGAATACAACAAGAAGTTTCAGACCCTGCTGGATCTGCTGGATAATCAGACCCACACCGAAGACAATAGCAGTGATACTGAAAAACTGAATAACCTGATTGCACAGGCAGAAAACATGCTGCACAAAGACGGTTATATTCCGGAAAAAACACTGGCGGCTCTACAGGATAAATTTCAACAACGCATTAAAGCCAGTGCAGAAACGGATATCGAAGCCCAGCAGGAACATTTTAATAATCTTATCACACAGCTTAAAGACCGGTTGGCTGTGCAACGGGAAAAAGCTGCTCAGTTAATAAAAACCATTGAACAGAAAAACCAGTCCATTAAGCAGCTTATCAGTGACGGTCATGTTTCCAGAGCCGACAAACAACTGCATGAACTCTTTAAAAACATTGATAACAGCGAGGTACTTTCCAGTGCTGAGAAAAACCGCTATCACCAGATCCTGCATGAGATCCGTGCCACCCTTGGGGATCTGTCATCCTGGAAAA
Organism: Gammaproteobacteria bacterium; assembly: GCA_027012135.1. GTDB lineage: Bacteria > Pseudomonadota > Gammaproteobacteria > GRL18 > GRL18 > JANELJ01. Next base: position 9,414 of record JALUZF010000323.1, read on the forward strand.
ACTGGGCCCATGATAAAGAACGGGAAAACCTGATTCAGCGTGCCGGGCAGATACTTGAACAGGCCAGAAACAGCACCAGCCTGGACACAGAATATACTGAAATTACGGCCGAAATTAAGGAGCTTCGCAAACAATGGAAAAATCTGCGCAGCCGAACCCAGGAATCCATGTGGGAACAGTTTAATAATACCTGCAATGAAGCATACAGCTTCTGTAGCCCCTATATAGAACAGCAGGCAGCCCAGCGCAAGGCCAACCTTAAAGCCCGTCAACAATTATGTGAACAGCTGGAAACCTATATAGACAGCATGGGCTGGCCCACTGAGGAAGATGCTCCCGTTGATGAATCCATAGACTGGATCAAGGTTGACAAAATCACCCGTCAGGCCCGCAAAGAATGGTCAGAAATCGGTTTTGTGGAACGTAAAAAACACAAGACTATAAACCAGCGTTTTGACAAAGACATTGAAATTATCCGCAATGAACTGAAAAAAGTCTGGCATATTAATCAGCAGCAGTTTAACGACCTGATCCATAAGGTACAGCAATTACATAAACTCATGGATGATGATTTAAATACAGCCATTAATAAGGCCAAACAATACCAGCAGGACTGGAAAAAAATCGGCCCGGTATCCCCTTTCCAGCGCAACAAATTATGGAAAAAATTTCGTGCTGCCTGTGATGTAATTTTTGATAAACGCAAACAGCAGATTGAACAGAAACAGTCTCATAATACCGAGCGATTAAGAGAAAAAGAGGCCATCTGTGAAAACCTGGAAGCGCTTAATCAACAGCCTTTAAAGCGCAAGGATCTTGAACAGGCCTTTAAGGACATTGAAAACCTGTGGCATGAACTGGCGCCTGAAGCCAAAGCCATCAGCAAGGAAGTCAATGCCCGATACAAAAAAGCCAGAGAGGCCTTTAACCAAAAACTGGGGGACCTGAAAGTTCAGGAACAGGCACAGGAAATCGAACTGCTTAAACAGAAAGCCGAGCTGTGCAGCCAGTTAGAAGCCATTGAGTCTGAAGATCAGGCCGTTATTGAAGACATAGAGCAACAATGGCGGGCCCTGGATGCTCTTCCCGCATCATTGGAACAGGCCATACAGAACCGCTACCAGAACGCTCTTAAGAATATTGAACAGGATCATAAAGAACTGATCGAAAATGAACAGCAGCTAAAACAGCAGTTTTGCCTGAAGTATGAAATTCTTACCGGTCATCCCTCACCTGAGGAACAGCAGAAGGCCAGAATGGCAATGCAGGTTGAACTGCTTAACTCCAACCTCGGCCATCACAATGATACCTCTGAAAACAGCTATACACCATATCTGTTGCAGCAGCAATGGTATGTTATGAGTAACTACAGTCAGGATAAGGCTCTGCAGGCTCGTTTTGAAGCATTACTGAGCTGATATTTATCTGTTTGAAGATAAACCACAGGGAAAACCATTGAAAAAAATTGTCGGGATTATTCTCATACTTGGTTTCAGTATTTTTATGCTGTTACGTGAAACTCAAATTGAAAAACTCAATCCCGATATCGGTAAAAGCATTATTGATAATCATGTCCATATTGCCGGCCTGGGCTATGGTAACAGTGGCTGTTTTATTAATGCAGGCATGCGTAATAATTACCGTTTCCCTTTTTACCTCTGGTCCATGGATGTCAGCGAGGATGAGTTAAAACAATACGGCGATCAGATCCTGGTACAGAAAGTCAGCGCCAAAATTGCCAATTCCAGAACGGTTAAACAGGCCGTTATTCTGGCAATGGACGGCTATATTGATGATCAGGGGGAACACAAAGGCCAGCTCAATCGTCAGGAAACACAGATTTTTGTGCCTAATAATTATGTCGCTAAAGAAACCGCCAAATACGACAACCTGCTGTTTGGTGCCAGTATCAACCCCAATCGAAAAGATGCTTTGCAGCGCTTACAGAAAGCCAGAGAACAGGGAGCGGTATTAGTTAAATGGATCCCGTCCATTATGAACATCGACCCATCCAACCCCGATTATATTCCTTTTTATCGGCTGATGGCTAAACTTAATATTCCGTTGCTGACGCATACCGGAATGGAAAAATCCTTTGCCAATGCCAAAGATGAACTGGCCGATCCTATGCGTCTGAAACTTCCACTGGAGTTAGGCGTTACAGTCATTGCAGCCCATATTGCTACTACCGGTAAGAGTGAAGGCCAGGATAATTTTCAGCGCATTTTACCTATGATAAAAAAATATCCTAATCTGTATATTGATATTTCCAGTCTGACTCAGGCTAATAAACTGAACTATCTTGCTGAAGCGCTTAAAGACAAAGCGATTACTGCCAAAATGATTTATGGTTCAGACTGGCCGTTGACCTTTTTTCCACTTACATCCCCCTGGTACCATATTAACCATATCAGTCTGGCTGATGCCTGGGAGGCAGGTGCCATAAAAAATCAGTGGGACAGAGATATTGCCTTAAAAACCGCCTTAAAAGTACCCGACGAGGTCTTTTTAAGAACAGAAAAAATTCTGAATATTCATTAAAGCTTAGTAAACTTTACTGTGCAATTTTATAATAAAAAACAAAGGTGGATTTATTTCTCTGTTTAGCTTCATACATTGCCCTGTCAGCAAATTTTTTCAGCATAAACTGGTCTCTGGTATCATCCGGATAAAGCGATATTCCAACACTGGCTGAAATTTGAATATCAGTACTTTTAAAGGGTTCAGCAAGGCTCTGTACTATTTTTTCGGCCAGTTTCTGCAGAGTTTTTTCTTCTTCATAATTAACAATACAAACAAATTCATCACCACCCAGGCGAGCTAAGGTACCATAATCTTTACAGACGTCCTGCAGTCGAATAGCCGCCTCAATTAAAACAGAGTCTCCTGTATCATGGCCCTGGGTATCATTGACGCTTTTAAAATTGTCAAGATCAATAAAATACAGTGCAATTTTATTATTGGCCTCGATTGACTCCGAAAGCATGGTCGTGAGTTTTACCTGGAAAAAAGACCGGTTTGGCAAATCAGTAAGATGATCATACTGCGCTTCATGCTCAACATTCTTATAGGCAAGATTTAACTTGTTAATGGCCAGGTGCAAACGCTTGACCAATACGAAATAGTATTGAGGAATTAAAATAAAAGCAAAGGCCCAGCCATAGGAAAAGTATTTGTTTTCAATCCAGATTGGCGATGTATTAATAAGTATCAACCAGCAGAAAATAGTATATACCGAGGCTACATAACCAATAAATACCCCGTAGCGCATACCATAGCCGACTATGAACCATAATAACGCCGGTACAAATAAAGCTGAATAATTTTCGACCAGGTGAATCTCATAAACTGTACTGCTGATATCAATGAAAATAATAATTATAATCCTCATCAGAATATAACGCTCGGGATAAAAACGGATAAAAACGTAATAAATGAGGTTGTAAACTAAAACGAAGGCAAATACCAGATAGATATAAGCGTTTCGAACTATATTCAGTTCAGTATTAAAAATTTGCAACAGAGATACGCTAAGCGCACAGAAAAGAACAAAACCAACCCGCAGTTTGAACTGAAACAACTCATCTGCAATGTCATGAGTAAAATTATTTAAAAGAAACTGCTTAAACATCAAAATATCAAAGACTATATCTATACCATAAATTTAAAAATTCAGTAGTTGCAACCGAACAGCGACTATTAACAGTATAGTTAAAAAATATACTTTTATTAGTAAATAACTATATTTTGATATTTAATTTTATAAAATGAGATATATTCTGACATTGAAGTAATATTCATCTTACAATTTCAATATACCAGTGTGGTTTAATACGCCCAAAATCAGTCCTGATATTATTTTTAAGACCTGGATTGGAGTCCAGAACAAATGACTGTTCGGCATTGCGGGTAAACACAACCCAATGCCAGAATGGCCGATTTGAAATCTGATGCCATTTAATAGCCAGCAAAGCACAATTCGGTAATTCGTCCCAAGCAGAAAATGGAATTTCCTTATTGGCTGCCACTATATCCATTGCAGCAAGCAATTTCTTTATATAATGAGTCTCAGACCAGAGAGCAGGATCATCGGCGTAAATACCCAGAGAACGGGCAATCGATTGGGCTTGTTGATAAGACAGGCCTGCAATAGCCGCACAGCTTGCTATTGCACACCCGGTTTTTTCTTCCTGTATTACAGGATGCATAATTACCTGTTTGGCAGCATATTTAGAAGTCCCCTTCAGCACCACGTTTCATAATATCCAGAATAATTTCCTTAACCTTTACGGCTTCAGCTTTCAATTCAGCAGGCAGAGGCTTACCGCCATGGATCATCAGATCCATGTTCAGGGTATAGAGCCAGAGTTTACCGGTATGATCTTCTATTAAAGTAATACGACAGGGTAAATAAGCGGAAAAGGCATCGTTATAATCCAGCATCTGTGCTGCGGTAAGCGAATTACAGAACAGGAATATCTTTACAAATCGATAAGGCTTGCCCAGTTTGGCGGTAATATCTTTTGATAAAGGCAGTTCACCGACATTAGCAATATTATGCTCATTGGCCACAAATTTCATGGTTTCTTCCACTTCTTCTGCAGTCAGACCTTCCTGTACAGGAACTTTCCAGATAGACGCACTGGCGGCATCCTTAGTCTCAATAATGGTTTTAACCATATCGGTGTAGGTTTTTTCTGCACCGGGATCAAACTCACTAAAGGTGTTTTTTAACCCCAGGTAAACAATAACAATGGCAATAATGCTGACAAGACCAATAAAGGCCAGTATATTTTTAAACAAGGCTGTTCTCCAAAAAAATTAATACAACATGCAGTAGGTTTAACTGATTTATTTAGGATAATATCAAACCGGGAAAATCCAGGATATAGTGGTTTTTATTAATAATTATTATAATTTACCAGACATCCTGTCTAAATATTTTTTAGCGTTTACTATAGCAAAATTACTTACTTAGATTCAACTCATAAATACAACCTGGTTTAGTTGCACTTATGAGTTGAATCTAAGTTTTTGTTTTCGATATGAGGTAATCAGGAGTCGTAATTGTAGTTGCTGATAAATATCTATCTTTTTACGTTCAACCATACCAATAACACTTGCTGAATACTTGAATATCCAGCAATGCTTTTTAGTATAACTTGACGGTATGCTTAATTTTTAAAGACCAAGCTAAACGTAACGGGCACAGCAGAACTTATTGATGGTAACTTTGCTACTGTTTTTAAAGCTTCCACACCAGCAGCTAAATCAAAATCTGATGCATTAACTATAATAGGTTGAATTGAATATACTAATACCCTATTGTCAGATAGCTTAATAATATTAACCATAGTTTCCAGTTCTTTGGATTTTCCATGCAAAGAGACAACTATATTAATTTTATCAAGGTAACTTTCACCATGTTTTAAAGCGTTTATTCTGGATTGCTCAATTGATGTTTTAATATCAGCAGTTGCAAAATTTGCAACATCAAATAGCATGGTTTCCATTCTTTCATTTCTAACTGGTACGTTAGTTTCCACGCTAGACAAATCAATTGAGACTGTAACATTATCCCCCTTTATATGCCCTGATAATGATTTAAAATGGTGGATTTCACCGACAGTAGATTTCTTTATAGAAATAAAGTTAACTGAAGATTGTTGATTATTTAATTGCCAGTCGGCTTGTGCGTTGATTGATACGAGTATCAATAAAACAGATGCTATTAACTTATTCATAGGTAATTATCCTCTAATATTTCCCAATTATTAAAACATTACAACTAAGCCTGGGATTACTTAGCATAACGCCTAACATCACCGGCGATTTTTACTATAGTTGTGTTATAGTTGTGGACACCCATTAAATGAAAATTACAAATCTCAATAGATGGCAATAGATGAGTGTCCTGGATCACCGCAGGGTGTTTACAATTTTTTAATAAGGAGCATTAAATCATTT
>JALUZF010000324.1 GCA_027012135.1 Gammaproteobacteria bacterium
CATGGCTTTCAGCTCAGGATACTTGCCAAAGAAATGCTCACGTACATAAGCACCGTCCTTGGACTTGTAGTTCTGGAAATCACCATCCACACATTCCATCATACGGCGCTTTAACAGGCCGTCTTTATCTTTGGCCAGTAAAGGATCCCAGTAACTGCCCCAGATCACTTTAATAACTTTCCAGCCGACACCGCGGAAGGTAGCTTCCAGTTCCTGAATAATCTTGCCATTGCCGCGTACCGGGCCGTCCAGACGCTGCAGATTACAGTTAATCACCCAGATCAGGTTGTCCAGCTTCTCCCGGGATGCCAGAGAAATAGCACCCAGAGTTTCCGGCTCATCAGTTTCACCGTCCCCGATAAAGGACCAGATTTTACGTTTACGGGTATCGGCCAGGCCGCGGTCATGCATATAACGCATAAAACGCGCCTGGTAAATGGACTGAATCGGACCCAGGCCCATGGATACGGTTGGAAACTGCCAGAAGTCCTGCATTAACCAGGGATGAGGATAGGAGGACAGACCGCCGCCGTCCACTTCCTGACGGAAACGATCCAGCTGGTCTTCATTTAAACGCCCTTCCAGAAAAGCCCGGGCATACATACCCGGTGCGGAGTGCCCCTGGAACAGTATCAGATCACCGCCGTGTTCATGGGTCGGTGCGCGGAAGAAATGGTTAAAACCCACATCATACAGGGTCGCAGCAGAAGCAAAACTGGCAATATGGCCGCCCAGTTCAGAAGACTTTCGATTGGCTTTTACGACCATGGCCGCGGCATTCCAGCGGATCAGAGAACGGATCCGGGCTTCCAGTGCCGAATCACCGGGAATACTTTTTTCCAGATGAGGAGGAATGGTATTAACATAAGCCGTATTGGATGAGTGCGGCAGGTTTACCCCGGAACGGCGCAGCTGGTCAATAAGCTGCTCTAATAAAAAGTGAGCCCGTTCCGGGCCTTCGTTTTCCAGTACCGCCTCCAGAGCCTCAAGCCATTCCTGGGTTTCCTGATGGTCAATATCCTGCTCAAGCGCCGGACTTTTAGTCTGATTGGACATGGTTTAATCTCCCGCCATGTTTATTGAATGTTCTCTTTTATACGTTTTAAAGCTCTTAACCATACCTTAAAAACATTTTAAAACCTCAGAAAAACACCCATGCAAAATCATAGAGATTTACATGTCGATTTTTATTAACTTATTTTTCAATAGGTTACAAAAGAGAAATAAAAAATTGACAAATGTTTTTCCAGTATATGGAATTTGAGAAAGATTTACAATAATTTTAAACGGCTAATTATTGCCTGTTTTTTCAGTTTCAATTCATTTCAGGCCAACTATAATCAGTAAAACAATTACACTACGAGCCATCCTATGAGGCAAGCAGGCCCTTATTTAATATGACTTATATTAAACGTATTTTATTTCTGACATTGCTGTTACTGACTCTTTCAGTCTCAGCGGATGATGACGAGGAAGAAGAATACACACCCCATGAAATAAAAGCACTTAAAACAGCCGGCAAAATCACCTCACTGGAACGTATTCTGGATCAGCTCCAGGCGTTTGGTGTTGCCCGCCTGCTGGAAGTGGAACTGATTAAAAACCGGGATCACCCTGATAATAGTGAATATCTGTACGAGATTGAGTATATTGATCATCAGGGCATGGTACTTGAGCTGGAAGTGGATGCACTGACTTCCCAGGTTTTACACATTAATGAAGATGATGATGGCCCTCATCTCAGGGACGATGATTAAAGCCATGCGTTTATTATTAGTAGAAGACGATATAAAACTGGCCGAAAACCTGCAAACTGAATTTATACAGAAAGGCTTTGCTGTAGATCTTGCCCATAATGGTGTTGACGGTGAATTTATGGGTGATGAGGAAGCCTATGATATGGTGGTGCTGGATCTGGGCCTGCCGGAACGTCCCGGGCTGGAGGTACTGGCCAACTGGCGAAAAAAAGGCAATAGCGTACCGGTGATTATTCTTACCGCCCGGGATGCCTGGCATGAGCGCATTGACGGGTTTAAAGCCGGGGCTGACGATTACCTGGGCAAACCCTTTCATATTGAAGAACTGACCATGAGGATCCAGGCTTTATTACGCCGGACTCATGATATGGCCGGTCAGACCTCTCTGGAATGTGACAATATCCGTCTGGATGAAGAAACCCAGCAGTTATTTCTAAACAGTAATGAGCAGGCCATTGAATTAACCGGCACCGAGTTTCGTCTGCTGCGTTATTTTATGCTCAACCCCGGCAAGGTTCTGTCTAAAACCCGTTTAATTGATCATATCTATGATCAGGATTTTGACCGGGACAGTAATCTGATAGAAGTGTATATTCGTCGCCTGAGGGAAAAAATCGGTAAGCAGCGTATTGTTACCCGTCGCGGTCAGGGCTATATCTTTATGGCTAAACTGGAATGAACTCCCTGGAACACCGGCTGCACATCGGTCTGTCCCTGAGTTTATTATTATTGTTCAGCCTGCTCTGGTTTCTGGGCCAGCGCTCCATGAATGAACTGATTTATGACTTTGTTCAGTCACGCATGGAACATGATGTCGAAAGCCTGTTATCCAGTCTGGATGTTAATAACAATAGTGCCAGACTCAAGTTCGATCACCTGCCGCTGGTTTACCAGCAGCCTTATTCCGGACATTATTTTATGGTTTCGGTCAACCATAAGCCGGTGATTCATTCCCGTTCTCTATGGGATCAGATGCTGAAAATCCCCCGCCTTGAAACCGGTGCACAGAAGGTAGAAATCACCCAGGGTCCCCGGGATCAGGAATTACTGCAGATCAGCATGGCGTTTAACAAAAACAATACCCTGGTAACCATTGCTCTGGCCGAAGATCTGACCGTGATAAATCAGCGCAAACAGGAGTTTAAAACCTGGTTTTTTATTATGTCCCTGGGCGGACTGATTATCTTGCTGTTAATACAGAGTGTCATTATTCGTTTATCCTTTAAACGCCTGGAATCCGTCTGTTCCGATGTGCAGTGCCTGGAAGAAGGTGAAATTGTTAAGTTATCAGAAAATGTACCCACAGAAGTACTGCCCCTGGTACAGGAAGTTAACCACCTTCTAAGCCTGCTGGAAAAACGCCTGGAACGCTCCCGCAACGCTCTGGGCAATTTATCCCATGCTCTTAAATCACCCTTAAACCTGCTGTATCAATACCTTAATAATGATCCGCAGAATTTACAGGCACAATTACCGGAAGCGCAAAAACAGGTTGAACGGATTAATCAGCTGATTAACCGGGAACTTAAACGTGCCCGGCTGGCCGGTAAGGGCGGTTCCAGCCGTCGTTTTAATCCGACGGAAGAACTGCCTGAACTGATTAATGTTATTAAACAGATGTATAGACATAAGACACTTGACATTACTTATCATATTGCTGAAAACATCAATAATTTCGGCGATCGTGAGGATATGCTGGAACTGATAGGCAATCTGCTGGACAATGCCGGCAAATGGTCCGCCGGAAAAATCCATATTGACATAAGCAGCTCTGGTTCTGACAGGGTATTAATCCGCATTGAGGATAATGGTCCGGGTATTGCCGGTGATCAGATAAAACAGATTTCTCAACGAGGGGCAAGACTTGATGAATCAGTTGACGGTCACGGCCTGGGGCTGTCCATTGTCAATGATATTGTAAAGTTATATGCCGGCAGTATTTCAATGACACAATCGCCTATGGGGGGATTACGCATTGATATCTATCTTGATCAGACCTGAAAACCAGTAAATATTATAAATACAACTTGGTTAAGTTGCACTTATGAGTTGAATCAAAGTATCTCAACAGATGTCAATAATAGCAGAGATCCTGACCTATGGGCAGGACAGGCTGGTTTTGCAGTCGAATACCGTCAAGGTAACCTGTATGCAAATTTTGATACCCGCTATCAGTGGACAGAAAGCGCCCGCTTTTACAGAGCAAATGATAAAAAAGAAGATATGGATAATCTGTTAACTACTTTTAAGATTGGTTATAACTTTTAATAATAAAGTTCCTCTTTCTCTTATCCTAAGCTGAAACTTATCTAAGCTTCTGTAATTCATGCAATACCTATTTGAGTGATATCCAGATTTATAAGCTAAACCGGATATCACTCAAATAAAGTATAGATCAAGATGATGATACCCAGTTATTTGCTAAAACAGGTATCAGTTCTTCCCTGGTATTTTGAGCAATAACTTTTCCAGAACCTTCCGGCACATCAAAAACAGCCATTGCATTAACAAGATTATCAATCTGATTATTTAATAAATAAAAATTACCTGCTTCAATTTTATCAATTTTCTGACTTTCCTGAGCATACCAGTCATTAACAGTAAGCTTATCTTCCGTACCGGCTACAGTAATCTGCAAATCATCCCCTGAACGGCTGAACCATAAATTATCGTAAACGGCATCAATAAAAACAATTTTATCCAGGGATTCCGGAACCGGATCATTGTTATTAATAAAATCAGTTCCAAAATTTTCTGAAAATAAATAGGTATCATTGCCCTCACCACCAGAAAACACTTCATTCTTATTGGTAGATAGTAATGCATCATTTCCGGAAGTTCCTGAAACTGAATTCAGAGTTAAAACGGAAGATAGAAACTCGCCACGCTTCATCACCGTACCATCGGCAAATTTAAACTGGTCCAGCTGATAGTAGCCGTTTTTAAACCAGTCTTTCATCAGGATCTGATC
>JALUZF010000325.1 GCA_027012135.1 Gammaproteobacteria bacterium
TAATAATAGAGACTGAATTAGAAGCTTGAATCCTTTTAGTCTGTTTTTTTTGCGCAAATAATAAGCACTGGAAAATAATTATTCTGCATGATGTTTTTTAATTAAATCATGTTTAAAATGAGTGAGTTTTTCTTGTTCTTTAAATAACTTTAACAGGTGAGTACTGGCACTTATCAGGTTTTCAATTTGTCTTATTTTTATTTCATCAAATTCACCAACAATGTTCCACATGCCTCGCCTTGCTGCAGGCATCTGAAAGTCAACAGTTACAGTTTTTAGTAAAACTAAAAAAAGATTATCAGAAAAAAATACAGTTTATCATCCTCAATGGGTAGATTAACCATTCACCGGTGAAAATATTATTTAAAATATGAATTTTTAGTGTAAGTAAACCGCATACAAGATGTTAATGATTATCAAGCCACTGCTCAAACATCATCATTACCCAGATCATCACACCATAATAAGAGCTATGTTCACTATCATGCAGCTGCCATAACTTTTCAATATACTCTTTATTAAAATAACCCCGGTTTTCCAGGCTGCTTAGACTGGAACGGGCCAGATCATGAAGTGGCTGATACTCCTTCATCCAGACACCAAAAGGCAGACCAAATCCATGCTTCTGCTTATTAATTATTTCATCGGGTAGAAAACCCGTAGTAGCCTGTTTAAAAAAGTAGCGTAACTTGCCCTGTTTTATTTTTAAATCCGGTGGAACGGAAGCAGCAAAACTAACCATATCATCATCCAGAAATGGGTACACTACATCGACTCCGGCTAAAGTACACATATTATTGACTTTACGAATATCATTATCAGCAATAGTCACTTTCATATCCAGATGCAGCATTTTATGCAGTGCATGATGCGCACTGGTTCGTTCATAAACCTCTGTTTGCATCTCCAGAGGCCAGTTGGGGTTCACCTGTGATAAAAAATCAGCGGAAAAAATAGAGTTTAAAGGACTGCGATTGAGGAAATTATAGGTTTCAAAACGTGCCGGTAAAGGAATTTTAGCCTGTTTAATATAACTGTTAATTTTTTTAAGAACGGGGAGCCTGTCCATACCTGGTAGCTGTAGAAAAAAAGGCTCTAACAAATGCTGCCTTAAAAAAGAGGGAACACGCCCATAAAGCTCAAAAACCTCCTGTTTAACATAACGCTCATTCCCTGCAAAAATTTCATCGCCACCGTCACCGGCAATCATACTTTTAATACCGTGTTCCCGGGCAAATTTAGCGCAATAATAAGCCGGAATAGCCGATGCATTGCCAAAAGGTTCATCATAAGCCTGTGCGATTAAGGGAACAGCCTTAAAAACATCTTCCGGTGTTACATAATATTCATGATGGCTGGTATTAAAATGCCGGGCTGCGGTTCGGGCAAACGGTGTTTCATCATAACCTTCTGCATTAAAGCCAATGGAGAAGGTGTTTGCCTGTTCCTGCTGTTCACTTAAAATACCGGACATGGTAGAACTGTCCAGGCCTCCGCTTAAAAAAGCACCGCTGGCATCCGTCAGCCGGGTTTGGACAGACTCTCTAAGCAAACCATCAAAGCGAGCTTTCAAATCCTCAAAAGACTGAGAGTTTTTGTCCTGATAGTTGATTTGCCAGTAAAACTGCCGGGTTAACTGACCACCAGAAAACTCAATATACTGTGCCGGTAATAATTTGTTAATATCTTTATAAACAGAGCCGGGCGATGGCACCATATGAAAATAAAAGTAATTAAACACGCCTTGTTCAGAAAGCTGCCGGGAGGCTGCAGGGTGTTGAAATATAGCCTGTATATCCGAAGAAAAAACAATACCCTCATCAACTACCTGAAAACACAGCCTTTGTACACCCATACGATCAATGGCCAGAATGGTTTTATCAGCCTGCAGGTCAATAATAGCCAGAGCAAAGTCATTGTGGATGTAGTTAAATAAATCAGTTCCGTACTGGCGATATAGATGTGCAATAACTGAGGCGTTGCCCTTTTCCTGGGCCTGTGTTTTCAGAGTTCTGTCTTTCCAGATAATATGTCCAGCACAGGCCACCATAAGTTGAGAGCTGTTTAGAATATCCTGAGGAGTAAAATCAGCAGCAGCCAGCGCACAGGAAGTAGACGAATTATCAGAAACAGCCTTAGCACGATGGGGGGCAGAGGCTGAAAGCTTCTTTAACATATGTCCAATGACAGCCTGATCATCTATTTTGGGGTTGTTCTTTTGATACCAGCCGCACAATCCTGACATTAATAAACCTTTTGGTAGATTTGATCTGAAGAGTTAGTATTTTACCCTATTTAAGAGCAGATAAAGTAGGCAAAAACTGACATTATTAAATACAATTATTTATTTCAGATAGTCATCCATATCCTACAGTTATTAAAAATTATTTATCGTAAAATGATTTTGTCTTAGTTAAATAAATGGCTATGGTTTTTGAATTTAGAGTTATATTTTTAAAAAAGTAAAAAATTAGAGTGCAGTAAACAATGAAAGCAATAATGCAAAAAGCTCTAATCTCGCTGATTACCGGTATTTTTTTTATGACTGGTGTATTAGTTGTTAATAATATATACGAAAAAATAGCAAATAGAACTAAACAGGCTGTTGTTCAAAACCCTAAAGGATTTTACTTTAAAAACCATAAGATTGTGCCTGAGCAGCCAACATTTACCCTGGAAGGTGAGCTGGTAAATACCCGGGATACAAAGTGGAAAAATATAGAGGTGGTAGTTAGTTTGTTTGCTGGTCAGGCTTATATGACCTATTGCAAAACCAATATTAAGCAAATAGCCAGAAAAAGCCATCAACGATTTATCCTGGTGTGCCGTGAAACAGCTGGTTCCAGCCTGCCTGATAATCTTACTTATTCGCTTGAAGTAAAAAAAGCTTTAAAATAACAGAAAAAACATCTATACGTCTGTTAAATGCATTTTTCCAGAATTTTAAAAAGGCATTTGGCAAAAATACCAGACTTTAGTCAACCTTCGGTTTGATCTACTATCGAGATATTTAAGTTATGCCGTTTTCCAAAAAAACATTATTTTTTTATTTTTTTTTAATACCCTCCATCTTTTATGCAGGACTTATTACCCATTTTAGCTATGATTTTTTTGCTTATGATCACTTATGGAAAGCCTATAATGCCCTGGCAACATCAATTTTAAATGGAAGATTAGATGTCCCGTATGAGGCAATTGGTCGTGAAAGTCTTTATTATAATGATAAAGTTTATTTTTATTATGGTTATTTTCCTGTAATACTAAGGCTTATTGTTTCTCCATTAATTGACTTAAATACAGTGACCCTGGCAAGAGTTTCCGTCTGGTTAATGGCGACCATAGGTGCTGCGGTATTACAATATGCATTAATCTTTTACTCTCGACCTAAGAACTCACCTCAACAATGGAATTTACTAAGCAGGATAAAACTGATTTTATTAAGCTTAATAGTCTGGTTTGGTTCAGCATACTTTATTATTATTCAAAAGGGTATGATATATCATGAACCTTATGCCGCAAGTTTGATGCTTGGTTCGTTATTTATAGTACTGGTATATAAAGATATATTCTGGGATTTTGAATCTCGTAAATACCGGCTGGCATTATATGCGATAATTGCCGCCTTAGCAGTGCATACTCGGCAAACCGTGGCAGTTTCTCTGTATTTGGCGGTTATTTTGTTAATTTTTATGTCAGTATTGGATACGGTTAAAAAAGATGGCATAGATAAAATAACATTTTACACATACCTGGTTGAAGGCATTAAAAAAAGTTATATGCCTTTATTAATATTATTTTTAGGTGGTGCTCTGTTGTTATTTATGAATTATCTGAGATTTGATGATTTTTTATCAATGGGGAAAGGTCAGTATGGTTATACAAGAGCAGGTGAAACAATTTCTCCAAGAGCCTGTGCAACTTATATTACTGGAGCAGGTAGGTTTGAAATAGGGAGAATTATTCCTAACCTGATTTATTATATTAAAGGAGGCAGTTATATTCATGGAAGACTGATAGACTATCTTGGTTTAGGTTATGTCCGCCTTGAATATTACAAGATTCAGTTCATCTGGTTATGGTCTAGTATTTTTATTATATTTTTGCTTGTTTCAGGTAGGATAGTTAAAGAGTTGTATGTGAATCGTAATTCTCAGACAGTTTTGGTAAATGGATTAATGGGGGCATTTCTTATAAGTGCCCTGTTACTTTTATCCTATACTACTATAACTGTTCGTTATGTTGCTGATTTATGGCTGCCATTAGGATTTGCTTTATTACTTTTTTCTAAACAATGGATGGCCGATAATATTTCTGAACATAAATATTTATGGTACATAATCCCTGTTTCAATTATATTAAATATTGCCTACAGCACTTATGTTTATACAGAGTATAAAAAGTGGGATATATCAACCACAAAAGATGGGACTGTGAGTGAAGAGATTTTAAATAAACTCTATAATCCACCCCCCAGGCTTTCAAAAAAAGAAAAGAAAGAAGCTTGTAAAAAATACAATTTCAATACGAATAAATGAGGGTAGGTTTTCCTGGCCTGGTTAAAACAGGAGACTTATAACAGAGTTAACAAAATGGATATGTCTAAATATATTGGTTTGGGTTTGTTTGTAATAATTCTATCAGGCTGTATAAATCAGGTAGAAAATCAGAGTAATTCTAAAAATTACAGAAAAGAAAGTCAGGTAGAAATTATTATAC